>JAYUCP010000128.1:0-14324 GCA_043740245.1 Acidobacteriota bacterium | reverse complement strand
GTGACCGGCGCGCTGACGGCCAACGGCGCGGGGCTGACCAATCTGAATGCCGGCAACATCACGACCGGCACGCTCGACAACAATCGCCTGGGCGTGGTTCCCACCACCAAAGGCGGCACGGGGTTGAGCGCGGCGGGCGCAGCAGCCAACTACCTGCGCAGCGACGGCACGAACTGGGCCAGTTCAGCCTTGCAGGCGGCGGACCTTCCCAGCGGCAGCGCGAACTACATCCAGAACTCGAATTCCCTGCAAGCCTCAGCCAATTTCAACCTCAGCGGCAACGGCACGGCGGGCGGCACGCTGAGCGGCAACCTGGTCAATGCAACGGTGCAATTCAATCTGAACGGCAGCCGCATCTTGTCGAATCCGGGAGGCGGCAATCTGTTTGCCGGCGGGGGCGCGGGCGCGGCGAATACGGGCAGCAGCAACGCTTTCTTCGGCTCGCAAGCGGGCGGGGCGAACACGGGGGGCACCGTCAACGCTTTCTTCGGGAGTGACGCGGGCGGGGCGAACACGGGGGGCAGCCAGAACGCTTTCTTCGGGAGTGGCGCGGGCGAGTCGAACACGTTGGGCAGCCAGAACGCTTTCTTCGGCAGAAACGCGGGCTTCGCGAACACAGGAGGCGGTAACGCTTTCTTCGGGAGGAACGCGGGCGATACGAACACAACCGGCAGCCAAAACACCATCATTGGGCAGGACGCCGATGTCGGCGCCAACAATTTGACGTTCGCCACGGCCATCGGTTCGGGGGCGGTCGTTTCGGCCAGCAACACCATCGTGCTGGGGCGCAGCGCCGGGCAGGATGCCGTCAACGTGCCCGGCACGCTGAGCGGCAACATCGTCAATGCGACGGCGCAATTCAATCTGAACAACGGGCGTGTCTTGTCCATTGCGGGAGCCGACAATCTGTTTGCCGGGATCAGCGCGGGCGCGTCGAATACGACGGGCTTCCAGAACGCTTTCTTCGGGCTGGGCGCGGGCCAGGCAAACACGGAGGGCACCGGGAACGTTTTCTTCGGCAGACTCACGGGCAATTTCAACACGACGGGCAACAGCAACGCTTTCTTCGGGAGGAGCGCGGGCAAAACAAACGCGACAGGCGGCCATAACACCATCATTGGGAATGACGCCGATGTCGGCGCCAATAATTTGTCGAACGCCACCGCCATTGGCGCGGAGGCCATCGTCACCGCCAGCAACCGGATTCAACTGGGCAGGGACGGCACGGATACGGTCTCGATTGGCGCACTGACGGCGGCCAGCGCCACCCATGTGTGCATCAACGGCACCGTCCTTTCCTCGTGCTCGTCCAGCTTGCGGTACAAGGAGCGCGTGCAGCCGCTGCGCCACGGGCTGAAGCTGATCCAGCAGTTGCGCCCGGTCACCTTCAACTGGAAGGAGCGGCAGGAACCCGACCTGGGTCTGATCGCCGAAGAAGTGGCAAAGGTCGAGCCGTTGCTGGTGACGCACAACAAAACCGGCGTGATCGAAGGCGTCAAATACGATCAGCTTTCGGTCGTATTGATCAACGCCGTCAAGGAACTCAAGGCCGAAAACGAGGCCTTGCAACAGCACAATCGGGCGCTGGAACAACGGCTGCTGAAATTGGAAAAACAGATGCGTAGCCGTGGCCGCGCCAGCGCGCGGCGTTAGCCGCTGGCGGGCAATTGCCGGAAATTGATCCGGCGGAAAAGCCCCACCTGCCGGGGCACAAAAAAATCTGACTCCGTTGAGAGTTTTGCGCTTCATCTGTCGCGTTAAGAGATGAACACCACGTCCGCCACCAGGTTAAAGCCCAAGTAGTAATCGTAACGGTCACGCACCGTGCGCCCGTTACCAACCGCCAGGAGAATTCAGTTATGAAATACACCGCCAAACGTTCACACCTGCTCTGGCTGGGCTTGCTGCTCACGGTAAGCGTGCTGACGATTCAAGCGCGCCTGGGTGCGCCCTTGAGTTGGTCACGCAAACCGCTTGTGCCCGTGCCCGTCGCGCCACCCGTGCGCGCGGTCAAACACGCCGGCCCGTTGCTGGCGGCGGCGCCGGTGCAATCCGGCGGCAGCTTCAACATCACGCAAGCCGTCATCGCGGGCGGCGGCGAACGCAGCAGCGGCGGCACGAATGAGATCACCGGCACGCTGGGGCAGGGGCTGACCACGCAATCCAGCGGCGGCACGTATGCCATTCAAGGCGGTTTCTGGCCGGGCGCGGTGCCGTCGCAATGCCCGACGATCAGCCTGACGCCCGCGACCTTACCCAACGGCGATCCGGGTGTGGCCTATCCCAATCAGGTGTTCACGGCGTCGGGTGGCAGCGCGCCTTACACGTTTAGCCGCACGGGCACCTTGCCGCCGGGGCTGACGTTCACCGCCGCAACGGCCACGCTGGCGGGCACGCCGACGACGCCGGGCACCTTCAATTTCACGATCATCGCCACCGATGCCAACCAATGCACCGGCTCACAGAACTATGCGCTGACGATCAATTGCCCGGCGCTCACGCTCAATCCCGCTGCGGTGCCAGCGGGCACGGTGGGCGTGCCGTATCAGGCTACGCAATTGTCGGTGACGGGCGGCACTGCGCCCTTCACTTTCCAGGTCGTCGGCGGTTCGGTGCCGCAAGGGATGAGCTTGAGTTCGAGCGGTTTGCTCTCCGGCACGCCGACCGCGCCGTTGGGCGTCAATCTGACGATTCGCGCCACCGATGCGAATGGTTGCACGGGACAGCGCACTTACGATTTGCAAGTCACTTGCCCGGCTATCACGCTCAATCCGGCGACGATTCCCAATGGCACGGTCGGTGTGGCTTATCCGAATACGCAATTGACGGCGATGGGCGGCACGCTGCCGCACACGTTTCAGGTGACGGGCGGTTCGGTGCCGCCGGGCATGACGTTTACACCGGGCGGCTTGCTTTCCGGCACGCCGACACAACCGCTCGGCGTCAACCTGACGATCCGCGCCAGCGACGCCAATGGCTGTTTCGTCCAGCGCACCTACGACCTGCAAATCACTTGCCAGACGATCACCATCAATCCCGCGACGATTCCCGACGGCACGACGGGTGCGGCTTATACACAGATGTTCACGCAAAGCGGCGCGCTGGGCGCAGTTACTTTTCAGTTGACCGGCGCTTTGCCGGCAGGGCTGAGCTTCACTGCCGGGACGGCCACGCTCGCGGGCACGCCGACGCAAAGCGGCAGCTTCCCCATCACGGTCACCGCGACTGAAGCGAACAACTGCGCCGGTGCGCGCAATTACACGCTGGTCGTCAACAATGCGGGCTGCCCCACGATCACGGTCAATCCGGCGACGATACCGGCGGGGGCGACGGGCGCGGCGTACAGCCAAACTTTCACGCAAACGGGCGGCGTGGGCACGGTGACTTTCAACCTGACCGGCACGTTGCCAACAGGCTTGAGCTTTGCGGGCGCAACACTGTCGGGCACACCAACACAAGCGGGCAGCTTTCCGATTACGGTCACCGCGACCGATGCCGGCAATTGCACGGGTTCCCGCGCTTATACGCTGGTGATTGGCAGTTGCCCAACGATCACGGTGAATCCGGCGACCTTGCCCAACGGCTTTTTGGCCCAGGGCTACAACCAGACGCTGACGGCCACGGGCGGGACTGCGCCGCATACCTTCGCCGTGACCAGCGGGGCATTGCCGAATGGCGTGGCACTGGCGGCGGGCGGCGCACTGACCGGCACGCCCGTGGTGGCGGGCACGTTCAATTTTACCGTGACGTCCACGGACGCCGCCGGTTGCACAGGCACGCGCGCGTATGCGCTCGACATCATCAATTGCTCGGCCGTCACGGTGAACCCGGCTGGTTTGCCGAATGGCTTTGTCGGCACGGCGTATAGCCAAACACTGACGGCCACGGGCGAGACTCCGCCGCATACTTTCAGCGTCAGCAGCGGCTCGTTGCCGACGGGCTTGACCCTGGCGAGCGGCAGCGCGTTGACTGGCACCCCGACCACGCAGGCGACGTTCACGTTCACTGTGCGCGCCACGGCTGCGAATGGCTGCACAGGTACACGCGCCTATACCGTCATCATCAGCGGGAATGGCTTGCAATTCTTCCCGCTGCCGCAACCGGTGCGCTTGCTCGAAACGCGCGTGGGCTTCACGGGTTGTACGACGCCAGGCGTGCCCATCAATGCGAATGGCACGCTCACACTGCCGGCGCGCACAACGTGCGCGGGCATCCCGGTGAATGCAGCGGCAGTCACCGGCAACATCACTGTCGTGCCGTCGGGGCCGGGCTTCCTGACATTGTTCCCGAGTAGTGCAGCCCAACCGACCGTCGCCAATTCCAATTTCCAGACTAACGAAATCACCAACAATGTTTTCACGGTGGGCTTGGGTGCGGGCGATGGCGCGTTCAAGATTTTTGCCAGCGCGACCACTCACGTCATCGTAGACGTGACCGGCTACTACGCGCCGCCGAATACGGGCGGGCTGTTCTTCCACGCGCTGGCGACACCGGTGCGCTTGCTCGAAACGCGGCCCGGCTTCACTGGCTGCCTCGCACCGGGCGCGCCGCTCACAGGCACGGGCGACCCGAATGCGAATCCGAATCTGGATTTGCTGTTGCAGGGGCGTTCACCAGTCGCTGCGCCGTGCAACTCGATTCCAGCGACGGCGCAGGTGCTGGTCGGCAACGCGACGAGTGTGTTGCCGAACGCTGGCGGTTACTTAACGATTTATCCGAGCGGCGGGACTCGTCCGACGGTGGCGAGTTCGAACTATGCCGGTAACGATGTCATCAACGGGCCCTTTGCCGTGAAGCTGGGCACGGACGGCAAGTTCAAGATTTACACCTTTGCGACCACGCACTTGGTCGTGGACATCCTCGGCTATTACAGCGAGGACGCGGTGGACGCCAACGGCGCGGGCCTGCTCTTCAATCCGTTGCCAAGCCCGGTACGACTGCTCGAAACGCGCGCCGGGTTCAACGGCTGCACCATGACCGGCGCGCCGATTGCCGGCAATCTCAACGCGGCGACGCATACGCAAATGGCCGCGAACTTCTGCACCCTGCCGGCTAGCGCGCAAGCCGTCGTCGGCAATGTCTCGGTGGTCAACACTACGGGCGCAGGCTTCCTGACGTTGTTCCCGGCGAATCTGACGACCGCGCCACTCGTCGCAACGTCGAACTATCCCGCGCCCGCGACCTTTGGTTACAACCGGCACTTCTTCGTGGGCCTGAGCCCGGCGGACGGGAAATTCAAAGTGTTGACGCAATTCACGACGGATTTGATTTTGGATGCGTCGGGCTATTTTGCGCCGTGAGGGCGCGGTAGAAACATAATCAGCAGATCACGAAAGCAGGAAGGAAGAGCATTTGCCATTTGCCGTTTGCCATTTGAGATTTGAGATTTGCCATTGCCCGAGCCGGCTCACTCGCTGCCCCGCTGAACATTGATCAAGCCCCGGGCAATGACAAATCTCAAATGACAAATGGCAAATGAAACCCTTCGTTCATTTCGTGATCTACTGATAATCAACAGAGCGGAGACAACCATGAATACGAACCAGACAAATGGATGTGCGGAACTCGCGCCCGTCGCGCTCTTTCGCGGCTTGCCATGCGGTTTCGCTGGGTACAGCGGTCTCCATTAGCTGGCGCATGTATGCCAACCGCGCCCGCAAAAAAAAATTGTAGTGCATGGGAGTTTTCACGCCCGTTTGTCGCGTTATCTCACAGCGGCATGAAGCGCCGCTTGGCAATTACCGCGAAAGGCTTAGAACGTGATGAACACAACGCAACTACAACCCGCAAGCCTGGCTGAACTCCGGCGCATTGCGCTGCTGCGCGACCTGGCCGAGAGCGACCTGCAACAACTGGCGGAACGGCTGCACGGCAAAGTCTTCCCCGCCGGCGCGCCGCTGATGACCGCCGAACAGCCGGGCGAGGCGGTCTATTTCATCGCCAGCGGCGCGGTCAAAGTCCACGCCGAACAGGCGGACGGGCGCGACGTGCTGATCTCGATCCTTGGCCCCGGCGAAGTGGTCGGCGAGATGAGCGCGTTTGAACCGAGCCAGCGTTCGGCCAGCGTCCACACCCTGGAAGCGTCGCAGCTTTACTGGACGGAGCGCGCCACTTTTCAACGCTGGCTGAAAACCATTCCGCTGCTGGCCTTCAACCTGGGCGAGATTCTGGCCGCGCGCTTGCGCCACGCCAACGCGCAGATTCAGGCGCTGGCCGCGCTCGACACCGAGGGCCGCGTCGCGCGCCAACTGGTCAGCTTTGCCGAACGCTACGGCCAGCCGCGCCCGGACAATGCCGTCTACATCCCGATTCGCCTGACCCAGAGCGACATCGCCGCGCTGGTCGGCGCGACGCGCGAACACACCAACAAGATTCTGGTGTCGTACAAAGAGCGCGGCTATCTCTCGACCAACCAGCAATATCATTTCACGCTGCACAATCCGCGCGCGCTGGCGCAACGCTGCTAAGGCACGGCGCGGGCAAAAGACCGGCTGCGAAAGGGCCGGCTGACGAAATTGATTTCGTCAGCCGGCCCTTTCGTTTGCGGGCCCCACACCGCTGTAAGCAATCTTGCAGCCGTCGTGTAAGCAACCTCGCTGCCCACGCCGCGCACTGCCCTTACCTTGTCGCCATCGGATAGAGAAATCAACAACCGCAGCGCCGCGCGGAAACGGGCCGTGCCCCGGTTCTGGCGCGCTGCTTCACCGAAAAAGGAGACAGAAAATGCAATTCACCAATCGTCGCAACCGGAAGTTTTGGATCATTACCGCCAGCGCGTTTTGCACGCTGGTATTGACCGCCGCCACGTTCTTCCCCGCGCTCACCAGCGGCGCGCCGCAAGCAGAGGCAGGCCTTGATGCAGAAGCCTTGCCGAGTTTGCCAGACCCGCTGCGTTTGTCCTGGGAAGCGATTTCGACCGAAGGCTTGAGCGAAAGCTATGCGGGCGGCACAGTCACATTGCGCCTGGAAAATCTGACCGCCGAGGCCCAGCAAGTGACGCTGCGCTATGTCGCCGATGACGGCGGCCTGAACACGGAAACGCGGCAACGCGCCACCTTCACGTTGCCCGCGCACGCCATGGTCACACAACCGGTGGATGTGGACGAGTTCGGCTTTGACGCCGCGCGGGTGCAATACAGCGGCCAGTTGCAGGCCGTCGCCCGCGTGACGCCCGACGGCCAGGCGGACGGCAAAGGCCGCTATCGCCAACTCGAAGCGCCGCCACTTTACTTTCATCCTTACACCCCGCTGGCGGGCGAAGACGGCGCGCGCCGTTTCGTGTTTTACGGCGCGCGCGCCTTGCGCGGCAAATTCGCGGCGGGCAATTTCCGCGCGCGTTCAACGCGCGGTAGCGCTGATGCGCCCGGCGAAACGACGACGCGCGTGACTTATGGCGGCGCGGGTCAGGCCCCTGGCGCGCCAGACCCGGAAGCCGCAGAGGTCATGGAGGTCATGGAAGCCCCAACAGCAGAGCGCGCCAGCGTGAACGTGTTTTCGTATAACCAGCCAACGCTGACGCCGACCGTGGCGCTGGTGGCCGCCAACAGCTACACCACCTGCATTAAGTTTCAAATCCGCACGGTGGATTCCGACGTTGCCATTCCCAATGGCGCGAACGCGGGCGGCACCGAAGATCATTATCTGGGCGCGAACAGCGACCTCAGCGTGCGGGCGCGCGGTGTGCGCGTGAAGCTGTCGCGCGCGGGGTGGGAACAGGTTTACGACGCCGACAATGAAGGCTGTTTCAGTTGGTCGCACGCTTCGACCACGGGCTTCACGCTGCGTGTTTACGGCTACGCGACCGATGACAGCGGCAATTACGTGCGCATTCACGACGCGCCCAGCAGTTTTGCCAGTTACCCCGGCGCGACCTATTCGGCGGCGCTCAACAACGTCGCGCCGACGCCGAACGGAACCAATACCTACGAGGTTGGCAATTACGATTCGAAATGGACGGCTATGGCGGCGCTGGCCTTTGGGTTGTACCGCTATCACGATGGCTTGAGCGGCAAGGCCTTTCACGTGGCGATGGACAACACGCAATCCGGCGGCTCGTCGGCGCATTACGGTGATTCGAATGCTTCGATCACCAGCGGGCGGCATTACCTGCGCCTGGGCAATGGCGGCGCCGATCCGCAGACGCGCTACAAATTCGTCGTCACGCACGAACTGGGCCATGCCATCGCGGCGCTTTATTACGGCGATCACGCCGACGCCGTGAATGGCAGCGAGCCGAACACCAGCGATTACAGCAACAACACGACGCCGAACGCCTGCGGCGTCAGCGGCACGAGCTATTCGATCAGCTCGAAGGAGTGGAACTCGGTCAATTTCCGCGAAGGCTTCGCGCACTTCATCGCCGCCAGAATTTGGAATAACAAGGAGACCGAAGGCGCCTTCGCCTGGTTCGCCGGCCCGCACGATCTGGAACGCTTTAATCAAGGGGCCGACAACGATCCGGGCGGACGGCTGGAAAACGTTTGCTGCGTGGGCGGCGGCTGCGCGGATTCGTGGGACAGCGCGGGCACCAATGAGGATTGGCTGCGCTTCTTTTGGGACTGGTATACCTTCGATTCAAACTCGTGCCCGATCGAACTGACGCGGCTCGACATGCTCAAAGTCTATCGCCAGACGCGGCTCAACGGCGGGCTGGCCAAGGACAATTACTTCAGCAAAATGCGCGCTGCCGTGCAGGATTTGAGCCCGGAGGATTGCCTCGTCAGCTACTTCGATTATTACGCCGCGCACAACGGCATAGACAACGAATAGGCAGGTGGCCCATCAGCGCTTGAAACGAAAGGCGGAAGTTCCGGCAAGCAAAGCCGGGGCTTCCGCCGTTCGCGTTTCACCGCACAAGGCCGCCGGTGCGCGGGCTGGCGGCCTTGCGCCAGGCAACTTCGCTACCAATTTGCCTGCATTGACCCTGCGCTTACGCGTGTGTTATTCCCTAAGCGTCTTGGTGCGGCGGCGCAACGCAGCCCGCCGCTGGGCAGTCATTGATTGCGGTCAGCTAAAATTTAGTTCAATCCGCTTAACAGCACGGATGAGGCCGTTGGCGGCACGCTGGTTGAGGCGTGTCAGCGCAGGCTTCAAAGTCTAAGCAGCGAAGGGGAATATCATGCAACGCAAAGTTTTATTATGGAGTGTGGTCTTGACGCTCATGGTGGGGCTGGCTGCCTTTGCCGGCCTGCTGCGCAAGGGCAAGGCCCGCGGCGCGACGCTTATGCGCACGCAAGGCCAACTCACCATCTCAGTCACACCCGTCGGCCCGACGCAAGAGATGATGAACGCGGCCATCAGCGCGATTAATGCCGATCCCACGGGGCAAAAATATCTGGCCGGCAATCGCGTGCGCCAGCTTTCGTTCGAGTTGCTCGATGCGCTCCCGCGTGCGCTGGAAGGCGAACGTTACAGCGTGACCTTTTACGATTACACCAACAACCGCCACATCGTCGCCGAGGGGGCGTTTGATTCAACGCGCGCCATCGCCTTCACGACGCCCGACTGGCAGCCGCTGCCGAGCGAGGATGAGTTTTATGCCGCCTGCGACATCGTCAAACGCAGCGTGCTGTTTTCGGCCGCAGCCAAGCGCGGGGCTTTGCGTTTTTACCGCCCGATGCCGCCGTTGCTGAATGAGGCAATGGGAACGCTGGCCGAGCGCACGGTGAACGTCGGCTTTCATTCCAGCGATGCGCGCATCCCCGGCCAAATCGTCAGCGTCAACATGATTCGCAGTTCAGTGTTGACGCACGCGAGTTATGCGCCGCCGACTGCGCTGGCGACGCCGGACGTGTGCGGCCCGCCGGGCGCGGGGCAGGGCACGACGCCCCGCAACACCGCCGGGCAATTCGATGTCGTGGTGAGTTCGGGCGCAACCGAAATCTGGCGTATGACGGCGGTGCGGCCTTCGGTGTCGTCGGGCACGCGCGCTTCGGGCGTCGAATTGCGCAACGTGCTCTATCGCGGCAAGACGCTCTTCAAACGCGCGCACGCGCCGATCCTGAACGTGCTTTACGACGGCAACGCCTGCGGCCCCTACCGCGATTGGCAATGGCAGGAAGGGATGTTTGCCGCCGATGGCACCGACGTGGCGGCGGGCTTCCGGTTGTGCAATACGCCTCCGCAAACGATGCTGGATAACGGCACCGACACCGGCAACTTTCGCGGCGTCGCCGTTTATCAGGACGGCACGGAGGTCGTCTTGGTCAGCGAGTTGGAAGCGGGCTGGTACCGTTACATCACGCGCTGGCACTTTGGCATAGACGGCACCGTGCGGCCCGAATTCGGCTTCGATGGCGTAGACAATTCGTGCGTCTGCAATATGCATCATCATCACGTGTTTTGGCGCTTTGACATTGATGTGGCCGAAGCCGGCAAGAACCGCATCACGCAATACGACACGGCCTTTTTCGGCACGCCGGTGCTGGTCGAAGGCCGGGCCTTCCGCGATTATGAGCGCAACCGCCACTGGCTGATCGAACACGTCAACACGGGCGACGCCTATAACCTGTTTGCCGGGGCGAATGATTCGACGGCGGCGGGCGATGCCTATGGCAAATACGATCTGGTCTTCTTGCGCTACAAAAACGGCACGACCAATTTGACGAGCGAATACGATGACGGCATCAACACGACTGGGCCGAGCAATACGCAAGCCAACCTCGATCAATTCATCAACGGCGAAGCGCTGGACGGCCAGGACGTGGTGATCTGGTACGGCGCGCATTTCGATCATCGCGTCGGCCAGCGCAAGGACGGCGAATTGCCGGAAGCTGCTGGTCATTCAGTGGGGCCGACGTTCACACCGGTGCGTTGGTAGCGAAGTCGCAAACTGTGGGCAGTAAACGGCGCAGCAATGCCAACGACGTCTTTGCTAAAGACGTCTTGACTGATTGGTGATTCGTTTACTGCTCGCGCCTTTTTGAGAGAACCGAATAACAATGAAAAGGATTTTTGTCTTGTCAGTGCTGCTGCTGTTGCCGAGTTCGCTATGGGGGCAGACGCAAAAACTCACGAACGAAGAACAGCAACTCGTCGGACTCGGCGGTAAAGGCGGCAATTCACACGCGCCGGGCGAATGGGGCGAATTGGATTCGCTGCCGATGTTGATTAAGCGGACGGCGGTGTTGCTCTATCGGCTGACGCGCTAACCTGAAACAATGCGAGACGATCTGAAACTAAAGATTCCGCAAGAAAGCTCCGGCTACGCTGAGGCTTCTGCTTATGTCATCAAGCAAATCTCAGCCGTAATCCAAAACGCGATTGCGGCTGGCAATAATCGAATTTTCATTCATACCAACCTCAAGCGCGGGCTGCCGCTCGAAAATATCAATAAGGTGGCTGGGCCATTCGTTGAGGCTTGGGCATTGGAACAGTTTGAAGAAATTGCAGACGGCCTATCCAACCCTTACACGCTCATCAACGTTCAAGCAGGCAAGCGACTCGACCCTTTCGATATTGTGCTGCAATTCAAACGCAAGAAACGGGTTGAGCATTACTTATCAGCCAACGTGGATGTCAAAGCGACAGCCGAAGACATCAAGACTTCTGGCAAAAGTCCGAACATTACTTCTTATGCGCGCATCAGAACGGAATACCTTGAAGACCCTGATTACATTTTCGTCATCCTTTCGTTGAAACATAAGGTCTATGGCGAAAAGGAAGCTGCCAACGGGATGACCAAAGGCATAATGGAAGTGACGACTTCGGCGGCCTACGACCTGAAATACATCTCCGCTGCTGATCTAAACTACAATCGCGCGTTAGGAACAGGGCAATTGCAAATCCGCGACATTCATTACGTTGAACTGGAACCGCGCACCGTTTGGGAATTTCTGCAATTGCTGGACGCCAAATTCATCAGATCATAAGGCGAGGATGCGTGGCTCGCGTTGGCGCGCAAGTACGGCTGGATCAAGGAAGACATCATATGAAATACAACCGTCTGATTTGCGGCGATGCGATTGAGGAAATGGCGAAGCTGCCAGCTTCGTCCGTTGATTTATTGATAGCTGACCCGCCTTACAATCTAGGGAAGCATTACGGCAACAATCTCGACGAGAAAGCCTGGCATGAGTACGAAACTTTTACGCACGAATGGCTGACGCAAGCTGTCAGAGTACTCAAACCGACTGGCTCGCTTTATGTGTTTATGGGCGTCAGGTTTATCGCCAAGCTCTATGTTTTGCTGGAAGAAGAACTGAAGCTGAATTTCAATGGATGGATTACGTGGCATTACACGCAAGGCATGGGGCGCAAAACTGGTTTTTCCCCGCGCCATGAGGACCTGCTCTATTTCACCAAATCAAAGCAGTTCACCTTTAACCTTGATAAAGTACGGGTGCCGCAAAAATACTTCCGCGAACGCAACAATATGGCGGGCGCGAATCCGGGTGACGTGTGGCAGTTTTCGCACGTTCACTATTGCAGCGCCGAACGCCAGCCTCATCCGACGCAAAAGCCGGAAGCGCTATTGCAACGCATCATCGCTTCCAGTTCCAACGAAGGCGAGGTCGTGCTTGACCCTTTCGTCGGCAGCGGGACAACTTGCCGCGTAGCCCAAGTGTTGGGCAGAAAATGGATGGGGATTGACATTAACCCCGAATACATCGAAATGAGTCAACGGCGTATGGCAGACGCTTTTACGCAATTCGACTCGATTGATTTACGTATGGAGCGAGTCCCGAAAGACTTGCCGAAGGCCGCAACCAATCAGCCGAGTTTGTTGATGGATTAGATGGGCTGACTGAGTTCGATGGTGATGTTGATTAAACGGATAGCGGTGTTGCTGTATCGGCTGACGCGCTAACAGGAGGAAGAATGAGAAGGCTATTGAATTGGATTTTGATGCTTTATGTCAGCGCCTTATTGGCTATCAATAGCGGCGGGCAAACTCCTGCGCCACCCGCCTTGCTGACTTTGCCACCGACGCTTGAACAAAATCTGTCCGCAGTGGCCGTGCTTTACAACGTCGGACAAGATGGCAAAGCGACGCCTTTTGGGTACGGCTTTTTCGTCAACCCGTGGACGATTGTGACTTCTAATCGCTTGTTGCAAGACGCCAATCGTGACGGTGCTTTACGGCTCACGGTTTACAGCGCAGATGGCAAACAGAATTACAACGCGTTGTCCGTAGAGGTAGCGGATAAAGATCGAGATATGTTTATTTTGGAGGTGCGTGAACGCGGGCCACAGGGTTTAACGACAGCAGAGGTAGACAAACTGAAAGCAGGCGACAAGGTTTATGTGTTGCGGGCTAAAACCGGTGCTGAGTCGGCTTATGTGTTGGTTGAAGCAAAAGCTCCGTTAAGCAAAGAACACTATGGCGCACCGCTTTTTAACGAAGCCGGTCAATTAGTCGGAATGGGCATTGACCCATCTCTCAAAGCTTTTACAGAACAAGGAATGTTACCCTCGAAGGCGTTACAGAAATTTAGTTCAGCTTATATGAGTCCTTACAACAAAGGGAAAATGACATGCCCGCCAGATTTTTTCTGTGAGCTTGACCCATCCGGGAAAAGCGATGCAGCAAAATCACTAAAGCGTGCGCGACCCTATACTGGCGCGTTTGACGACGATTCTTTTTCACCGCCACCGAAATCTGACCTGAAATTAGCTGGTGATGTGGAAAGTAAGTCCATCAGGAGAATTGTTCCGCGTTATCCAGATACTGCCAAATCAAGTCGGGTGTCTGGCTCAGTGGTCGTGCGTGTTGTTTATGACGAACAAGGAGAAATCATTTTAGCTCGTGCTGTGAGTGGTCATCCTTTATTGCAACCCTTATCAATACGGGCTGCACGGCAATGGTTGTTTGAACCAACCGTCGTCAACGGGCAAAAAATCAAAGTCGAAGGCTTTCTGTTTTTTAACTTCACTTTTCAATAACCGCAGGATGGCTGCGTAGTAGAAAAGCGATCAAACGATCACTTCAGGGGAGCCGCACAAGCATGTGGCTGAGAGTCCATACCGGAGACCCTTTGAACCTGACACGGTTAGCACCGTCGGAGGAAGAAAGAACAAACATGAATCAATCAAAAAATCTGGCTTCAGAAACACAATTACCGAATTCACAACGCATCTACGTCAAGGGCACGCAGCCCGGCGTCGTAGTGCCTTTCCGCGAAATCACGCAGAACATCACCAAGTCGTTCAACGGCGCGACTGAGGTCAACGAACCCGTCCGCGTGTATGACGCGAGCGGCCCGTGGGGCGACCCCGCGTTCAAAGGCGACGTACGCGATGGGCTGCCCGCGTTGCGCCGCCACTGGATCATCGCGCGCAACGACGTAGAGGAATACGAAGGCCGTCCGCTGCGCCCCGAAGAC
>JAYUCP010000127.1:0-14463 GCA_043740245.1 Acidobacteriota bacterium | reverse complement strand
AAACAGCCCTTGCTCACGCGCGGGCTACTGACACATCCCACCTAACTTAGCCACTATCTCTCAATCAAGTTTTTCATCAATCCAGTTTTGCAATTGCGGCGCTGGCAAGAGGTCGTGAAAGTCGCGGGTGTTGCGGGTGACGAGAATATGGCGGCCGGCAATGGCTTGTGCCGCCATCAACACATCGGGATAACGCCGCCGCGTTTTGCTGCGCGCGATGAGTTGTGCTGTCAGGGTCAAGGCGGCCTCGTCGAAATAGAGAATCTGAAACTTGTTGACCAATTCATGGGTTTGCCGAAACAACTCTTGCGCACGAGCCAACCGGACAGGCTCGGCTTTCAAAATTGCTTCGGCACGCCCACGAAATTGCTCCGCCGCCACCACCACCGGTACCAGCACATCGCGGCGCGGCACCCGGGCTAGGTTTTCCAGCAACAGCGGATGATCGTCGAGGTAATGCCGCAGAATGTTGGAATCCCAAAGATAGCTCATGCGCCTCCGACCATCTGGCTGTCGCGGGCTTGCTCGATTTCGTCGAACAAACGCAACGCTTCGGGATCGTCTTTGAACAAACCGTGATCGTCCCAGCCCTGCGCATGTAAGGCATCCGGCTCATTCAGGCGCGGCAACAGCGCAGGTGCGCTGACAGTGGCAAGCTCGGAATGTTGCGACAACTCAACCAGCTTGGCTTGAAGCTGGCTCAGCGCCTGCTCGCGCGAAACGGCTTCCTCCGCCAGCAATGGGAACCCCAAGACGGCGGCACGCCAGCGTTCCGTGCGGCCATTCGATTCGCCCAACGGTAAATGCGTAACGAGCACTTGGTATTCTTGGTTTATAGTGTTTTTCATCGAGGTTTTCTCCTTCCGCTGATTCTGACAGGCTCAGCATACGTTGGCTTTGAACTGCCAACAAGCCATCAGGCGCGCGTCAGACTGCGATACTTAATGCGATGCGGCTGATCCGCCGCATGCCCCAAACGCATTTTGCGATCCGCTTCATACTCGCTGTAATTGCCGTCGAACCAAACCACGCGGCTGTCGCCTTCAAACGCCAGCATATGCGTGGCGATGCGATCCAGGAACCAGCGGTCGTGGCTGATGACGACGGCGCAACCGGCGAAATTTTCCAGCGCCTCTTCCAACGCGCGCATCGTGTTCACGTCCAGGTCGTTGGTCGGTTCGTCCAGCAACAACACGTTCGCGCCGGATTTCAAAATCTTCGCCAGATGCACGCGATTGCGTTCGCCGCCCGACAGCGCGCCGACTTTCTTTTGCTGGTCGCTGCCAGAGAAATTAAACCGCGCGACGTAAGCCCGCGAATTGACCTGCCGCGTGCCGAGCAGGATCGTGTCCTGCCCGCCGCTGATCTCTTCCCAGATGGATTTGTCGGCGTTGAGTGAGTCGCGCGATTGATCCACGTAACCCAGCACCACCGTCGAGCCGGTTTTGAACGTGCCGCCATCGGCCTGTTCCTGGCCGGTGATCAGACGGAACAGCGTCGTTTTGCCCGCGCCATTCGGGCCGATCACGCCGACGATGCCGCCGGGCGAGAGGCTGAACGACAAGCCTTCAAACAACAGATTCTCGCCGTAAGCCTTGCTGACGTTGTCGGCTTCGATCACCACGTCGCCCAGGCGCGGGCCGGCGGGGATGAAGATTTCCAGTTCGTCGGCGCGCCGCTCGTTCTCTTGCGCGAGCAGCGATTCATAGGCCTTGATGCGCGCCTTGCTCTTGGCGTGACGGGCTTTCGGCGCCATGCGCACCCACTCCAATTCGCGTTCAAGCGTTTTTTGCCGCGCGCTTTCGGATTTCTCTTCGCGGCGCAAGCGATCCCGTTTTTGTTGCAGCCAGGAGGTGTAGTTGCCTTCCCACGGGATGCCCTGGCCGCGATCCAGTTCGAGAATCCAGCCCGCGACGTTATCCAGAAAATAACGATCGTGAGTTACCGCGATCACGGTGCCCGGATATTTTTGCAAATGTAACTCAAGCCAGCCGACCGTCTCGGCGTCGAGGTGGTTGGTTGGTTCGTCTAGTAACAAGATGTCGGGCTGTTTGAGTAACAAACGGCATAACGCGACGCGGCGGCGTTCACCGCCCGATAACACCTTGATGGCTGTGTCGCCCGGCGGGCAACGCAACGCATCCATCGCCAGTTCCAGGCGGCTGTCCAAATCCCAGGCGTTGGCGGCGTCGAGCTTGTCCTGCACTTCGCCCTGGTGTTCGAGTAACTTGCTCATCGCGTCGTCGTCCATTGGCTCGGCGAATTTGGCGTTGATCTCGTCGTATTCTTTGAGCAGATCAACGACCTCCTGCACGCCTTCTTCGACGATTTGCTTGACGGTCTTGCTGTCGTCGAGCTGTGGTTCCTGTTCTAAAAACCCGATGGTGTAACCGGGCGAGAGTACAGTCTGGCCCTGAAAGTCCTGCTCCACGCCGGCCAGGATGCGCAGCAGCGACGATTTGCCGGAGCCGTTGAGGCCCAGTACGCCGATTTTCGCGCCGTGAAAGTAACCAAGATAAATATCTTTGAGGACGGCTTTCTTGTCATAAAACTTGCTGACGCCGACCATTGAGTAAATAACTTTGTTTGCTTCGTTGCTCATGAATCTGAAATGAATCCTTTTGAAAATGAGTGGTATCGAGAGAATACAGAACATCTCTAAATACGGTTTCGGGGTCAAGGGGAAAAGGACAGGCTGTGCTGCGCCCGTCGCTGCGTGGCGATCAAAGCAGATAAAACAAACGCGCACTCAGCTTCGTGCCAGCGCATCACTGCGCGCCCGCAATTCTTCCAGCACACGCTGCAACCACTCACGCTGTTGCTCGTCATTGCCTGCGTCTTCCGGCACATAAATGCGTTCGCCTATCACGACCACAACGCGCGCAAACGGCTTGGGAATTTCCAGCCCATCCCAACTCGGCAACCGCCAGCAGCGCGATAACGAAATCGAAAACGGCAGCAACGCCACGCCCGCCTTGGCCGCCAGCATCACCGCGCCGGGCTTGGCTTCGTAAATGGGCCCGCGCGGCCCGTCCACGGTGAAAGCGGCGCTCTTCCCTGCCCTGACCGCGCGGATCATTTGAATCAGTCCAGCCCGTGCGCCGCGCGTCGAACTGCCTTTGGCCGCGCCGTAACCGAAGCGTTGAATAAAACGCGCGATGTATTCGGAATCGAAGCTTTGCGACGACATCACCACGATGCCGCGCCGCCGCCAGAAATACGTCGCAATCGGAATGCGGTTGTGCCAGAAGCTATAGACCAGCGGTTCGTTTTCGGTGTGATGTTCCCAGCCGTGCACCTCGAATTTCAGCGTCGCCCCGATGGCGCGCATCAGCCAGTAAAGCGCCAGCCCCGCCGCGCGGATGATGAGGCGCTGTTTGAACGTGTATTGAGCGAGCGCGGCGAAGGCGTATAGCTTGTCGAACGCTTCGGCCTCGCGCGCCTGGCTCGTTGCGGATTGAAGAGGTGGCAGTGTAGACATAGTTACGATGAAGCCGCTCGGGCGGCGCGGCACAGCTTATCACGCCGCGCTGGCAGTGCTAAGATGCAGCCCGCTCCCAATTCCATACCGCTCTCCAATCAACGTCATCGCAAAGGAGATTTGAGATGAGCAAGCACTCGACCTTCCGCCTGGCGCTCGTTACCGCTGGACTGTTTGTATTCGCCCTGGCCGTTGCGCATCCGTTTGCCGCACAGCAAGGCCTGCCGCCCTTTGATGAAGCACGCATCGTCGAGGATATGGGCCGCACGTTGCAGCTTACGCCGGAACAGGTCGGCAAGCTGCGCGAAGTGATTGCCGCGCACCGCCCGCGCGTCGAACGGTTGCAACAAGAGGCAAACGGTTTGCCGCCCGGCAGCCCGCGCTTCGGCGAATTGCGCGCGCAATTTGAACGCGAACGGCGCGCGCTGTTGGAAGAATTATTGCCATCTCTCAATCCCGAACAACAAGGCCGCGCGCGTGGCCTGCTGGCGCAGCAACAGCCGCCGCAGGGCCCGACGATTGCGCCGATCAGACCGGTGTTGCCCAGTGGCGCGCTGGCGGCAGGCGAACGCTTGATCGCCATTCCCGCCGTAGCCAATGCCACGCGCAACCGCCGTGCTACGGCTCCACCGCCCTTGACCGAAGAGCAGAAGATTTTGCACCTGCTCAATCGCGCCGGCTTCGGCCCGCGCCCCGGTGATGTCGAACGCGTGCGGCAGATGGGCCTCGAAAAGTATCTCGATCAACAACTGCATCCCGAAGACCTCAGCGATGACCTGTTGGCGCGCCCGCTGCAAGCGTTAAACACGCTGCAAATGGCCGGGCCTGAGATTGTGCAAACATTCATGCCGCCGCCGCCAACGCCGCGCCCATCACCTACACCCACGCCAGCACCGGCGAGCGCCACAGATGGCGCGCCGGTAATGACTACGCCGCCGCAGGCTGTTCCCACACCGCGCCCGACGCCAGTTCCGCCGCAACGCAACCCGCAACAAGCCGTGCTTGAATTGCAACAAGCCAAACTGTTGCGCGCCGTATTCAGCGAGCGCCAGTTGCAAGAGGTGATGGTGGATTTCTGGTTCAATCACTTCAACGTGTTTGCCGGCAAGGACAATGTGCGTTGGATGCTCACGCCTTATGAACGCGACGTGTTGCGCCCGCACGCGTTGGGCAAATTCAAAGAACTACTCACTGCCACGGCGCAAAGCCCGGCGATGCTCTATTACCTCGACAACTTTCAAAGCCAGGTCGAACCGCCAGCGCCACCGCCCCGCAAAGAGGGCGACACCACGCCGCCGCCGCCACAGCGCCGTCCGGGCTTGAATGAAAATTACGGACGCGAGTTATTGGAATTGCACACGCTGGGCGTGGATGGCGGCTACACGCAAGCGGACGTGATCGCCGTCGCGCGCAGCTTCACCGGCTGGACACTGACCCAAGCGCCGAATGTCGGCTTCGTCTTTCGTCCGCGCTGGCACGACCGGGGCGAAAAGATCGTGCTGGGCACGCGCCTCGCGCCGGGCGGCGGCATCGAAGACGGGCTGCGTGTGATTGATTTGCTGGCGCATCATCCGTCAACCGCGAAATTCCTCGCGCGCAAACTCTGCCAGCGCTTCGTCGCCGATGAACCGCCCGCCGCGCTGGTCGAACAAATTGCCGCCGTCTTCACCAAAACCGATGGCGACATCCGCGCCGTCGTGCGCGCGATTCTGACCGCGCCAGAGTTCTATTCACCGAAGCATTACCGCAACAAAATCAAATCCCCGCTCGAACTGACGGCCTCGATGTTGCGCGCGACGGGCGCGGCCAGCGAAGGCTTCGCGCTGATTCAATGGGTCAATCGCATGGGCGAACCGCTCTATCAATGCGTGCCGCCGACCGGCTATTCCGAAGAGTCGGCGCGCTGGTTGAACAACGCCGCGCTGCTCGAACGCATGAACTTCGCGCTGGCGCTGATGCAACAACGCGTCAACGGCACCCGCGTGGAGATGGCGCGCTTCGTTGCGCCCACCACGGTCAACGAGCCGTCGCAATTGATTGACCAGTTGCTGGCGCTGCTGGTGCACAGCGATGTTTCGGCAGAGACACGCGCGAATTTGCAGCGCACGCTGGGCGAGTTGCGCGCGCAGGCCGTGCCCGCCAAATTCGATGAACGGGCTGCAACTAAAACGGCTGAACAGATGATTGGCGGTGTGGCGGCACTGCTTCTCGGTTCGCAGGAGTTTCAGGTAAAATGAACCACCGAATCATAGACGACAGTTACTGAGGTATAGCTATGGCTGAAGATACAATCACGTTGAATGACGCTTTGAGGGAGCAAACCCGGGAAGTGTCCCGCGAGATGAAAGTCTCGCAAAGCCATGTGGTGACGCTGGCGCTGGAGGAGTTTTTCCGCCGCCGCCAAACCCAACGGCTGGTCGAGCAAGTCAATCAGGCATACAAGGACGGACCGGATGAAGAGGAGCAGGAGTTGTTACGGCGTATGCTGCCACTCTACTGCGAGGTGTTGGAGAAGGAGGATGAATGGTAATCAACCAAGGCGATGTTTATTGGCTTGATCTCGGCACACCGCTTGGCTCCGCTCCTGGCTATAGGCGTCCGTTTGTCATCATTCAGAACAACGCCATTAACCACAGTCAAATTAACACTGTCGTGATTTGTGCGCTCACTTCCAATCTCAAACGTGCAGGGGCAACAGGCAACGTATTGCTGGGAAAAGGCGAGGCTGGTCTAGTCCAGCAAAGTGTCATCGTTGTTTCGCAGCTATTCACCATAGACAAAACGCGTTTAGATGAATACGTCGGCACCTTATCTCAAAAACGCATCCGTCAAATTCTCGACGGCCTCAGGCTGATTACCGAACCCCGCGACTTCGCCTAACACAACTTCCCATGCCCCCACTCATCATCGCCCATCGCGGCGCTTCCGCCTATGAACCCGAAAACACGCTGCGCGCCTTCCAACTTGCCATCGAACAAGGCGCGCAGATGATCGAACTCGATCTGCACACGACGCGCGACGGCCAGGTCGTCGTCATCCACGACGAGACGCTCGACCACACCACCAACCTGACAGGCCGCGTAGACCAATTGACATTGGCCGAAATCAAACGCGCCGATGCGGGCCAGGGCGAACGCGTGCCGACGTTGGATGAAGTGCTCGATCTGACCAGCGGCAAGCTGCGGCTCTATCTGGAAATCAAAGACCCGCGCGCCGCCGCACCGGTGTTGCAAATGATCCGCGCGCGCCGTTGTCAGGGCGAAATGCTGCTCGCTTCGTTCGACCTCGAATTGATGCGGCG
Source organism: Acidobacteriota bacterium (assembly GCA_043740245.1). Taxonomy (GTDB): domain Bacteria; phylum Acidobacteriota; class Blastocatellia; order RBC074; family RBC074; genus JACPYM01. Next base: position 7,681 of record JAYUCP010000127.1, on the reverse strand, counting down.
GTTGGGCGATGAAGTGCGCGATGTCGAGTTGGGCGTGATTCTGGGCAGCGAAAGCTGGAATCCGTTCGTGCGCTATCGTGAGGCGTTCCCTTGGCGAGCCTTGCGCACCATCAATTATCAAGTGCTGTGCATGCAGGTCGAACTCTGCTACGGCTATCTGGCGCGGCGCGCCAAAGCCAGCGGCAAGCGGCTGTATGTCTGGACTGCCGACAGCGAGGAGCAATTCGCGCGGATGATTGCACGCAAGGTTGACGGCATCGTCACCAACCGGCCCGACCGCTTGCGTGAATTCCTGGGTACGCACGCTTCCCAGCGTGCTACTTAGCGTGAGGCGGATTGAAGCTGAAAGGAATTCCCTTCGGCATCTTTCAGTCTTATGCCACGCGGCACGCTGGGAAGCGTGCGTACCCGGGTTATATCTGCGCCAGCAAATAGAACTTGCCCGTCGGTTGCGGCGAACCACCACGCGGTTCCAGCGTTACCGCCGTCGCCGCCAGCTTTTCAGCAACCCCTGCGGGCAATGACAGCCGCAATTCCGCGCGCCCTTGCGCATCGGGCCGAAAGACGGCGGCGCTCAGTTTCGCCTCCTTCGTCACGTACCAAAGCTGATAATCCATCTCAATTGGCGCCGTCGGCGCAGCGGGCAGATTGAAGACTTGCATCACCCATTCATGCCGCGTCGTATCCCAAAACACTTTGGCGCTGGCCTGGGGCGCTGCCTGGCCTTGCAAAGCGATCACGCGCGTGGTCGGCGCTTGCATTTGCGCGATGGCTTGCTGGGCGTCTTGCAAGCGTTGGGCAAGCTGGGCGCGTTCGCCTTTGAGTTGTCGGTTCTGCCAGAAAAACAGCGCGCTTGCCGCCGCTAAAATCAACGAAGCCGCGACCGCCAGCCACTGCGAGAAATTTTGCGACCACGGACGTTCGGCGCGCGCGCGCGGTTTGAATGCCAGCACCTGGCCGCCAGTGACTGCCACGGGACGCGCCGGCGCCGACATCCCTTCACTGATACGCCCAAGCAATTGTCCTTTCAACGCGGGCCGCACCGAGGGCGACAGCAACGCGAACGGTAAGAGCGCGGCCACCTCGCGGAATTCCGCCGCCTCGCGCTGTTCTTCCGGCGCAGCCTGGCGCAGATAGCGTTCCACTTCGCCCGCCGTGGCGGCATCCAGCGCGCCCAGTGCGTGCAAAGGGATTAATTCTTTCGCCTCCATGTGCGTCATAACAAATCCTTCTCTCCGCTCGATTTACTCAGCTCGTCAGCCGTGATTCCGGCCAGGGCTATGTGCGCGGCTAGAGACAACTGCCTAGCTCGCTTTGAACTACGGTGAGTGCGGGGGTTTCAGATGTCGTTACGGGCGGGATTTTCGCGCCGGATTTTTTGCGCGTGGGAAGAGACAGGCTATTTGGAACTGGCCAAGACTTCCTGCCAGTTGAGCAAACGGCCTTGTTTGGCGGCGGCAGCGGCTTCGGCTTGCTGGCGCGAGTTGAACGCAGCAAAGCCGCCTTGCATCGGCGTATGGAATTTGTCGGCGTGAACATAAAACGCCGACTCGGCCTTGAGCCATTGTTTCGCCCCGTAATCCATTACGAAAAAGGCTGCAATGTCGGCGCGTTGCTGCGGGTGACTTTTCAGGTAATGCGCGAGACAGCCGAGGTCGTCGAATTTGACGGCGTCACCATCCTTGGTCAGGTATTGCGCGGCGAATTGTTTTTCTGAAATCGCCATTTTGCAATCGGTGCACATGTCTTCGGGCGACAAGGCGGCGGGTTCCAGCTTGTGGTTTTGGCAAGCAGTGAACAACAACAAGGCTGTCACGAAAAAAATGCTGCGGTATGTTGTCGCGGACGGTTTAGGCATAACTCACGCGGCGGTCTCTGATTCCTTGCTGTAGCGCAGATAGATGTCTTCGAGCGAAAGCTCTTTGGTGGCGAAGCGCTCAACGTGGCCGCCGCTGTTTTCCAACGCCCGCAAAATTTCCAACCGGTCTTCCGGGCGCGAGGTGATGAGCAAGGATTCGTCCTCAAAGACAGCCTCGGTCGCCCCTGCAGCAACGGCAACAGCCTGCAAAGCCCGTAAAGATGGCTGCGGCGTACGCAAGACGACGCGCATACGGCTGCCGCGCATCAGGCCGTCGCGCAAGGCGTTGATGGATTCGACGGCGACCAGCTTGCCGCCCACCAGAATGGCTACGCGGTCGGCCAGTTGCTCGACATCGGCGAGCACGTGCGAAGTGAACACAATCGTCTTGCCTTCGGCCTTGAGCGTTTGCAAAAAGGCACGGAAGCGCAACGCGCCTTCGGGGTCAAGGCTGACCGTCGGTTCATCCAACAACAGCACGGGCGCATCGGGCAAACAGGCGACGGCCAGCCCCAGGCGTTGCACCATCCCGCCCGAAAACTTGCCGGCCGGTTTGTCAGCGAAGCCGTTGAAGTGAAAGCGTTCGCCGCTGAGGATGTGCTCCACGCGTTGCGGCGCGAGTTGGCGCAGGTCGGCATAAAATTGCAGCACTTCGCGCGCGGTCAGGCTGTCGGGGAACGCCACGCGTTGCGGCAGGTAACTGAACAGCCGCCGCGCCTGATGCGGGTCTTTCCAAACGTCGAGTTGATTGATGAGGATTTGTCCCGCCGTGGGTTCCAGCAAGCCCACGATGCATTTCAACGTCGTCGTCTTGCCGCTGCCATTCGGGCCGAGCAGCGCAAAGGTCTCGCCCGGTTTGATCTCGAATGAGACATCGTTGACGACGAGGTGTTCGCCGAAACGGCGGGTCAGATGGCTTACGTGAATGGTCATCTCAAGCTCCAGACCCGTGCGCCGCGCGGTTGACGATGCTTCCACAATACGAATAGCGCTGCCGAGGTGAACAGCAACGACAGTAAGCCCAGCAGCCATTGCGGCGCGCGACGCCGTGCAGTTTGCAACGGCACGATTTCCAGCGGGAATTGCAATTTGACCGCGTGCATCAGCGGCGCGGCGTCCGCTTCGCTTGCGCCTTTGAGCACCGGGAAGCTTTGTTCCGCCGCAGCCAGCGCCTGGGCGGCGGGGCTGTTCAGGTAAAGCCGCAAGCGCGGGTAATTGCCTTCCAAGTATTCAAACACGTTTTGCACTTTGTGCGACACATCGCCGATGCCGTTGCCGTCGAGGTCGTAACCGGCGTAATCGCTCCAATAATTGCCTTGCCCGTTGACGTGCCAGCGCGCATTGGTGCGTTTGCCGACGACGTGCAAGGGGCTGAGATTTGCGACGAAGTTATTTTCGGTAAACAGCGTCTGATCGGCGTTGCTGAACATCTGCAAGGCTAGATCGTTCTCGGCGATCACGTTGCTGCGAAAGCTGCTCTTACGCAAGGACTCGATGAAGATGCCGGTTGCGTTATCAATGATGAAATTCTCTTCGGCCACGATCTCGTCACAATCCTGAAAGAGAATGCCGAACGAACTGAAGCCGCGATTGTGCGCGAAGGCATTGCGCCGCAGCGTGATGCGCCGCGAATACATAATCGCCGCGCCCGCCACATTGTGTTCAAACAGATTGTCCTCAAAACGATTGTCGTCCGAGTTCATGTAATGCAAGCCGTAGCGCACGTCGCGCACGCGATTGTGCCGCACCAGCGTGCCGGAGCAAGCCTGAATGTACAGCCCATCGCGCGCAGCGCTGATGGTGTTGTCTTCGATAGTGTTGTCGGGTGAATTCCAGAGATGCAAAGCCGCGCCGCGCGAACCTAGTTCCAGCTCGCGCCGCCCGCGCACGACATTGCCGCGCAGCGTGTTGCGGCTGGCGTGGTACAGATAAATGCCGTAAAGCACATCGTGCAATTCGTTCGCTTCGATCAGATTGTCATTCGCTTTGATGAGCAGGCCGGAATCTTCGGCAGTCAAGTCGCCGCCGCTGTGTTCGATGACGAAGCCGCGGATGGTGCAATGATCGGCCATGACGATGACGACGCTGCCTTGGCCGGTTCCGCGCAAAACTGGTTTGCCCACCCCGACCAGCGTCAGCGATTTGTCGAGCCAAATTTGTCCGGTGTAAGTGCCGGGTTGAACTTCCAACGTGTCGCCAGGCTGCGCGGCAACGATGGCATCCTGCAAAGCTTGAAAACGCGCGGGTGGCGGGCCAACCGTGATGGCTTCGGCCCGCACTGCCAGCGCGCTCAAGCAGCCCAGCAAAATTAACCCTATTACGTTGCGCCACATCACGCTGCCTCGTTTGTCTGCTTGCGCGACAAAAAGATCGCCGCCAGCAACAACAGCGCAAACGCCACCAGCGCAAACGACGCTACGCCCGGATAGCTCGTCACCGTGAAGTTGCCGACGACTTGCGTCCCCAGCAGCGGCGGCGTGAACGGCGGCACCTTGATCGCCGCCGTCGGGTCGAGGTGGTGTCCATAGGCATAGAGCTTGTTGTAAAAGCCCCAGAACGAGAACAGCCCGAAGTAGGTGAAGATCACAAAGACATCCACCAACCCGGCCATCTTGCCGATGACCAGGGCGCGCAACGCCAACACGCCCAGCACGCCGATGACAAAGGGAAGCCAGACGAATTCGCTGAAATCGCTTTCCAGCAACGGGCGCATGCCGATGTAATGATTGAGCGCGTTGATCTCGCGCAAATCATCGCGGTTCGGCGTCATCCCGCCTTTGAGCTGATAGGCGTAGATGTTGAGCGTCAGCCCATCCAGGTACTGATTCGACTTGAAGGTCATATTCCACAGCGGGAATAGAAAGACCGGCGTCAACAGCACTACGCCCGCCAGAATCAGCGCGCGGCTGCGCAGCGTGAGCGGCAACTCAAAAAAATGATTCGCTTTGTCCAGCCAACGATTCATTGCGTGTCCTTAACGACTCGGAAAACCGGGAACTGCGCCGCCACACGCTCGAACTCAGCCAGCGGCGCATCTTTGTCAATGGGTAAATGCTTTCTAGCGCCCGGCGCACGCTGCAAATAAGCCTTCAGCAATGGGGCGCGCCGGTTCACGGCAACCTCTTCGAGGCGCACTTCTTCGCGTTGCCCGTGCCGCAACGTGACCTTGCCGCCCGCCGCTTTCTGATTGCGCACCCAGTTGGCCTTAGTTCCGAGCATGGACACCAGGTAGCGTTCACCTTCGCTGACAAGCATGACGAGCGGCAGGCTGAGCTTGCGCCCGGATTGCCTGCCCCGAACTTCCAGTGTGACCAGATAGTTCGGGGCAATTCCCAGCGCGTGAAGCGCAGCCCAGCCCTTGTTAAGCAGTGATGCCAGCCAATTGGGCCGTCCGCCGCGATATAGCCATTGCTTGAAGCTCATCGAAATAGAAACCTACTTCACCAACAAATAGCCCTGCATTTCTTGATGCAACGCCGAGCAGAAATTGGTGCAATAGTATGGGAAGACGCCCGGTTTGTCGGCGACGAACTTGATCGTCTTGGTTTCGCCGGGGTCAATCACCACGTTGATGTTGTATTCGTTCAGCCCGAAGCCATGCAGTTCATCGGTCGTCTGTTCGATGTTGGTGACGTAAATCGTCACCGTGTCGCCCCGGTTGACCTCGATCTTGTTCGGTTCGAAGCTGCTGCGCATCGCGACCAGCTTGACCGTGACGTTGCTGCCGTTGCGCACTACGCTGGCGTCTTTCACGTCCCAGATCGCATTCGGGTTCTTGTTCTGCTCTTTCGGATAAACCTCGAAGGGTTTCAGCTTGTCGGCCTTGATCATCTGGGCGTAATGCGGTTCGGGTTCGGTGAAGGCTTCGTAAAGCATCTTCATCTTTTCGCCGCCGATGTTGATGAGTTGCGAACTCTCGGGTTGCGAGGGGCCGACGTTCAGGTGGCGTCCGTGCGAGAGTGTGTTGAGCGCGACCAGGTATTTGCCATCGGGACTCACCGTGTCGCCTTCGGCTGTCGCCAAGTGACCGATGTTGTAGGTCACCGGAATCTTGTCGAGCACTTCCCAAGTGCCGAGTTTCCACTTGGCGACGGCGCTTTCGACGAAAAGGCTTGTGTAGGCATTGCCCTGATCGTCGAATTGCGTGTGCAGCGGGCCCAGGCCGACGTTGATTTCGGCGTCTTTCACGCTGTCATAATTCAGCACGGGAATGCCGTCTTCGTTGCCGCCCAGCAGGATGAAGCGCATCGCATCGCCCACGACCGGCGCGGCGCTTGCGATATTCGTGCCCACGGTGATCGCCCAATAGGCCAGTTGATCCCACGGCAACAGATAGCCGGTGAACGAGAGCAACAGCGTCGCCAACAACAGCACGACGCCAATCACCCAATTCAACGGGCGGTTTTGCTGCGTCGCCGTGCCGTTCTTATACGCGCCGGTCAGGAAAACCCGCACCATATGCACAAACACAAACGCCACCATCAGGTGCGCGCCGATGCGATGCAGCCCGCGCAGGAACCAGCCGAACGAGACGGTGAATTCCAAATCCTTGACGAAAGATAGGCGCGTTCGACCGACGGCACATACAGAAACTTCAGCACCGCGCCGGTGATCGTCAGGATCAGAAAGAGCATTGCCGAAACCGTGCCGAGCCAGAACGAGTAGCCCCACGACAGGCTTTCTCGCGCGACCTTGGCCGGAAACCAATGCAGCATAAAGTTGCGCACGATGGCATCGCCGGCTTCGCGTTCACTGGCAGGCCGCCAAGTTCAGATGAGCTTTTCCCAAGTTGAGCGTTTCGCTGACATAAGCTTTTTCCCTGAAATCAAAAGGCAAAAGGCAAAAGGCAAAAATCAAAAATCAAAAGGGTGGAACTTATTTTTTCAAATGATCAAAAAGCAAAGTGTCGACCTTTTGCCTTTTGCCTTTTGATTTTTGCCTTTTGATTTCTTCCGGCTTCCATCTCGAGCTAAACCGTCAATCTGAATTCCTGCCCTACCTTCTGCCGCCAACTCCAGTTTGAAATAATCCAGCGGACGCGGCGCAGGCCCGGCGTAATTCGTCCCGTCGCCGTAATACTTCGAGCCGTGGCAGGGGCAATGAAATTCGTACTGCTCCTCGAATTCGCGTTTGCGCGTCTTGACCTTCTTCGGCTGATTGAGCTTCTCCATCTTCACCGTGCAGCCCAGATGCGTGCAGGCGGCGGAGATCGCATAAAACGTTTTGCCTTGCCGGAAAACGAAGAGGCGTTTGTCTTCGAGGAATTTGCCGCCTTCGCCGAACTGGTCGGGGGTGCCGACCTTGAAGCGTTGCGGCTCTTCGTACAGCACATTCGGTTTGAGCGAACGCAAAAACGCATACGCCTGTCCGGCGAGTGCCAACAGCGTCGCGCCGAAACCGAGCCGCGTCAGAAAGGAACGCCGTGTCGCCGTTGCGGCAGGCGCTTCGCCTTCGGCCAGCACTTCGCGTTTCACCCGTTCCAGCCGTTCCGCTTCGCTTTCGGCTTTGGGCCTGAGTTTTTCAAGCCACGACTTCTTGCTCTTCATAGTAGAAGACCTCCATCGTCATCGCGTCCGTCGGGCAGCGAATCGCGCACAGCCCGCAGCGAATACAACGGTCGTCGTCCTTGATCAGCGCGGTGAGCGGCCCGCCTGCGCTCGCGCGGCCGCTCGCAGCGAGCTCCGGCGCGGGGCCTTCGGCCGCTACGGCAGCGCGCGCGCGCGCCTCGATCGCCGCCCGCTCGGCGGGATCGAGATCGATGGCGTCGAGCGGGACGAACGAGAGGCAGTATTCGGGGCAGACATCGACGCAGCGATTGCAGAG
>JAYUCP010000126.1:0-5840 GCA_043740245.1 Acidobacteriota bacterium | reverse complement strand
CCTTGATTGCTCGCCAACGAAGGGGCTACCAAAGCGGCGGCCTGTGCCGCACGCACTCCAAAGACTGCGCCGATCATGTTTACGTTCGTGCTTCGCATCGCTTTACACCTGTTTTGGACACGCCACGATCACCAGTTTGGTCGCCGGATCGAGTGACCGCAATTCAACCTCGGTCAGTGCCAGCACCTGTTCCAATTCGGCCAAGCCGGAAAAGTTCGCCAGCCGTGCGCCGTACAAAAGAAAGATGTCGGGGATCGTGCGCCCGGCGTCGCCGTAATCGGTCAACGCCTCGACCGCGCGTGTCAATTCGTCGTTGAGCGCGGCCAGCGCCGCCGTTGTCACGCGCGCCGCGCCGCGTTGCAAGCGTACCACGCCCGTGCGGTCTACGACACGCAACATGGGCCGCCGCGCCGTAAAAAAACCGCGCCACCCGCGCGTGACTTGCTCGCCCGTGAAAACCAGATGTCCGGCGCTTTCCGCCGCCAGCGTCACGTCGCCCGCGTCCAGCCGCATCGAACGCGCCGCCGCATTCCGGCAATCGTCAACCGTCAACGTCACCTGCTCAACCTCGCGCCGTTTCATTTCCGTCGTGCCCAGCGCGGTTGCGCGCACCAGATTGCGGCGCTTGTCCACGACGATTTGCACCTCGACGCTGCCGGCCACCGCGCCCGCCGCCAGCGCGGCCTCGGCGGCCTCGCGCCGCACGCGCAAAATATCTTCGGGCGAAGGATCAACGATGTTGCGTTCGATGGTGTCGCGCACCAGCGCCAGCGCCACGCCGATGGGCGAGATGACTTCGGCGTTGCGCGCGATGCGGTGTTCCAGCTTCAGCAACTGCGCGGTGAACGGCACCAGCGCGGCCGCGCCGCCCCCGCCGCCGACCAGCACGACCTGATCGCGCGCCAGTTGGTATTCGGCAATCAATTCGTCAATCGTCGCGGCCACTTTGCGGCCCGCGAGCGTGAGAATCTTTTCGGCGTGTTCCGCCGCGCCACGCTCTTCTCTGCCAAAACTCTGGTGCAACAACTCGAAGGCCACGGCTGCCGCCGCGCGCGGCGCGTAAGCGAAGTGTTCGGGTTTGACGTAGCCGAGGAAGTTGGCCGCGCAGGTGGTGGTCAGCGCGTAGCATTTGCCTTGCGCGGTTTTGAGCACGACGTGATCCGCCGCATCGCCCGGCGCCGGTTGCATCAATTCAAGCTCCGCGCCCGCCAATTCTTCCGGCGCGCCAAAACAAGCGTAGCCGAGGCCCGCGATATGCGCGCTGCGCGGCCCCACGTCAATGATCTCAGCAATCTCGGCGCCGGCCTTGACCACGCGAATCATGCTGCCGCCGCCCACGCCCAGCGTGCGCACATCCAGCGTGTTCAGATACATCCGATGCCCGTTCAGGCGGGCCGGGCGCGTGGCCGGATTGCCATCGCGTATGACCGAGATGTCCGCGCTCGTGCCGCCCACTTCGATGAAGATGCCGTCCGACACACGCTCGTGCATCAGCGCGCCTGCGATGCCCGCCGCCGGGCCTGAGAGCATCGTCAGGATGGGCCGTTTGTGCACCTCGCCCACGCTCATCACGCCGCCATCCGAACGCATAATCATCAGCGGCGCGCCAATGCCCGTGGCTTTCACGCAACGTTCGGTCAGCTCCGCCGTCTCGATCATCTTCGGCAGGATGGCCGCGTTGATGACGGCGGTGCGCGTGCGCACGCGCAAGCCATATAGGCTGCTTACCTCGTGCCCGCTCGTCGCCAGCAAGTTTTTCGCCCGCGCCCTTTCGGCAATCAAGGTCTCGCCCGCCGCTTGATCCACGCTGAAAGCTTCGCTCGCCACGATCACGCGCACGCCGCGTGCGGCCAATTCATCGAGCGCCGCGTCAAGCACGCCGTTCCGTTCGCGGACAAAGACGTGGTGCGCGGCCAACTGCTTGCTGGCGGTCAAGGCAATCGGCGGCACCGCCGTCGCGCGCCGCGCCAGCCAGCCTTCGATGCCGCGGCCCACGCCGACCACGCCGACCTCGGCCACGTCGCCTTCCAGCAACGCATTCGTCGCCTGCGTCGTGCTGTGCGCGATGAAGCTGACATCGTCCGGCTGCAAGGCGAACTCTGCCATCACCCGTTCCAGCGCCGACACGATGCCCAGCGCCACGCCCTCGCGCGCCGCGTGTGTGGTTGGCAGTTTGAATTGGCCGACGAGTTCGTGCGTCGCGTCGTCAAGCACGACCACGCCGGTGAAGGTGCCGCCGACATCTATGCCGATGCGAACTTTCATAAGGCAGAAAAATCAAAAGGCAAAAGGCAAAAATCAAAAATCAAAAGGCAAAAAGGCGGAACTGTTTTTCCAAAAGGCAAAAAGAAAAGTGCCGACCTTTTGATTTTTGCCTTTTGCCTTTTGCCTTTTGATTTCTGCTTGCCTGACAGGCGAATCAACGCAAATACAACACGCTCCCCGCCACTAATCCCAACACACACACCGCCACTTTCCATGCCAGCGTTGCGCGCGTGATTTCCTCGACGCGCATGCCGACGTAATTGGCGATCCAGACGTTCTGCGTGTTGGTCGGGTCGCAGACGTTTTGCACCTGCACCACACACATCACCGCCGCGATCAGCGCGGCGGGCGGCAACAATCCCAACGTGCTGAGCAGCGAATAAACGCCAATGCCGACGCCGTAAAAATTCAGCGGCCCGCGATAGAGCGCCAGCGGCGACAGCAAGCCAAAGAAAGCCACATAAACCAGCGGCGCACGGAAGTTGATCCCCTGCACCAGCGGCGCGAGTGCCCCTTTGATCGCCGGAAGCTCAGTCGTGTTGAGCAGCATGCCTATGCCGATCATCAAGATGATGGCGGCCGCAACGTCTTCCAAGCCTTTGACCGCCGCGCTGGCAAGCTGCTGCACCAGTTCGCGCGGGCGCGTCAGCAAGACCGCCAGCAGCGCGCTCACCAAAAACGCCGGCATCACCGGCCAACCCAGGCCTTTGTGCAACCCCAGCGGCAAGAGCGGCACAAGCAAGGTGTACAACGGCACGTCGCGTTTGACGGCAAGATCATCAACCGCCACCGCCCACACGCCATACGAACTCATGCGTCTTGCCGCATAAATCAAAAAGACGGCGCTCAGCGCAACATCAATGGCGAAGCGCGCGCCGGCGAATTGCCCGATGCTTTGCGCTTCCAGCTTGAGCGTCTTTTGGTACAGCCCCCAAGCCGCGATGTTGAAGACATAGCCCGCGCCATACGCCAGCAAAAACAACACGCCGGTCAATTTGCGCGGCACGCCCAGGCTCATCATGATCGGCAGCGTCAACCCGCCCACCATAATGATCGCGCCCAAACCCGTCAGCGTCATAAAGAGCAACGCCACCGCCAGCATCAACGTCACCGCGACAGCCAACGGGCGGTCGCCGCCGAATTCCGCCGCGCGTTTGATGAGGCCCTTCGGCAATGCCCGTCTGCATGACAACACGGCCCAGCAACGCCCCGGCCAGCACCATCAAATAGGCGTCCACCAAGCGCCTGACCCCGCCCGCGATCACGTCGTTCAGGATTTGCGCCAGCGGCGTGCGCGCGGCCAGCGCCATCGTCACCGCCATCGCGGGCACGGCCAAAATCGCCGGCATTCGGCGCGTCAGCATCAGCGCGGCAAACAGCAGGAAGATGAGGATGATGAGCAGGGCGGTCATTCGATTGCGGGCCAAAATGTACGGCAAACTGTTAGTTTGCCGTAGCCTGAAAATCGGACGCACAACGCGCGGAAGTTGCGCTGAAAAGCGAATGCACGAATGGCGAAGACCACGGCAAACTAACAGTTTGCCGTACATCAGTTCAGCGAGGCGTCCAGTTTGAACTCAACCACGACCTCGAAAGTGCGCGCCCACGGCAGGTAAATTTTCAGATCCTTGAGGCTGTTGATTTTTAGTGCGCGTTCCTGCCCGCGCTGAAACGCCAGCGGGTAAGTGCGGCCTTGAAAGTAATCGGCAAAAAACTTCTCGGTTTCGGCGCGCAGCTTCGCTTCGACCTCGCGGTTGACCTCGCTGTATCTTTCGGGCGTGAGTTCATAGGTGACCGTGCCGTCGTTGGCCGCTGCCGCGCGCAATTGCTCATTCACCACCGGGCGCACGAGGTCGTGATAAAGATAGTCACCTACAAAACGGTGCAACAGGAATTCCAATTGCGCGGCCTGTGTGCGCGTCGAACGTTCGAGCAGGTCGTTGAGCTTCTTGCGATAGAACACGCGCATATTCGCCTGCGGTATCGCCGTGCCCAGCGTGTTGCCCGCTGTGTTCCAGGCGGCGTACCCGGCGAACATATCAAACAGCTTTTCGCGTTTCAGGATTTCGATCAACCGTTCGTCAGCACCGCTGTGGTGCGGCGCGGGAAAGAGCAGGTCGGCCAGCGCCACCCAGCGGCCCGCTTTCAATTCGGCCAGCAGCTTGCCCACGAATTGATTGAATTCGCTTTGGGTGGTTTCGGGCGCGTTGACAAAGAGCTTGTAATCGTAAGGCTCGCTCTCTTCGACCACCACGCCGCCCGCCGCATAAACCTGATGCTCGACGGTGAATTGCAACGGGTGGTCTTCAAACGGCGCGATCATCTGTTTGCTTTTTTCGGAAGAGTAGACGACGGCGACGCGCAGCTTGCTTTCATACTTGTCCAGAATCGCGCGGCTGGTCAGTGTCAGCGAACCTTCGTCCGCGCCGTTGTAAATCGGAATCTTGCCGTCGAGCTTCAACTGTTGCAGCCGCGCGTGCAGTTTGTCCTGATCCTGCCGGTGCAAGCCGTACTGGCGCGCGTCGTCTTGCAACAAGATCAATTCGTCAATCTGCCCTTCGCGGTAAAGGTCAACGGCGGCCAGGTTGACCTGCAAATTGCGCGCGCGCGCGGCCAGGTAATCCGCGATGACCTGCGGTTCTAATTCGCGTTTGAGCAGTGTCAGCTCATCGGCCAGCTTTTGCTCGCCGGTCTTGGGCACGCGATCCATCAGTTCGGCCCAGCGCGCCAGCTTGTCGTGCAGGCCGCGCGTCTTGGCCGTAGCCGTGGGCGCGACGCGCATCAGCGTGCTGAAGACATACACCGGCACGCGCGGATACTTCTTCTTGAACCAGCGGAAAAATTCCAGCCGTCCCACTGCCGCCTCCACCGTCGTGTTGTGCACGCGCGAAGCCACCAGCCCGCCATACGCCAGCATATCCAGCGAGACGATCAGCGCGTCGGTCTTGGCATAATTTTGCGCCTTCAACCATTCGGCCAGCTTCGCGGTGTCGCCCGCTTGCGTGAAGCGGCCCAGCAATTCGCGCGGCGGCATGGTCACTTGATGATCGGCGATGGCTCCGATCATTTGGGCGAACTGGCCCACCGCCGGGCGGTCGTCAATCGGCACCAGCGTCAAATAGCCCGCCGCGCCGAGCGGGCCTTTGTTCATCGGCACGGGTTTGAGTTGCGGGCGCGGTTTGGTTTGGGCGAATGAAACCGGCAACCAGCACACGCAAAACAGCCAGGCGCAAAACAACCAAAGACAAGGCGCGCGCGCCGCCGACGTTTCGTCCCTGAAAGGGACAGATTCAATAGGCAACGCCCCCGGAACGCGGCGCAGCCGCCCCGACCCTGAAGGGGCCGCATTTGAAATCGAATGCGGCCCTTTCAGGGCCGATGCCGCACACGCGGCGTTCCGGGGGCGTTGCCCCCGGCTATTGAATGCCGCCCTTTCAGGGCGCTGACAAAGATGAGCGACATCCTGGAAAGAATCATCGCGCGCAAACGCGAACGGCTGGCTGTCAGCAAAGCAGCGGTGTCGTTGGCCGAACTGCGCACGTCCGTCACACCGCAAGTCGGCGGGCGGTTCGTCG
>JAYUCP010000125.1:0-14512 GCA_043740245.1 Acidobacteriota bacterium | reverse complement strand
CAGTAGCCCGCGCGTGAGCAAGGGCTTTACTGGCAGCAAACGGCCCTTGCTCACGCGCGGGCTACTGACACGCCGTCCCACTCGATTTAGCCACCACCGTTTTTCCCGGCGGGCTTGGCATAAAGCGTCTTCCTACCGGTAAGAAACCGTCTGATAGCAAGCCTGCCCTCTGGAAGCGTTGCGCCCCCAGGTTGCGGCTATTTCTTCAACGGCACCGCCAGCCGCAACCGCGTGCCCTGCCCTGGCGCAGATTCGATGTGCAAGCTGCCGCCGAGTTCAGCCGCGCGCGCCTGCATGTTTTTCAAGCCGTTCCCGCCGCGCGCCTTGCTCAACACGGCGGTCGAACCAGCCACCGGTTCGTAAGCGAAGCCGCAACCGTCATCGCGGATGTCGGCGCTCAATTGCTGCGGCGACAGTTCGAGCGCGATGGAAAAGTTGCGGCAGGCGGCGTATTTGGCCGCGTTGTTGATGGCTTCTTTGAGTATCAGAAACAGGTGGCGGCGGCGGTCGGGGTCGAGTTTGATCTGCGCGATGCCGGGCGGCGCGCTGAAGCTCCAATTGACGCCTTGGGCCTCAAAGAGATCAGCCGCGAACTGGCGCGCGCGCGCGCTTACTTGTTGCAAATCGTCGCGGCGCGGATCAATTGCCCAGACCAGGTCGCTCATCGAATCCACCAGGCCGCGCGCCGAATCGGCAATCTCGGTCAACATCGTGGCCGATTGCGCGTTGTGGCCGTTGGTTTGTTTAACGACTTCGCTGAGGATCGCCATGCGCGACAGGCTGGCGCCGATGTCATCGTGCAAATCAGAGGCGATGCGCGTGCGCACGCGTTCGATTTCGAGCAGCCGGTTGATGTGATAGCGGTTGGCGATAAAGGCCGCCGCGCTCGCCAGCGCCAGCGCCAGTGCGACAAACCACCAGCGTTGCCAAACAGGCGGCAGGATGGTGAAGCTGACCGTCGCAGGCGGGTCGCTCACTTGCCCTTCGGCATTGACCGCGCGCACCAGGAAGCGATAGCTGCCAGACGCGAGGTTGGCCGCCACCGTGCGCTGTTCGCTGGGCGCGCTCCAAGCGCGGTCATAGCCCTCGAATTTGTATTGGTAACGCGGCGACGCGCCCAGCGCGAAGTTCACGCCGAAGAAATCCAATTCGAGCTGGTTCTGATGCGGCTCCAAGCGCAAACCGTGAAATCCGCGCTCACCCAATTCGGCCACGGCTTGCGGCTGACCGGCGGCGCGCAACCCGCTGATGACGACGAGCGGCGGCGGGGCCGTCACGTCGCGTTCGGTGGGAATCAATTGCGACAACCCCTCGCGCGTGCCGAACCAGAGCACGCCTTGTTGATCGGCATACGCGGCCACGACTTCGCCGCGCGCCAGCCCGTCGTCTCCCGTGATGTGCTGGATGCGCCCGCTGTCCGGCTCCAAACGGTCAACACCCCGTGCGTGGGTGATGTAAACGCGGCCCCAGCGATCTTCGGCAAAGTTCCAGACAACATCGCTCGCCAACCCTTGCGCGGCGGTGTAGCGCGTGAAGCGTGGCCGTTCCGCCGTGGGATCGTCGCAACGAATTGCGCCGCGTCCCTTGGTGCCCGCCCACAAACGGCCGTTGCGATCCACGCTGATGCCCTGCACCAATTCCAGCGGCACGCCCGCCTCCTGCGCGAAGTATTCAAAGCGCCCGTTACGCCAGCGCAGCAAGCCGCCATTGTGCATGCCGAGCCAGACGTTGCCCGCGCGGTCTTCGGTGATGCGGTTGGGCCAGTTGCCTTTGGGCATGCCGTCGGCTTCGCCGTACCGGCGCCAAGTATTCGTCGCGCGTTCATAACGCGCCAGCGTGACGGGCGGATGATAGGAACTAGCCCAGATGTCGCCGCGTGAGTCGGCAAAGACGCGATTGACGTTGTCATCGGCCAGCCCGTCGCGTGTGGTGTAAACGCGCGGCCGCAAACGCGCCAGATCGTCCAATTCTTTAACACCCGCAAAGCGCGCCACGCCTGCGCCGCTGCTGACCCACCAATCGCCTTGCCGGTCCTGCGCCATTTCGCGGTTGCCGACGCTGGATTCGCTGAGTTGTTTAGGCAGGTTCAAGGTCACCGCCTGAAACCGCGCGCCGCCCGCTTGCCTGTTCTCCTGACTGATGTGCCAAGCGTTGCTGACCACCGTCAGCGTGCCCGCCCGATCCGCGCCAACACTCAACACATCATTGAGCGCCAAACCATCATCCTGGCGAAAGGTCACGAGGCCCTGCCGCGCAACACGAATTACGCCGCCGCTGCGCGCGCCTACCCAAAGATTGCCCGCTTCGTCTTCGGCCAAAGCCGTCACACGCCGCGTCAGCCCCGCGCTGTAATTATTGAAGCGCGCGCCATCGAAGCGACTCAACGGCCCGCCGCGTGTGCCCAGCCAAATGCTGCCCGCATCCGTTTGGCAAAGCGCGCGAATGTTCGGATCATCCAGGCCGTCCTGCGCCGTGTACCAGCGCACTTCGCCCGGCTTGTCGGGCAACAGCAGGCGGCCATTGACGACGTTCGCGGCGGCATTTGCGGGCGGCGCTAACGAAGCGGGCTGTTCATTCGTTTGCGCGGCGGGCTCGGGTTTGAAAATCAAGAAGCCGGAATAATGCGCGACCCACACGCGGCCCTGCGGATCGCACAGCACCGTCCAGACCAGATCCATATTCTCGCTGGGCTTGAGGGCGTAATGCTTGCGCCGCCCATCCGGCAATAAGCGCGTCAAACCGTAATCCGAACCGATCCAGATGTTGCCCTCAGCGTCGCCGCGAATGCGCGAAACTTCGACGGTGTTGTCAGCATGGCCGGGGATGCGCAGTTCGACGCGCTCGAACGCAACCTTGGGGCTGTTGGCTGGCAGCCGGTAAACGCCATTCGTCGTCCCAACCCAAAGCGTGCCCGCGCGGTCTTCATACAGCGTGATGACGCGCTTGCCGTCCACGGGATAATTGGTAAAGAAGCCTGCGCCGCTGCGCGCCATCTGACCGGGCACAAAGCGCGTCACGCCAGCGTATGTCGCCAGCCAATACGCGCCGCTGCGGCTTTCGACCAGATCGTTGACGGTCGAATGCGGCAAGCCATCGTGCACGCCGTAATTGACGAAGCGATACCCGTCAAAACGCGACAGCCCATCCAGCGTGCAAAACCACAGAAAGCCGCGCGAATCGCGCACGATCTCGATAACGTTCTCGTGCGTCAGCCCCTCGGCGGTGGTGTATAGCTTCAGCGGCAACTGCTCCGCGCCGCTGTGCGCGGCCAGCAGCGCCAGCCAGCAACAACCGAACCGGATTATGCGCAACCACATTTGCATCGTGGATGAATAAGTACCGCAAAATGCCGTCACACGCTACGGCACCAGGAAAAAAGAGTAACAGCTCAGCCCTGGGAGCGCAGTGCTTCCAGCCTGCGGGCCGTGGCGACGCACTCCTTGGTTTTCCAAAGCCTATGCCAGCCAAGCCCGCAGGCTGGAAGCACTGCGCTCCCAGGGCAAAGAAAACTTCCACCAAGACACACGAAGGGGCACGAAGAAGGATTTCAATACTCCTGTTTTCTTCGTGCCCCTTCGTGTGTCTTGGTGGAAGAAGCCATGTCTGCGTCTACAACACATCAAGCACCGCCAGCACTTCCTGGCTATGCGTCTCCGGTTTCACCTTGCCGAAGATGTGCGCGATCTGACCCGCTTCGTTGATGATGTAGGTGATGCGCGCAATGCCCATGTACTTCCTGCCATACAAGCTTTTCTCGACCCAGGCGTTGTATTGTTCCAGCATCGTGTGTTCGGGGTCGGACAACAGCGTGAAAGGCAAGCCGTATTTCGCCGTAAATTTCTGATGCGCCTTTTGGCCGTCGGCGCTCACGCCCAGCACGACGACGCCACGCTTTTGCAATTCGCTGTATGCGTCGCGGGGCTTTGCACAAAGCGCCCGACTTGCACAAATCGGCGGCGGTCTGCACAAAACGGTTGATTAGAAAGAGTCGTGGGACGTTTAATTATTATTGTTGCTCTTGCTCTTCTTCGTCGGGTGTGACTGAAGTCAGCAGAATAATCGCAAGATGGTTATCAATTTGTTGCTTTAGCAGATCGTAGTCTTTCTTGCTCATCTCTGCTGGAATATAGAGGCCACCTTTTTGGCGATTCGTAAGATAAAGTGGAAAATCCCGCTGACCAGCAGGAGGGGGCGGCAAATCCTTTTGCTTGCGTTCTCTGTGTGCGCTATCTGTATCGGTCATTGCTTCTCTCTCATTATGCCCTTCGCCATCTTCTTCCTCACGCACTTTATCAGATAAACTCAATTTTGCAAAGACAATAGTGTTTTTGAATTGCGCAATAAAGCTATCTACTGACTCCTCATTAAACCGTGCGGGACGTTCAAAAATCAAATAATGCCTGATGATCGAGTCAGCCGGTAAGTTTTCCTGATACTTACCCCACAGTTCTTTGTGGAGTTCGGGTTTAATCGCAGCTTCTCTTAATAATCTATCACGATCTTGATGATTCCGCAGAATTCGGCGAGCATTTTCAGTTACGTGAAGTTGTCGGTATTCCTTTTCACCTGTTACGTCTATCAGACCAAAGGCTTTAAGTGCTGCCACTGTCTGATTGCCTGCCGCCTCCTTATAGTTCCACATTTGGAATGCCGCTGGCAATGGAACGGGATTCATTTTGCCTTGTTCGTAGATCGTGTTGACTTTTTCAAGCGCCTTTTCAAGGCCGATTGCCGGATAATTAGGGCTTCGCTGTCTTGTCTTTTTCATTCCTGTCAATTCGTTCATTACTGACTACCTCCAAGTTGTAGATTGCAGTTCGCCGACAATATACAGTAGAGCTATGGCCGTGTCAATAAATTATATTGCAAGTTTTACTGCGCTGCTAATACTTCGCTATTGACAGGCGTGCGTAGCGGCGATTATAATGTGCCCAATGAAAAAGGCCAGCCAAGAGCGGTAACTCTCAACTGACCTTAGTTCTTTGATGGTGGCGTAGCTCAACTGGATAGAGCGCCCGGCTACTAACTGGACTGTTGCGGGTTCGAGTCCCGCCGCCACCTTCATAATCAAGCCTCAATAGAAACTGGAACTTCTAACGAGGCTTTCAACCTGCACAGCAAAGCTGAACAGATCATGCAAAATTATTATCGGCTTTTCCTGTGCTCTCATCAAGGAGAAACCGACATGTCCGAACAAAGCGAACGCAAAGAACGCGGCTTAATGATTGCCGCCAAATGCAAAATCACGCAACAGGGCAACACTTGGAAAGTGCCTTCACAGAGCGGGTACAAGCCGTTTTATCAAGTTGACCCAAGTGCACAAACTTGCGATTGCCCTGATTACGAAAAGCGCGAAGCGCCCTGCAAACATCTCTATGCCGTCCAACTCGTGATCGAACGCGAAACCAGCACGACCACCACGACGGACGCGAACGGCAACGAAACAACGACCACAACCGAAGTGGTGACGGTCACGAAGAAAGTGACCTATGGGCAGGATTGGGAAGCCTACAACAAGGCGCAGACGCAAGAGAAAGCCATCTTCCTGAAGTTGCTGGCTGATCTTTGCGCCAACATCGTTGAACCGCCACAACCTGTAAAAGGCGGGCTTCGGTTGTCTTACCAAGACATGTTGTTTGCCATCGTGTTCAAGGTTTATTCAACCGTATCAGGCCGTCGCTTTATGACCGACTTGAACGAAGCGAAAGACAAGGGCTACATCACGAAGGCTTGCCACTTCAACAGCGTGTTCAATTATCTTGAGATGTCGAATTTGACTTCAGTCTTGCAAGAGATGATTAAACACAGCAGCTTGCCCCTGAAGGCGTTGGAGAGGGACTTTGCGGTTGATTCGAGCGGCTTTGCAACCTGCAATTATGTCCGTTGGTTTGATGAGAAGTATGGAACAGCGAAGACAAGGAATGTTTGGTTGAAGGCGCATTTGATGTGTGGCGTCAAAACGCACATCGTGACCAGTGTTGAGATAACTGGCAAAGACGTGAACGATTCGCCGATGCTTCCCGGTCTGGTCAAGACTACCGCTGAAAACTTCACCCTAAGCGAAGTGAGCGCAGACAAGGGCTATTCAGGCGTGGACAATCACGAAGCGATTGCGAAGACTGGCGCGACGCCTTTTATCGCCTTCCGAAACAACGCCAACGGTTCATCGGGCGGGATGTTTGAGAAGATGTTTCACCTGTACAGCCTCAAGCGCGATGAGTTCCTTCAGTCTTATCACAAGCGTTCAAACGTTGAGACAGTGTTCAGCATGATCAAAGCCAAGTTCTCAACGAGACTGAGAAGCAAAGGCGACACAGCGCAAATCAACGAAGCGTTGTGCAAGGTACTCTGCCACAACATCTGCGTGTTGATTCAGTCAATGTTTGAGTTTGGGATTGTCCCGACGTTCTGCGGGGAGATTGAAATCGCGTAAAGACAGGAAAGGCGGTTTGTGCAAAAATCTCAGTTGCACAAACCGTCCGTCATTTTAGGCCCGCTTTGTGCAAAGCCACGCAGCGCTTCCAGCGTGCGGGCTTGGCAGAAGACCGAGTAAGTCCGCGAGGTTGCCCTTCGGAATCAACCTGTCCGCGGCCAAGCCTGCACGCTGGAAGCGCTGCGCACCCAGGATTTTCCACGCGGCCTGCCGATTGCTGAGCCAAGAGCGCGTGTGCCACAATCTGTGCCCTCATCACACGCGGGGAGCAAGACAAACACATTGACGAGACGAACTGAAAGCAGGCGTGAATGGCTGGCGGCACTCTTGCTGTGCCTGCTCGTTTCTGCCGTGGCGGCGCTGCCATTCTTTTACATCGGCGAAGACCGCGCGGTCGGTTGTTGCGGCGGCGAAGTGCCCATCACGCACGATGCCTGGATGCACTTCAACCAGATGCAAGCCTTTGCGTGCGGCTTGGCGGCGGGGCGCGTTTATCCGCGTTGGGATGAGGCTACGTATGGCGGCTATGGCGCGCCGGCGCTGAGCTTTTATCCGCCGGGCGCGTATTACCTGACCTCGTTTTGGTATCTCGTCACGCGCGATTGGCAGCGGGTTTGGTTGTTGACGTGGTGGACGATGCTGTTCGCTTCGGGCCTCGCTTTGTATGCGTATGCGCGCGAATTGTTGGGGCACCGTGCCGCGCTGTTTGCAATGACGATGTATGTGGTGATGCCGTATCACTTGCTGAACCAGTATCAGCGTGGCGCGTTGGCCGAGCAGTTGAGTTTTGTCTGGATGCCGCTGTGTTTGTTGTTCGCGGAGCGCCTGGGAGCGCAGGCAGCCTGGCCTGCTGACCGTGCCGCAGGCGCGGCTGCCACCGCCGCTGACGCGACGGCCCGCAGGCCAGGCTGCCTGCGCTCCCAGGTTTGCGGCTTGGCGCTTTGTTACGGCGCTTTCCTCTTTTCGCATCCGCCCACGGCCTATCAATTCACGCTGGTGTTCGGCGTGTTTATTGCGGGCCTGGCGCTGTGGCGTGGGCAATGGCGCGCGTTGGCGTTGCTGGCGGCGGCTTTGTTATTTGGCGCAATGCTGGCGGGCGCGTATTTCATTCCGGCGTTTTTAGAACAAGCGCTGATCCACGCCAATGACATCAGCGAGACGTGGCCTTATCACACGACCTACGTGTTTGATTTCCAGCAAACGCGCTTCAATCATTTCGATCCGTTTACGGTGCGGTTGGATTTTCTGTGGGCCTGCAATGCAGTGGCGCTCTTGCTGGCTGCGCGCGTGCTGTTTCGTTGGAGCCCGGCGTTCCGCCAATCGCTGCGGCTGACAAAACAGAATGATGCGGCAAATGCGCTATGGCTGGCTGCGGGCGTTTTCGCCAGCTTTTTGATGACGCGGTATTCCGCGCCGCTGGGCCGTTTGATTCCAAAGCTGGAAATCGGCGTGTTTGCGTGGCGCATGCTTGGGCTTACCAGCTTGGTGGTGGCGCTGCTGGCGGGCCTTTGCGCGCAGGCGGCGTTGCAGGAAGCAGGCAAGGCGCAGCGTCTAGCCTTGGCTGCCGTCGCGTGGTTGCTGCTGGTTGGCGCACTGGGCGTGAGTTTTTGGAAGGTCGTCTGGCCGGTGGTGCGCAGCGAAGCGTTTCGCGCCAACCCGGCGCATTACAACTTCGCCACCTTGCCTGTGCAAGTGCCGCGTGACGCGCCGCCCATGCCGGAGGCGCAATTCGCCAATGCTGGCGCGGGTGAAATCGAAGTGTTCGTCTGGCAACCGGAATTTCGCCGCTTGCGGGTGCGGGCGAATCGGGCGGAGCAATTGCAGCTTCGCACATCCGATTTCCCCGGCTGGACGGCGTGGCTGGATGGGTGCGCCGTGCCGATTACGCGCGGGCCGTTGGGGAACATCACGCTGGTAGTTCCAGCCGGAACACATGAACTCGTGCTGGACTTTCGCGCGACGCCGATTCGCCGCGCGGCCAATTGGCTGACGCTGGCGTCATGCGGCGCTTGGCTTGCGCTGGTCATTCATTCTTTCAAACAACGGAGCGTGCATGGAACAGTTGGTCAAACGGTTTGAACCGCTGATTGTCCTTTTCTTTATTGTCGCCGGTTCGTTCTTCCTCTTTCGTATGGCTTACCTGCCGGGCCGCATCAGCCTGCCGGTGGGAGCGGCGTTGTTGCTGGCGTTTCGCGCTTACATCAACACGCGCTATGGCCTGCTGATTCCGTATTTCTTGCTGGCGCTGTGCTGGATTTCGGTCGGGCTGGATTGGCTGGGCAACATCTTCGGCTGGTATCGCAATGGATTGGCTGGACTGGCATATGACGAATTGACGCATACGGCGATTCCGCTGTTGATCGTGCCGTGCGTGGTTTGGCTGCTGAATGAAGGGCTGACACGGTTCAATTACCGGTTGCCGCTGGCATTGACCACGGTGTTTGCGGTGGCGCTGCTGTTCACCGTCTCAGGCTTTTACGAGGTGCTGGAACTGTGGGATGACAAGTACATGCACCCCACGCCCGGCTGGCGTATTCACGGCGCGTATGACACGCCGAATGATTTGCAGAGTGATTTCATTGGCTCGGTGCTTGGCGGCGTGCTGGCGTATTTTTGGCTGCGGCGCACAGGCACGAAGCGGTAGGAAATCAAAAGGCAAAAGGCAAAAAGCAAAAATGCGGAACTCATCTTTCAAGGTAAGAAAGAAAAGTGCCGCCCTTTTGCCTTTTGATTTTTGATTTTTGCCTTTTGATTTTCCAGGCTATCCAAGCTTCACCCATCCATCGCTTTTCCCGCTCAAAACCACCGCCTCAATCACCTTCATATTCGCCACCGCATCAGTCAGCGGCGTCGGCACCGGCGTATCGTTCAACACCGCCAGCGAGAACGCGTCGGCCTCAATCGTGTACTGGTCGCAAATGTCGAAGGTGATTTCTTCAAGCTGGCCGTCGTGCTGATGCCAGAGCTTGCACGGTTGATCGGGCGGGGCGTTGAAGGGGATTTCGATTTCGACACGGCCCGTCGTGCCCAGGATGTTCACGCGCTGGTAGGGCGCGAGTTGTGTTGAACAAGTAAAGGTCGCCGTGGCATTTCCCAAAGAGGGCCCAAAATCCAAAATGCCCGACGCCAGCCGGTCGGTTTTGAATTGCGGGTCGTATTCGACAAGGCCCAGCACGCGCGTTGGCTCGGCGTCGAAAATCCAGCGCGCGAGCGAGATGTTGTAACAGCCGATGTCCATCAAGCCGCCGCCGCCGATGTCCGACTGGTTGCGCACGTTGGCCGGGTTGGCGTTGAAGTAGGAAAAGAACGATTGAATCGTGCGCAACTGGCCGATGCCGCCCGCCGCGACAATCTGTTTGGCGCGCTGCCATTGCGAATGCAGCCGATACATAAACGCTTCCATCACTTTCAACCGCGGATGCTGGTTTGAAACCGCGAGCAGTTGTTGCGCCTCTGCCGCCGACATGCCGATGGGCTTTTCGCACAGCACGTGTTTGCCGGCTTCGAGCGCCTTGATCGTCCACGGCACGTGCAGGTGGTTGGGCATCGGGTTGTAGATCACGTCAATCTCAGTATCGGCCAGCAACGCCTCATAACTGCCGTAGGCTTTGCTGATGTTGAAGCGCGCGGCGGCGGCTTCGGCCTTGCTCAAATCGCGCGAAGCGATGGCGGCGACTTCCACGTGTTGCGCCCGTAACATCGCGGGTATCGTTTTGGTCAGAGCGAAATTCGAGGTGCTCAGCACACCCCAGCGTAGCTTGCTCATGATTCTCCTCAGAGGTCAGTGGTCAGTGGTCAGCAGTGTGCTCATAACTGACCACTGACCACTGACCACTGTTCCAATCCAGATACTCCAACGCGGCGAAGTTCTTTTTGTAATCGTACACGCTCGGTTCGCGGTAGGCATAGCCGGGATAGTAATAGCGGCAGCCCAATTCACGCGAATACTCGATGGCGCGCAGCATCGTGAAAATGCCCAGGCTGCGTTTGTGTTCCTCCGGCGCAAAGATCGCATACACCGCCGAAGTCGCCGTCGCACCCACATCCAGAAAGCTGGCGGCCAGTAGCCGCGCGCCGTCGTAAACGCAAATTTCCTGATTGCGGCAGGGCACGCGGGCCGGTTGGCGCGACAGAAAGGTATACAGCGAATCGGGCACGTTGTCGGTGAAGCGCCGGCGATGGCGGTCGAAGAGCGCTTCTTTGTCTTCGTCAATAAAGCTGTCGCGGATGATGACGGTCAGGTCGCGGTTGCGGGCCAGCGCGCGTCGCTGGCTGCGCGAGGGCGCGAAGCGTGACAAATCAATGCGCAAGGGCATGACGCTGCAGACGCGCCCGCCGTGTTCGGCCAGCGAGTAGCGGAAAAAGTAAGCGCCGAAATGACGCCAGCCATTGGCCCAAAGCAAATCCATCTCGGCGGGTTGGGCGCGGCGCGCGTGAAAGGCTTGGTCGAGCATGATCATGCGGGCAACAGTTTTTCCATGCGAATGATCGGCAGCGTTTCACCATCGGGCAAGGGCACGGCCAGCGATTCAACTGCGCGATAACCAACCGCTTCGTAAAGCGGCACGCCCGGCAACGTCGCCCCCATTTCCAAGCGCGTGAAGCCTGCCGCGCGGGCCGCCGTTTCGCAGGCGTCAATCAACTGGCGGCCGATGCCGCGCCGCGCCCAAGCCGGGTCTACGAAAAAGGCGCGGATGCGGGCCGCCTCGGTGCGCGGGTCGAGCAGGTTGTCTGCGCCCGCTTTCATCTGATCGCCGCCATACAGTGTGCGGCGCTTGCTCCAACCTCCACACGCAACGATGGCGCACGCCGCGCGTTGGCCGTCCGCCTCGGCGACAAAGTAGGTGCCATCGGCGATCAATTGCGAATCCACACCGAAGACGTGCACCAGCGCCAGTTCGATCTGGCGCGGCGTGTAAAAGCCCTCGCTGAGCGCGCGCACCGAACGGGCGATCAATTTTTCGAGCGCCGGGATTTCGTCTGCGCGCGCCAGGCGGATGTGGAGTGTCATCGCAAGGGTTCTTTCAGGATTGAGCCAACAACGGGCGGCATCATATACCGCCCACTTGCCGCCGCAAAAGAAGCTGGCGAAACGCGCGTCTCACGGTTCGGTCAGACTTTCAGCGCCAGCGCGCGCGTAACGTCCACGCGGGCAGAGCAGGCACAGCCACGGGGCTGATGATAATTTTGCGTTGGCTGTTAAGGCTTCCACGAAATTATCGTTTGGACATAGCAGGGCTGGTGGTTAGAATGCCCCCTTATGTTTTCGTCCAAGAAGTTTGAAACAAGGCCGTAACCGAAGTCGTACAGGCACACGGCTCAGGAAGTTGACGCAATAACGAGCACGTCCTAAAGAACAAAGAAACAGAACCAAAGACTTCTGAATGGCTTCATCGCAATGGGGCCCGGAGAAGGAGAGAAGAACGCAATGCCGATGTCCAGAAATAAGAAGATAGGGATCACGTCTGTCGTGATCCTCGTGTTAGCGGGCATCATCGGAGCCAGCGTCTGGGCGCGCCGCACCGATGCTCCCGAAGTTCAAGTCGCCAAAGTCGAGCGCCGCAACGCGCTCGAATCCAAAGTCACCGCCAATGGGGAAGTCCGCCCCGTCCACCTAATCAATCTGACCTCTGAAGTGCCCGGCCGCGTGACCGACATCTACGTCAAGGAAGGCGATGTCGTAAACAAGGGCAAACCGCTGCTGCGCGTTGACCCGACGCAACAGTCTTCGGCGACTACCTTGCAAGAGGCCGCGTTGCGCGCTTCGCAAGCGGATGTGCAGAACCAGACCGTGGCGGTTTCGGCGGCTGAAAACACGATCAACAACGTGCGCGCGGCCTTGAGCGTGGCGCAGTCTGATTTGGAGCGCGCCAAAATTGACCGCGCCAATGCCGAGATCGAATTGAAGCGCAGTACCGAACTGGTCGAGGCCGGCATCAATTCGCGCTCGGTCTACGACACGGCCAAAGCGCGTTACGATGCGTCGTCGGCCTCGGTCAATTCGGCTGAATCGCGCGTCAAACAGGCTGAAGTCCAGATCAAGGACGCCGAGATTCGCGTCGGTCAAGCGAGCGCCAGTTTGGCCGCCTCGCAAGCGCGCGCCGCGCAGTCGCAAGCGCAATTGCGCAGCCAATCCGACCTGTTGGCCAAGACGACGCAGTATTCGCCGATCAACGGCGTCATCGCCAACCTGCCGATTCAGGTCGGCACCTTTGCGACGGCCAGTTTTTCGTCCACGCCGCTGATGATCATCGCGGACATGTCGCTGATCAACGTCGAAGTCCGTGTGGACGAGACCGACATCAAGAACGTAAACGTCGGCCAGAAGGTCAAGGTCAAAGTGGACGCCCTGGGCGAACGCGAGGTCGAGGGCGAAGTCGTCGAAAAAGCCGCTTCGGCCATCACGCGCACTGGCCAGAACATCGTGCAGACGCAAACCAGCGGCAACCAGGAAGCCAAAGATTTCAAGGTCGTCATCCGCTTGGTCAACATGAATGACGAGGTGCGCAACGCCTTGCGGCCTGGCATGTCGGCGACCGCCACGGTCACGACCGACCGCCGCGAGAGCGTTGTCGCCATTCCGTTGCAAGCCTTGGTCGAGCGCGAACAGCCCGAAGAGAAGGGCGCGCCTTCGCCCAAGCCCGGCGAGAAGAAAGAGCGCAAGGCACAAAAAGGCGTCTTCACGCTGAATGGCAACAAGGCCAAATTTGTGCAAGTCGAAACCGGCATCACCGGCGAGAACGACATCGAAATCAAGAGCGGCCTCAAAGAAGGCGTCGAACTCATCATCGGGCCCTACCGCCAGTTGCGCACGCTCAAGGACGACACCGTCATCAAACGCGAAGACAAAAATAAGAAGAAGGACGAGAAGGCAGAGAATAAGTAGCCGGTAGTCGGTTTCTTTGAGCCGGCTACCGACTATCGGCGACTGCCAACGAGGTACAACATGGTTGCTGCAATGATGGAATTAGAGGTCAAGCCGAAAATACAACGCGAGCGAATAAGCGAAGACGCGCGGCCCACGATGATCCGCACGACGGATCTTTGGAAGACATATGTGATGGGCGACGAAGAGATTCACGCGCTGAGTGGGATCACCTTCGAGATCAAACGAGGCGAATACGTCGCCATCATCGGGCCCTCAGGTTCGGGCAAATCCACGCTGATGAATATGATCGGCTGTTTGGATACGCCCTCCAAAGGCGAGTATTGGTTGAACGGCAAACTGGTCTCGGCGCTGGATGACGATGAACTGGCCTACATTCGCAACAAAGAGATCGGCTTCGTGTTCCAGACCTTCAACCTGTTGCCGCGCGCGACGGCCTTGCACAACGTCGAGTTGCCGCTGATCTACAACGGCACGCCGTCGGGCGAGCGCCTCGAGAAAGCGAAGCGGGCCTTGGAATCGGTCGAACTGGGCCCACGCATGAACCACAAACCGAACGAGCTTTCGGGCGGTCAACGGCAACGCGTCGCCATCGCGCGCGCGCTGGTCAACAACCCTTCGATCATTCTAGCCGACGAACCGACCGGGAACCTCGATTCCAAAACCTCGGTCGAAATCATGGGCCTGCTCGAACGGCTGCACGAACGCGGCAACACGATCATCGTGGTGACGCACGAACCCGACATCGCTTCCCACGCACATCGCGTGCTGACGATTCTGGACGGCCAGATTTCCAAGGACGAACGGCTCAGGTAGGGGAACCTCACAGGAGTAAAACAACTGAAGCTGCGCGTGGCCCGGAGGCTGCGCGCAGCTTCTTTGTTTTGGGCGGCACTCATAATTCTTTCAACAAAATTTCAAAACGCTTTTAGGACTTTGGCAGTCCGGTTTTGCTATCTTGTCTTTGGGCGAACTGGGAAACTGTTCAGTTCGCCAATTCCAGCAGTTTCCCCGCTAAGATTTTTGAACATACATCGCCCGTGTGCCGCCCACTCTGGCTGTGCGCTGGCGCTGACCACCAAAATTCCGTCAAGTTGAAAGGAGTCATTCATGTCGCGCGCGACGCCCTGAAACAATGAAGCGAGGAACAGTTTGGGAGTGCGCTAAAGTAAAGGCGGACGAGCGGCGGAGGC
>JAYUCP010000124.1:0-5844 GCA_043740245.1 Acidobacteriota bacterium | reverse complement strand
GGGTCGAAAATCCATCTCGCACCGTTCCGAGGGCGCTGCCCCCGGCTATTAAATCCAGCCCTTTCAGGGCCTTAGGAACTTGTGTAGAAACGAATGCTAGACAGTTTGCGCTACTCTCCCCCAGTGTCGTGATCAGAGCGAACGCAGGAAGCGCAACAACTGCGCGTGCTGCTGTTCGTTGAGCAAACGATAACGGATCATGACTGAAAGCGCCTCGCCGCGATGGCCCTGGAGGGCGTCTTCAAAGGTCAGCGCCGTGCCGTCGTGCAACAGGCGATTGCGTGTGCGCAAGCCCCAGAGCGGCGGTGTGCGCAGTTTGTTAGCCGTCGCGCGGTCGCCGTTCTGCACGATGCCATCGCCGGTGCCGACATCGTGCAAGAGGAAGTCGCTATACGGATGAATCACCTTGTTGCCCAGCGCGGGCGGCACCACGAAGCTGCCGCCGTTGAGCGACGTGCCCGGCGGCGCGGTGTTCAAACTCGGCACGTGGCAGACCGCGCAACCGATGACGCTGAAGACCTGCGCGCCGGCCCGCGCATCGGGCGTGGCGGCCAGCGCGGCATCGCGCGGCGGCGTCTTGGTGGCGCGCATGAAACGGGCGAAAACGTCAATGTCGTTTTCCAGGTCTTCGGGTTCGGGCACGCTGTCAAAGGCCGCGACCGAACGCCCCATCGAAGTATTTTCCTGCATCAGCAAACGGCTGGTGATGCCGATCTCGTTCAGATAAGCATCGGCGGAAAACGACAAGAGGCTGGCGTGTTGATTCTTCCAGCCAAAGCGGCCCACGCGCGTCTGGCCGGGCGCTTCGAGCAGCGGAACTTGAATCACCTGGCCGGCAATCTGGCCGCGCGTGTCGCGGGCTTGCTGACGCGCGAGTTGGATCAGCGTCTCGTCGGCGATGGCTTCGATGTAACCGTCGCCCAGCGTGGTCAGCGACGTGCGGAAGGTTTGAATGGTCTCGCCGCTCAGCACGTATTCCTGCAACGACGGGTGGATGGCGCGGTCGTGGATGAGCGAGCCGCCAGGCGCTTCAACGAAGTTGCCATGCGCATCGCGGTGCCCGGCGCGCAACACCGTCACCTGACTGATGCCGCCCGTGACCGGGTTCTGATGGCATTCAACGCAGCCTTGCGCGTTGTAAACCGGCCCCAGCCCTTTGGCGATCTCGTCGCGTTCCTCGAAGGTCTCGCGGTCGTGGTCAAAGGTGGCTTGATCCACCATGCCGTTGGGTTGATTGTCGAAACCGGCGGCGGCTTCGCTCAGACTCTGCTGCCCGTTGACCGCGCGCGCGGCCGGCCAAGCGAGCGCCGCTAGAAAAAGCACTAGCACTGAAAGCTTCATAAGTTTCATCTTGATTGATCCTCCATAAAACGTGGCATAAAACGTGGCAAAAGCACGTGGCGCGAACACATGTCCCTCGAGGCCGGGTATGTCTCAGCCACACTGAAAAAGTATGTTGTGGTTTGACCGTGTAGTTTGTGAGTCGAGGCAGTAGGCAGCTTGTTTGGGAGCTGCTTGTTTGCGGGGCTGTTTGTTTGCGGGGCGGACTATAAACGCAAAAGCGGGGGCGCGTTGTAAATTCCCGGTAAGCAGGTGGGTACTTTGTAAAAGCCCGGTAAATTCGCGCGCGGGCAATATACCCCACGCGCGGGGCTGACGTAAAATGCGCGGCGCGATGTGGCAACGAATCCAAACAACTTTGCGGGCGCAGGGCTTGTGGCTGGGCGGCGCGGCGCTGTGCCTGTTGTTGGGCCTGTTGTTGGGGCTGACCGCCGTGCTGCAATACCGCTGGATCAACCGCGTCAGCGCGGCCGATCAACAGCAACGCCGCGCCTTGCTGGAAGCGACGCTGCGCAACCTTCAAGGCGACTTTGACCGGCAGTTGCGCGACACGCAGCAATACTTCCGGCGCGCGCTCGGCGTCGCGCCCGGCACCGCCTGGGAAACGCGGCTCAACGCCACGCTGACGCAATGGCAACGCGAAGCGGAACGCCCGCGCCTGCTGAGCGCCGTCAGCTTCGCCACCTTGACGGCCACGGGCGCGCCGTTGCTGAAACGCCGCGCGCAAGCAGCTTCGGAGTTCACGCCGCAAGCCTGGCCCGCCGCGTTGGCGCCGTATCGCCGTATGCTAGAACAGCGCTTGCGCACGGCGGGCGGCGACCTGCCGCTCGCGCCCAACGATCTGGCGCAAGAGTTTTCAGACGGCCAGCCGCTGCTCGTCTTTCAATTGGTCGAAGACCCCAAACGCCAGGCCGAATTGGCCCGTCCTGGCAGGCCAGCCGAACAGCGCAATGTCGAAGAGTTGCTGAATTCGCTGACACCCGCGCCCGCCCAACCGCCACCGGGCCGCGCGGAACTGGCGGGCTGGTGCTGGCTGGAACTCGACGCCGCTTACATCCAGACGCAGTGGCTGCCGGAAATGCTCGAACGCTATTTCAGCCAACGCGGCATGGAAGGCTATCAACTGGCGCTGCTGACCGGCCAGCCGCCGCGCGCGCTTTATCAATCGGACGCGCGACTCACCGCCGCCGCGTTTGCCACGGCCGATGCGGCTCTTGTGCTGTTCGCGCGCCGGATTCAACAGGAAGCGGGCCGGCCAGGCGAACCGCCGCGTCGGCCACCCGCCCCGCCCAACGACAGCCAGCTTGACGACAGGCCGCCGCGCGACGGCCCGCCGCCTGAACGAAGAAGACCGCCAGAGTTCACCGCCTTTGACGCGGCGGCTGATCCGGCGGCGTGGCGTTTGGTGGTGAAAGACGCCGCCGGTTCGGTGGAAACGGCGATTGCGCAGGCGCGCCACCGCAATCTGGCGCTGGCCTTCGGCGTGCTGCTAATTCTGGCCGCGAGCTTTGCGTTGATGATCGTAGCGACGCAACGCGCGCGGCGGCTGGCGGCACAACAACTGGAATTCGTCGCCGGCGTTTCGCACGAACTGCGCACGCCGCTCGCGGTCATCCAATCCACCAGCCACAACCTGGCGCAAGGCTTGGTCAAAGACCCAGGCCGCGTGCAACAGTACGGCGCGGCGATTCAAACCGAAGTGCGCCGTTTGTCGAATCAGGTTGAACAGATGCTCGCTTTCGCGGGCATTCAGTCGGGGCGCAAATTGTACGACCTGCGCCCGGTCAATCTGGCGGAACTTTGCGCGCGCGCACTGGCCGAATACGACTTTGCCGCCGAAGGCTGGCAGGTTGAAGTTGAACTGCCCGCCGCGCTGCCGTCCGTGCTGGCCGATGCTCAGGCGTTGGAGAGCGCGGTCAAGAACCTGCTGCACAACGCGCAGAAGTACGCGGCGGAGGGGCGCTGGCTGAGTTTGCGGGCGACTGCGCAACAGCATGAAGTGCAACTCATCATCGCCGATCACGGCCCCGGCATCGCGGAAGCGGATTTGCCGCACCTGTTCGAGCCTTTCTATCGCGGCCAGCGCGTCGTGGCGACGACCATCCCCGGCGCGGGCCTGGGCTTGAGTCTGGTGCAACGGCATCTGCAAGCGATGGGCGGGCGCGTGACGGTGACAACAGTAAGCACAGGCACGGCGTTCACGTTGCATTTGACCGCCGTCAACAAACAAGACGTATGAAGAAACGCATTCTGCTGGTCGAAGATGAACCCGGCTTGGTGTTGGCGTTGACCGATCTGCTACTCAACGAAGGCTACGAGTTGGAAGCCACGCCGGATGGGCTGGCCGGCTTGTCGCTGGCGAGCGAGGGACGGTTTGACCTGGTGATTCTGGACGTGAATTTGCCGGGCAAGAATGGCTTTGACGTGTGCCGCGACTTGCGCCAGCGCGGTGTGGCGACGCCCATCTTGATGCTGACGGCGCGTGGCCAGGTGATTGACAAGGTGCTGGGGTTGAAGCTCGGCGCGGATGATTATCTGACCAAGCCGTTTGATTCGCTGGAACTGCTGGCGCGCGTCGAAGCGCGCTTGCGTTCAGCGCCAACTCGCTCAGTACCGTTGGCAGAAAGCGTTCACTTCGGTGCCATCGCGGTCAACTTTCTGAGCACTGAAGTGCGCCGCCACGGCCAGCCGGTCGAACTGTCAGCGCGCGAATTTGAGTTGCTACGTTTCTTCGTCCTGCAACCCAACGTCACGCTCTCGCGTCAGCAATTGTTGCAGGAGGTCTGGGGCTATGCGACAGACACAGAAACGCGCACGGTGGATGTGCACGTCGGTCTGCTGCGACAAAAGCTGGAGGACGATGCGAAAAACCCGCGCCACTTTTTGACGGTGCGCGGGTTTGGCTACAAGTTTTTGGCGTGAGCGTCGTGTCAGGGCCAATGGGAGTAATGGGAGTGATGGGAGTGATGGGAAGGTAGTCGCCAATCGTCAGTCCTATGACTCCCATTACTCCCATTACTCCTATCGGCCCTGACTCAGCGAGCCACCCGCGCGCCGCCGCCTTTCATCACCTTTTCGACTTCGGCCAGCGTCGCCATCGAGGTGTCGCCCGGCGTCGTCATCGCCAACGCGCCGTGCGCCGCGCCATATTCGACCGCCCGCTGAGCGCCCTGCCCTGACAAAAAACTATACGCCAAGCCTGACGCGAACGAATCGCCACCGCCGACGCGATCATAAATTTCCAGGTTCTCGCGCAAGCGTGCTTCATAAAACTGGCCGTCGTGGTAACAGATCGCGCCCCAATCGTTGACCGTGGCGGTTTTGGCGTTGCGCAACGTCGTCGCGACGACTTGAAAATTTGGGTATTGCGCGACGGCGTGTGCAATCATCGTTTTGAAATTTGACGGGTCGAGGTCAGCGAGCTGTTCGTCTAAGCCCGCGACCGCAAAGCCGAGCGCGGCGGTGAAATCTTCTTCGTTGCCGATCATCACATCCACCAGCGCAGCCAAGCCGCGATTGACCTCTTGCGCGCGCGCGTGGCCGCCGATGCCTTGCCAGAGCGATGCGCGGTAGTTGAGATCATACGAAATGATCGTGCCGTGTTTGCGCGCGGCTTCCATCGCCTCGCGCGCGACCAGCGGCGTCGTTTCAGAGAGCGCGCAAAAGATGCCGCCGCAATGAAACCAGCGCGCGCCTTCTTCACCAAAAATCTTCTCCCAATCAATCTCGCCGGGTTCGAGTTGCGCAATCGCCGTGTGGCCGCGATCTGAACAGCCAACCGCGCCGCGCACGCCGAAGCCGCGCTCGGTGAAGTTCAAGCCGTTGCGCGCGGCGCGCCCTACGCCGTCGTATTTGACCCAGCGGATGTGCGATTGATCTACGCCGCCTTGGTAGATCAAATCCTGCACCAGGCGGCCTACCGGATTGTCGGCCAGCACCGTCACAACAGCCGTGTTCAAGCCGAAACAACGTTTCAAGCCGCGCGCGACGTTATATTCGCCGCCGCCTTCCCACGCCTGAAAGGTGCGCGCCGTGTGAATGCGCCCGTCGCCCGGATCGAGCCGCAGCATGACTTCACCCAAGGAAACAATGTCCCATTTACATTCGTCTTTTGGTCTGATATTCAACATAACTTCTAAGATATAAGCAGTGAGCGGTAAGCAGTAAATACGGCTTCGCATCGCCTTAACCGCTCACTGCTAACTGCTGACTGTTCACTTTTACCGCGCCATCCATCCGCCATCGACCACGACAATATGCCCTTGCAGATAATCACTCGCCGCAGAAGATAGAAAGACCGCCGTTCCGGCGAGATCGTCCGGCGTTCCCCAGCGTCCGGCGGGGATGCGTTCGAGTATCTGACGATTGCGTGTTTCGTCGGCTCGTAGCGCTGTCGTGTTGTCGGTCGCCATGTAGCCCGGAGCAATGGCATTTACATTGATGTTGTGCTTCGCCCATTCGTTTGCAAGCGCCTTCGTCACACCCGCGACGCCCGATTTCGAA
>JAYUCP010000123.1:0-14544 GCA_043740245.1 Acidobacteriota bacterium | reverse complement strand
GCAATTCCGAAAGAGGCGTTGCTTTCTGCGTCGGGCTTTTGGATGGTAAGAAGGGTTGGGGCGTTGGCTGATTCGAAAAGCTTATGAGGAGAATTAAGGCGTAGGACGCAGGCTTCCTCTAAAATCTATCCTTTTCTGATCGTCGTTTAGTCCGGGCAGTACCCTGTCAACCGGTTCAAAAACAAATCCTTCCCGGGAAGGGATCACTGGAGAAACAACAGGCAACGATGGCGAGCGATAAATACAAGGCAGCGATTTTGGCGTTGGAAGATGGCCGCGTGTTTCGCGGGCGCGCCTGGGGCGCGGCGACTGAACGTGTCGGCGAGATTGTCTTCAACACCGCGATGTCGGGCTATCAAGAGATTCTGACCGACCCGTCATACGCCGGGCAGATCGTGACGATGACCTATCCGCTGATCGGCAATTATGGCGTGAACCGGGAAGACGTCGAATCGCGCCGCCCCTTTGTCGAAGGCTTCGTCGTGCGCGAAGCTGCGGAAGTCACCTCCAATTGGCGCGCGACGCAATCGCTGGATGAATACCTGAAACAACACGGCATCGCCGGCATCTCCGAAGTTGACACGCGCGCGCTGGTGCGCCACATCCGCGAAAAGGGCGCGATGCGCGCTTGCCTCTCGGCGCTCGACACCGACGAACAGAGCGTCATCAAGAAAGCGCAAAGCGCGCCAGCGATGCTGGGCCGCAATCTGGTTGACCAGGTCACCTGCGGCGACAGCTACGCGTGGTCTTCGATCAAGGATGTGCAGACTTACGATGCGCTCGGCGAATTTCGTGAGGCACTGGGTGAGGCCTTGCAGCCGGGCGAAGCGCCGTTCCGCGTGGTCGCTTACGATTTCGGCATCAAGTACTACATCCTGCGCTATCTGGCGGCGGTGGGTTGCGACGTGACGGTCGTTCCGGCGCATACGTCGGCGGATGATGTGTTGGCGTGCGCGCCTGACGGCATCTTTCTTTCCAACGGCCCCGGCGACCCGGCGGCGCTGCCGCATATTGTGGATAACGTGCGCCAGTTGCTGAATGCCGCGCCGGTCTTCGGCATTTGCCTGGGCCATCAGATTTTGGCGCGCGCCTTTGGCGGGCAGACCTTCAAACTCAAATTCGGCCATCGCGGCGGCAATCAACCCGTGCGCAACGAACGCACGAAACGCATCGAAATCACTTCGCACAACCACGGCTTTGCCGTAGACCCCGCGAGCCTCGATCAGAATGAAATCGAGTTGACGCATTTCAATCTCAACGACGGCTGTTTGGAAGGCTTGCGCCATCGCCGCTTGCCCGTCTTTTCGGTGCAGTACCATCCCGAAGCAGGCCCCGGCCCGCACGATGCGGCGTATCTCTTCCACGAGTTCATCGCCAACATGCGCGCGCGCCGCGCACAGTTGCAAGAGATGGTTCAGGTGCAAGCCTGAAAGAAGTCTGGGGAAGTCTGGAAAAGTCTTGTGAAGTCTAGCGGGGTCGCGCAGATCGAACACGGCGAGAACTTCAGACTTTTCCAGACTTCCCCAGACTTTCACGTTTGAAGATGCTCGAAAAGGTCATTGTCAGAACTGCAGTTCCTGCCGATGTCGAAGCCATCGTGGCTGTGCTGCGCGCCAATCTGGCTGATCCATCTTTGTTTCAACGCTCAGCCGCTGAGATTACTGCACAACTACCTGAATACTTGGTCGCCGTAGTGCGCACGTCCGGTGTCGTCGGTTGCGCGGCCTTGCATTGTTATCCCGATCAATCGGCGGAATTGCATTCGGTCGCGGTCTTGCCGGATAGGCAAGGGCGGCGTATCGGCGAACAACTGGTGCGAGCTGGTTTGCAACGAGCAACTCAGTGCGGCGTCGCCAAAGTCTGGCTGGGCACGATGAAGCCGGGCTATTTCGCGCGCTTCGGCTTTGTGCCGATGTGGCGCTGGCGCATTCCACTCGGGGTTATGTGGCCAAAAATCAAAAGCGTCTTTGCCCAACCGCCGGCCCGCTGGCTACCCGCACTGTTAGGCAGACATACGTTCATGGTGCGGCAGGAACGGCCTTAATGGTGTTGGCAGGTTTTGCCGCAGTCACGGTCTGTTGCAGGAAGCGGGTGACTTTGTCGAAATAAGCTTTGCCCTGATTGCCAATCAAGTTGTGATCGCCGCCTTCGATAATCTCCAACTGTTTCGGCTCCGGCGCGGCGGCGAAAAGCTTGCGGCCCTGTTCGACCGGAATGATTTCGTCGCGCATGCCGTGTGTGATGAGCACGGGGCAGCGCGCCTTGGCGATCTTCCGCGCCGATTCAAAACGGTTCTTGCCCAGCCAATGCAGCCAGGACGGCAACCAAGGCAACGCTGCCGAAGCCAGTTCGCTCGCCGAACTCAAGCCTGACTCTACGACCAATGCTGCACATGGTTTCCGTGCCGCCAAATCAATTGCCGCCGTCGTGCCCAGCGACAAACCATACAAGGCCAGATGCTCAGGCGCGACGCCACGTTCGCGCCGCAGGTATTCATAGGCGGCGTCGGCGTCGGCATACAAGCCCCATTCATCAGTCAACTTGCCTGCGCTGCGTCCATAGCCGCGATAGTCGAACACGAGTACATCGAACCGGGCTTCGGCCAGCGCTTCAGCGTACCAGCCGACATTGGTCAAATTGCCGCCGTTGCCGTGGCAATAGAGCAAAGTCGCGGTGGCCGGTTGTTGTGCCGCCTTGACGAACCAGCCGTGTAGCTTGTCGCCGTTTGGTACGGGTATCCAAACGTCCATGCCATTCGCGGGCGGCTGCCATTGCGGGCCGGGCGTGTATCCGACTGGGTGATAGGTCATGGCGTGTTCCAGCCAGCGCAACGCGCAAAACAGAATGACCAAGGTCAGCGCCAGATCACAGAGACGGCGCAAGCCGCGCCGCGTGATGAATGGTTTGGCAATGAGCGCGCTGCCAATCAACAAGACGGCCAGCCAGTTGGCGGCGATAACATCGCGCCACAGCCAACCGCAAATCACGATCGTGGTTGTCAGCAGCAGGGAAACGGCCAAGCGCGCGTTGTTGCGATTGAAAACTGTTGGTGTTGTCATCCTTACCTCCGTGCTCTCGCCTTACGCCGGCAACAATCTGAAAGTTTTAGCTGGAAATAAAAAGCGGAGCGCAAGTGAGATGCGCTCCGCTGAAGTTGAAAAATTATTGGCCGTACTTACCGGCGGCCACGACCGCCGCCACCACCGCCAGGGCGACCACCACCACCGCCAGGGCGACCGCCGCCGCCACCGCGTCCGCCACGGTCGCCGCCACGGTCACCGCCGCGATCGCCACGATAGCCGCCGCCTTCGCTGTTGCCATCAACTTCGTCTTCACCGCCACCGCCGCCTTCCTCACCGCCTTCACCCGCGAGCAGGGCTTTGCGGCTCAGGCGAATCTTGTTGCCTTCGACGTTGAGACACTTGACCAGGATTTGCTGGCCCTCGGTCAGTTCATCGCGCACGTCGTGCACACGGTAGGGCGCGATTTCGCTGACGTGCAACAAGCCTTCGGTGCCGGGGAAGATTTCGATGAAGGCGCCGAAATCCACGATGCGCGTGACCGTGCCCAGGTACGATTGACCCGGCTCGGCTTCGGCGGTGATGTCCTTGACCATCTGCAAGGCGCGCGCGCCCGCTTCGCCGTTGGAGGTGGCGATGCTGACGCGGCCGCTGTCTTCGACGTCAATCTTCGCGCCGGTCTGTTCGACGATGCCGCGAATGATCTTGCCGCCGGGGCCGATCAGGTCACGAATCTTGTCGGTCGGAATCATGATCGTGATGATGCGCGGCGCATACTTGCTGATCTCCGGGCGAGCAGCGGGCAGCACTTCATCCATCTTATCGAGGATGTGGAAACGGCCTTTCCTGGCCTGCTCCAGCGCTTCGGACAGAATCGCCGGATTGAGGCCGGTGATCTTGATGTCCATCTGCAACGCGGTGATGCCGGCGCGCGTGCCGGCGACTTTGAAATCCATGTCGCCGTAATGATCTTCGGCGCCCGCGATGTCAGAGAGCACGGCGTATTTCATGCCTTCCATCACCAGACCCATCGCCACACCCGCGACCGGCGCTTTGAGCGGGACGCCCGCATCCATCATCGCCAGCGCGCCGCCGCAGACCGTCGCCATCGAAGACGAACCGTTCGATTCGGTGATGTCCGAGACCACGCGCACGATGTAGGGCCACTCGGTCTCGTCGGGCATCACGGCGCTGAGCGCGCGATGCGCCAATGCGCCGTGGCCGATTTCGCGGCGGCCCGGGCTGCCGGTGCGGCCCGTTTCGCCGACCGAGAAAGGCGGGAAGTTGTAGTTCAAAATGAAGCGGCGCTTGATCTCGCCGAACTCGATGTTGTCAATGTATTGCACGTCCTGCGAAGTGCCCAGCGTCACCGTGACGATGGCTTGCGTTTCGCCGCGCGTGAACAGGGCCGAACCGTGCGTGCGCGGAATCCAGCCCGCCTCGATGCTGATCGGGCGGATTTCTGAAAAGCGGCGGCCATCGGGACGGCGGCGGTTGTTCAGAATGTCGTCGCGGAAGAGGCGCTCTTTCAAACGGTCGAAGAGCTTGCCCGCCTCTTTACGCAAGGCCGGTTGATCTTCGGGGAAGTCGGCTTCACAGGCGGCGTGCAGTTCATCAATCTTGGCGTAGCTTTCGATCTTGCCGTGCTTGGTCACGTCCAGCGCGTCGCGCAGCCCATCGGTGTATTTGGCGGCAAGCTGGCCCAGCAACTCTTCGTTGATGGCGGGCTTGGTGTATTCGCGTTTCTTGATGCCGAGCGTTTCGCCCAGCGCGCGTTGCAACTGGCAGAGCTTCTTGATTTCGTTGTGGCCGAACATCAGGGCTTCGACCATGACTTCTTCGCTGACTTCCTTCGCGCCGGCCTCGACCATCACGATGGCCTCTTCGCTGCCGACGACGATCAGGTTGAGCAGCGAGCCGCGATTTTCTTCGTAGGTCGGGTTGACGATGTATTTGCCTTCGACCAGCGCGACGCGCACGCCCGCCACCGGGGTGAAGAAAGGAATGTCCGACAGATAGAGCGCCGCCGACGCGCCGGTGATCGCCAGCACGTCGGGATCGTTCTGATCGTCGGCTGAGATGGTCATCGAAATGATCTGCGTCTCGTGCATGTAGCCTTCGGGGAAAAGCGGGCGGATCGGGCGGTCGGTCATGCGCGAGATCAGAATTTCGCGCTCGGTCGGACGGCCCTCGCGTTTGAAATAGCCGCCCGGAATGCGTCCGGCGGCATAGCCGTATTCGCGGTAATCCACGGTCAGCGGGAACCAGCTTTGGCCCTCTTTGGCCTTGCGGGCCGACACGGCGGTGACCAGCACGACGGTTTCGCCCTGGCTGATGAGCACCGCGCCATCGGCCTGTTTGGCGATGCGGCCGGTCTCAATGGTGATCTCGTGGCCGCCCAAATTGATTGCTTGCTTCAAAAACATGTTTGTTTATCTCCTCTTCAACAACGGTCCGCCGCTGGCAGTGTGAACGGTGAGCGGTGGACTGAAAACGACAAGAGCCGTGCGCGAAGCGGGGCGCGGAAGTGCGCGCGCAGTTTCGCCCACGGCTGCAACATTGGCTACGTTAGGTAAATTGGTGGTGGTGGAACTTGTGTTCACGTCGGCGCTTTGCCTGCGTGATGATGGCGCTGGGATGAATCTGCTGGCTGCACCGGCTCGCGGTGCGCAAGAGAGACTTGGGAACGCCGTCACGTTCGGCACACAAACGGAAAGCGGCGGCTCAGCTTGTCTGGGCTGAGCCGCCGCGGCAACTCAAAATCTTATTTGCGCAATCCAAGCCGCGTGATCAGAGCGTGATAACGCGTGATGTCGCACCGCTTCAGGTAATCCAACAAGCTGCGGCGCTGGCTCACCATCTTCAACAGACCGCGGCGCGAGTGATTATCCTTGGCGTGCGTGCGGAAATGATCGGTCAACTCATTGATGCGCTTGGTCAGCAGCGCGACCTGCACTTCAGGCGAACCCGTGTCGCCCTCGTGGGTCATGTATTGCGTGATGATGTCTACTTTGACTTCTTTTGCTAACGACATAGCAACTTCTATATGCCTCCAAATCTATGTGTATCTGTCTTACTGCGATTTTCCTGTGAATTTGAAGGGCGGAAAGTAGCACACAGGCTTCAACACTGTAAAGCCGCGATTCTGGCCGCGCGCATCGCTGTCGTGAGGCGCGCAATACCACGCGGCTGGAAAAACCCAAGCCGATGGCGCACAATCCTTGCGCGTTGCGGCTGGCGGCGGCGTTCATTCCCTGCGAGGTACTCATGAAACATCGAATCATTTTGCTTGTCCTTTTATTTGGTGCCTTAACTTTGCCCGCCTGGGCGCAGCGCGCCTCCACCTTACCCACCGAGCCGCTGACGTTGCAGTTGATGAATACGCTGTTACGCCAGCAGGTCGGGCGCGATTTGACCGAAGCCAATCTGGCGCTGCTGGTCGAACGCGTCGGCCTGGCCTTTGACCCTACGCCCGAAGCCGTCGCTCGCTTGCGCGCCAATGGAGCGCACCAACATTTGATCAACATCATCAAGCGCGTCGCGGAGCGTTTGAATGCGAACGCCAACAGCAAGCTTACGATTCTGCGCGAAACGCCCGATCCGTTTTTGGAGGAGACGCGCAAAAATGTGCGCGACTATTTGGAAGACTTGCCCGATTTCATCTGCCAGCAGGATGTCGAACGCTATTTCGATTTTGAGGCGCGCGGCGCCTGGGATCGTGCTGACAAGCTCTCCTATGAGTTGACCTACAGCCGCAAGAAAGGCGAGTCATACAAACCCATCAACAGCGTTGGCCGGCCGCCCACGCGTTCGCTCGAACAAGCCGGCGGCGCTTATTCGACCGGCGATTTCGCCTCGATGCTTGCCTCGCTCTTCGATGTCGAAACCAAAGCCATGTTCAAAGCGGCGGGCAAAGAAAAGTTGGGCATGCGCCAGACGCTGCTTTATGACTTCACTGTTCCGCAACCGACTTCCAAGCTGACGGTCAAGGCCGAGGGCTACCCGCAAATCGTCGCCGGTTACAGCGGCACCGTTTGGATTGACGCTGAGAAGAAGCTGGTCTTGCGGCTGGACACTGCCGTGGACGCCATGCCCGCGAATTATCCGGTGACCAATTCGGAAAGTTCGGTGGATTACGACACGGTCAGGCTGCGCGGCCTGGATATGGAGTTTTTGCTGCCGATTCGCGCCGAGTTCATCATCGCCGACCGCCGCGAGCGCAAATACTTCCGCAACCTGCTCACCTTCAAGTTCTATCGCAAGTTCGAGACCGACATCAAAATTACGGATGAGCCGCCGGGGCCGATCAAACCTTGAGTGGGCCTTGAGTGGGCCTTGAGTGGGCCTTGAGCGGGCCAGGAGCGGGCCAGGAGCGGGCCAGGAGTGAGACCTGATGAAATACCGTGTGTTGATTGAGCAAGACGAGGACGGTGTTTTTGTGGCTGAAGTGCCCACCCTGCCCGGCTGTCTTTCGCAAGGGAAAACCCGCACCGAAGCGTTGAGCAACATCCAAGAAGCGATTGCCGCTTACCTGGAGAGCTTGGCTGCCCACAATGAGCCGGTACCGCCAGCCATTACCGAAGAACTGGTGGAAGTTGGCGCTTGAGCCAGTTCCCGCGCATTTCCGGCCGTGAAGTGGTCAAGGCCTTGCACAAGCTTGGGTATTTGAAAGATCGCCAACACGGCAGCCACATCGTCATACGGCAACTCAACCCGCCACATCGGCGCGTAACGGTGCCGGATCATCCGGAAATTGCCAAAGGCACACTGCGCGCCATCATTCGTGAAGTCGGATTGACCGTGGATGAGTTCAAAGACTTACTTTGAAAAGCCGTGTCTTCATATCCAATCAATACCGGTTCCCCAGCAACACCGTCAGCAGATTGTTTTGAATAATCAGATTCAGCGGCAGGTCGCCGTGCACATCGCAGTTAAACAGCGTCTGTTGCGGCGTAGCCTTCATCGCGCGTAAAAACGGTTCGCTGGCTTCCGGTTCCAGTGTCAGGCCGAACAGGCTTTGCCGCGTGACGCGCCCATCGCCGGGCAGGAAGATTTGGTCTATGGCGCGGCGGCGCGCTTGGCGGTTGCCGAGTGCGTTGTTGGGCCAGAAGAGCGTTTTGGGTATGCCATTTTCCTTGATGAGAAAGGCGCCGGTGATGGTCGGTTCGCAATCGCCGCCGATCAGGTGCAGCGGCAAATTGATTAAAGTATTGCTGCGGGCATCCAGCGCGTGTTGAAAAGCGCGTGCCCGCGCCAGCACGGCGGCCAAGTAATGAGCGCGCCGTTCGGCCAATTCTTGCGCCGCCGTCTCGCCTGCCGCCAAACCTTGGTTTTTAGCGAGGCCCTTGCGCTCATTGGCCTGGGTTTCCGGATCGAACGCCGCCGACCA
The DNA here is from genome assembly GCA_043740245.1 of Acidobacteriota bacterium. GTDB lineage: Bacteria > Acidobacteriota > Blastocatellia > RBC074 > RBC074 > JACPYM01. The sequence goes on along the minus strand of JAYUCP010000123.1, from coordinate 6,135 downwards.
TTGTTGTTGCCGCCAAGTCTCAACGTCGAAAAGGTCAATCGGCAAACGTTCCAGCTTCGCGTTGAAAAAGCGCGCACCGGTGTTGCGCGGCAGCAGTTGATAGACCGACGGCACGGTGAAAATCATGCGCTGATGCAGGCCGCGAAAGAGCGCCACGCGGGTGTGATTGGCTTCGGTGACGGAATAGCCTTGGAGCAGTGTGCGGAAGGCATCGAACGATCCCGCGTTGGGCGTGCCGATCAGGACCAGCCGGTTGAGGTGTCGCGCGCCCGCCCAATCCGGTTCCTGCGTTTGGTCGCTCAACACATCGCGCCCGCCATACATCGCGTAATAACGCGCGATCAGCCCGCCCATCGAATGCGCGATCACGTCGAAGCGCAACTCCGGCTGCCGCAACTTTGCTTTCAAGTTGGCGATCTTGCCGGCCAAGGCTTGCGCCGCTTCGACGTTGTCGCGCCGCCAGTCATAGGCGAACAGATAAAACGTGTCGCTGCCGCCGTCGCTGGCCGGGTTGTCAATGTCGCCGCGTTTGTAGCCGGCGTAATTTTCCAAGGCTTGCAACAATCCGGCATACACGCCGATTTGCGGAACCAGCTTGCCCAGGTCGGCCTGCTCGATCACGCGCGCCGCCACAATGTCGTCACGATTCTCGCGCAAGTTGACCGACGCAATCGGCAGCAACAGCGCATCGCGGTCGTCCGGGAACAACTCCGGCCAGAGGCGTAGTTTCGTCTTTTGGTTGACCAGTTCAGTGCCGAGGATGCCGGGGATGATGATGAGTGGCGGTTTGTTTTTGGGCGCAAGTTGTTGCGGGGCGGGGAAGACTTTGGGCAGCGTGGGCTTGGTCGCTTTCAGACAGGCGGACGCGGCCAGTGCCAGCAGCAGTAAGGCGCAAAGCAGTGTTTGGCGGCGGCGCGGTTGCCGCGCGGTGGAATTCGGATTTGACGGTTTGAAGCGCATTGTGCGGCCACGATAACAAACTCGAGCGCCGCGTGTCAGGCGCGGGCGCTTGCCTCGCCGTGACGCGCCCTTTATTCTCGCGGCCTTGCAAAAGAAGCTATGCACGACGAACGCCTGCCACAACCCCTGCGCCGCGCGATCTTTCTGGATCGTGATGGCACGCTGAATGAAGAGGTGGGTTATCTGCGCACGCTGGCCGATTTGCGTTTCTGTGCGGGCGCGGTCGAGGCCGTGCGGCTGCTCAATGAAGCCGGTTGGCTGGCGCTGGTGTTGACCAATCAAGCGGGCGTGGCGCGCGGGCTGTTCACTGAGGCGTTTGTGGATGAAGTGCACGATGTGATGCAGCAACGGTTGCAAACGGAGGGCGCGCGGCTGGCTGCGTTTTATGTTTGCCCGCACTTGCCGCCCGGCAATGATGAGGTGAACGCAGCGTTGCGGCGCTATCGTATCGAATGCGATTGCCGCAAGCCGCAGCCGGGCCTGCTCACGCGCGCGGCGGCGGAGTTTGGCATTGATGTCGCGCGCAGCTTTGTCATCGGCGACCGTTACCGCGATGTCGAACTGGCGCACCGCGCGGGCGCGCAAGGCGTGCTGGTGCTGACCGGGTACGGCAAGCAGGAACTGGCGCAACGCGCGCACTGGCCGCGCCAACCGGAATTTATCGCCGCCGATTTGCTGGCGGCTGTGCAATGGAGTTTAGGAAAGAAGGAAGGATGAAGCTCTCCTGATCCGCTGGGGATGACAATAGACCACGGATTTCACGGATGCGACGGATTCGGACAGATCAGATCAGTGCCAATCTGTCGCCTCCGTTCAATCCGTCGTCTATGTTCTCCGCGCCACAATATCCAGCGGGATCGGAAACACTCTTTTCACCCCTCATCTTTTGCAAGTATGCGTATCCTGATTGTCAGACTCGGCGCCATTGGCGATGTCGTGCACACGCTGCCTGCGTTGGCGGCGTTGCGGCGCGCATGGCCGCAGGCTTACATCGCCTGGGCGGTCGAACGCGGGGGCGCGGCGCGGCTGCTGGCGAACAATCCTTGTTTGAATGAACTGATCGAGCTTGATCTGCGTGGCTGGCGCAAACAGTGGTGGCAAGCTTCGGCTTGGCGGGCGGCGCGGCAAGCCGCCGGACAGTTGCGCGCCTTTGATGTCGCGTTCGATTTTCAAGGGCTGCTGAAATCAGCCAGTATTGCCAGGCTTTCGCGCGCGCCGCGCCGTCTCGGCTTTGCGCGCGAAGCGTTGCGCGAACCGGCGAGCGCATTGTTTTACACCGAACAAGTCGCGGCGGATGATCGCGGCCACATCATTCAAAAGAACCTGCAACTCGCCGCGCGGCTTGGTGGCGACGTGACGGGCGCGTATGAATTTCCGCTGGCGCTGGCGGCGGATGACGAACGTTTTGCCGCACAGCACGCGGCGCGCGGCCCCTTCGCCATCCTCAACCCCGGCGGCGGCTGGGTGACGAAGCTGTGGAGCACGGCGGGCTTTGCCGAAATTGCCGACCGTTTGTGGCAAGCACACGGGCTGCGCTCGTTCGTGACTTACGGGCCGGGCGAAGAAACGCTCGCGCGGGAGATTGTCGCAGGGACGCAGTCGGGCGCGGCGGAAATGCTGGACGCGAATTTGAAACAGTTCGTCGCGCTGGCAAAACGTGCGCAACTGTTTTTGGGCAGCGACACCGGGCCAATGCATTTGGCGGCGGTGGCGGGCGCGCCGATTGTGGCGCTGTTTGGGCCGACTTCGGCGCGACGTAATGGGCCGTTTGCCGCAGGCGATGTTGTCGTTGAGCGTTTTGATTTGGATTGCCGCACGGATTGTTACCGCCGTCAATGCAGCCACATTTCGTGCATGAAGTTGCCGGTCGAACTGGTTTGGCAGGGCATAGAGAAACGCATGCGGAAGGCGGAACTGCCCGTACTCTCAAGCAAGTGATGCAAGCAGAAATAGAAAACAATTTGAGTTGGCGCGCGCGGCTGCAACGCTTGCGCGTGCCGTTGGGCTTTGCGACAGCGGTGTTGTTCGTGCTGGCGTCGCAACCGTCGTGGCGTTCGCTGGCCTGGGGCGCGCCGCTGGCCTTGCTGGGAGCCGGGATTCGCGCGTGGGCCTCGGGACATTTGCGCAAGAATGCCGAGTTGGCGGTGAGTGGGCCGTATGCGCACACGCGCAATCCGCTTTATTTCGGCAGCTTCGTGATGGCGCTGGGCTGCGCGGTGAGCGGGGGCGTGTGGTGGCTGGGCGCGTGGCTGGCGGCGTTCTTTTTGCTGATTTACTGGCCGGTGATGCAAGCCGAGACCGAGCACATGAAGCGGCTGTTCGGCGTGGCCTATGCGCAATGGGCGGCGGCGGTGCCGTTGTTTGTGCCGCGTTTGACGCCGTATGAAAACGGGCAGCGACGCGCATTTGATTGGCAGCAATACCTGCAGCACCGCGAATATCGTGCGCTGTTCGGCGTGGCGGTGGTACTAGCTCTGCTGACGTTGAAACTAGCTTTGAGAGGTTGAATGAGACGAATTGTTGTGACCGCAAGTTTGGTGTGGCTGTTGAGTGGTATGGGTTACCTGGCGTTTGTGCGCGCGCAAGCCAACCCGGTCGCTCCCGGTACCGCAGCGGCGCAAGCGAAACCGACGCCCGCCTTGCCGCTGGCGCAGTTGCAGCGCGAATTCAAAACCTTGCCGTTCAAAGCGGGCGAGAAGCTGGTCTACGAGGTCAAATACACGCGCTTCCCCATCGCGGCCAAAGTCGGCGAGGTGACGTTTGAATACGTGGGCGAAGCCGAACCGCCGGGTGTTCCGGCAACCGACGAGGCGTTTTTCCAGCGGCTCGATCTCAGCTTTCAACCCAACGCGCAGGAGCGGTATTTCCGGTTGCGGGCCAGCGCCGTTTCCAAAGGCATCCTGATCGCCCTCTTCGGGATTGATGTGCTGAACCGGTATGAAACGCTGGTTGACCGGCAGGATTTCAGCGCGCGCTTGCATTGGCGCGAGATCAAAGAAGGCAAGAAACGCGAGGCCCAGGCCGCCCTGTTTGAGCGCGAACCGGCGGGGGTGAATTACAAATTTACGGACTTGACCAAGCCGCAAGCCGAAGTGAAGCGCAAGCCGTTGCCGCGCGCGGAAGGCATGCTCGATCTGATCTCAGCTTTGTATTTTGTGCGCTTGCAGAAACTGAAAGAGGGCGAGTTGCTGCGCTTTCCGGTCAGCGATGACGGGGTGAATTATGTGTTCGACATCGTGGTGGGCAAGAAAGAGAAGCTCAAGACCGATTGCGGCAAGCTCAACACGATCCGCATCGAGCCGAAGCTGTTCGGCCCCGGCCAACTGTTTGCGCGGCAGGGCGAAATGACGATGTGGCTGACGGCGGACAAGCGCCACATTCCTGTCAAACTGATTGCCAAGACCTCCGGCGGCACGGCCAGCGCGCGGCTGCTCAATTTCAAAAACAACTGTTCGATTGTCGAACCGAGCAAAGCGGAATTGGAGCCGCCAGCCAAATAACGCCTGTTCAAGCCGCCGCCTGCAACGGACGATCCAAGCTTTGCGGCAAGGCCTCATGCCAGGCTGCTTCCAACTCGATGACGGGCGCATCAACCAGCATCTCGCCTGTGCAAACGATAGTCAGGCGTTCGCCACCGACTTGGCCGATGACGGCGCAGGGCGCGTTGGCTTGCGCCGCCAGTCTTTGCACCGCAGCGACGTTCTCCGTCTTCACACTCAACACAATTCGCGCGGGCGATTCGGCGAATAGCAGCGCCAGCTTTTGAGCCGCGCTGTCCGGCAAGGTTGGCAGAGCGCTCGCTTGAAAATGTTCGCTCAGATCAAGCTGCGCGCCGAGCGCGGCGGCGCGGTAATGCGAGAAACAGCTTTCGGCCAGCGCCACGGCCAAGCCGCCATCAGCGCAATCGTGCGCCGAGGCGATCAGCCCGGCTTGAATGGCTTGCAGGCAGACTTGTTGGACAGCGATTTCCAGCGCCAGATCGAGTTGCGGGACAGCACCCGCCGTTTCGCCCGTCAGGACTGCGAGTGTCTCGCTCGCGCCCAGGTCGTTGCCGGTTTTGCCCAACAGCAGGATCACATCGCCCGCCGCTTTGAACCATTGCGTAGTGGTGTGTTTGGCGTCTTCGATCACGCCGAGCATGCCGATGACGGGCGTGGGATAAATGCCGCGCCCTTCGGTCTCGTTATAAAAACTGACGTTGCCGCCGGTCACGGGCGTGCCCAGCGCGCGGCAGGCTTCGGCGATGCCGTCAATGGTTTCGCTGAACGACCACATCACTTCGGGGCGTTGCGGGCTGGCGAAATTCAGGCAGTTGGTGATTGCCAGTGGTTGCGCGCCGCTGCATACGACGTTGCGCGCGGCTTCAGCCACGGCGAGCTTGGCGCCTGCGCGCGGATTCAACTGGCAATAACGTCCGTTGCCGTCCAGCGACATTGCCAGGTTGCGGCGCGTCTCTTTCACGCGGATGACGGCGGCGTCAGAGCCGGGCAGCACGACCGTGTTGGTGCGCACCATGTGATCGTATTGGCGGTAGACCCATTGCTTCGACGCGAGATTGGGCGAGGCGAGCAGGCAACTCAACACGTCTGTGAAGGCGGCGGTTTCGGATTTGAGATTTGAGATTTGAGATTTGAGATTCGAGAGCAGTTGCGGCGTGACATCGGCAATGGGTGTGGCAACCGGCGCGGCCATGGGGCGCTGGTAACGCGGCGCTTCGTCGGTCAGGGCTGTGTTCGGAATGTCGGCGACCAGTGCGCCTTTGTGCCAGACGCGCAGGCGCGGCTCGGCGATGACCTTGCCGATGGTCGCCACGTCCAGATCCCATTTGCGGAAGATGTCCAAGACCTGATTTTCGTGCCCGGGGTTGGCGACGATCAGCATGCGCTCCTGCGATTCGGAGAGCATCATCTCGTAGGCCGTCATATTCAGTTCGCGCTGCGGCACGTGGTCCAGATTCAATTCGACGCCGTTGCCGGCGCGCGCGCCCATCTCGCACGAAGACGAGGTCAGGCCGGCCGCGCCCATGTCCTGAATGCCGATGATCGCGCCGGCGCGCATGGCTTCGAGACAGGCTTCGAGCAGCAGCTTTTCGGAGAAGGGATCGCCGACTTGGACGGTCGGGCGTTTTTCGAGCGCGCTCTCGTCGAATTCCGCCGAGGCCATCGTCGCGCCGTG
>JAYUCP010000122.1:0-36286 GCA_043740245.1 Acidobacteriota bacterium | reverse complement strand
AGAGGCTATGCCTTCAGCCCGACACTTGGGCGGCAGGAATTGCACCTGCACGAAACTACAGTTGTCAAAGAAATGTTCTTTGCTCCCCTCCCAAGTAGCTATTGGTTAGCTACTATTTCAGGGAAACGGATCGCACCCGCAATCGGATCGTTTGCGCCGGTGCGGCTGGCCTTCGCGTGGACGGCCACTGATGAAGTCCCGCTGCTGCTTGGCCAGACGAATTTCTTTCAGGAATTCGATGTCTGCTTCTTCCGTTCGCAGTCGCTCTTCGAGATCAAAGCAAAGCAATAGCAATCATTTTTTCTTCGCCGAACTCTGCTCGCCAATCCACACCGGCGAAACCCACGCCGCCTCGCCGTCAATCTGCACCACGCGCAAATAGTAATAATCATCCTGCGCGGGCGTTTTGGTCGGGCGGTAGCTGAACGCCACGTCCCAGTCGCCATTCGCGCGCGCCTTGCGGGCGTAAACAAACGCGTTCGGTGCCAGCTTGAATTCAGCCTGTTTCTGCGCCACGTCGCTCAGCTTGAATGCCGTCTCGTGCAGCGGCGTGCGTTGCGGCACACCGACGGGCCAGGTGATGTTGCCCGAAGCACCGGTGCCGCCTGCCGTGGCGACGAGGCTCGACACGATCACGCGCACTTGGGTGTCGGCGGCGGCTTGCGCGAGGCGAATCAGCACGCCGTCAAAATCGCCGCGCGTGCGGATGGTGAACCAGATGCGGCGGTCGTCCACTTGTTTGAAGATGTCGGTGGTGTGATCCAGGCTCAAGCCTTCGATCGAAGCGATGCGCCCGCCGCCGGTGAGTTCGATCCAGCCGCCCCAACCGACGCCGCCCAGTGGTGAGATGACTTCATCGCCCGCAGTCTCGGTCGGCGTATGGAACATCACCTGCAGCGCGGTCGGATCGTTCGGACGCGGCGTCAGGTAATCGCGGCGGTATTCGACCTGCCCGTTGTGAATCACGTCAATGTGATCAATCGCGGCGGTGCCGAGCACGCGGGCTTTGAGCGTGGGCAGCACGCCCGTTGCCACAGACTCACCCACGCGTTTGTCTTCGACCGTGAGTTTGACGACGGGCCGCAACGCATTGCTGGTCGCATAAGTCGCGCGTTCTTTCATCCCTTTCCAGATGCCGTCGCGATTGAGTTTGTCGGAATAGACGGCGGCCAAGCCGTTGCGCGTCGAAATGATCGCGGGGCTGTAACCAGGATGACCCGTGTGATCGTCGCTCGCCGCGACAAAGCCCATGCGATAGCCGCGCCGCAAAAACCGCTGGCCGAAGTATTCAAAGCTGCCGTGCATCGAGAAGATTTCGACCAGCCGCTGCATTTCGTCGTCGTTGTAATTCCAATCGCCCGGCTCGTGTGCGTGCGGGATGATCAGCACGTTGTCGGCCTGATCAATCGCGCGCAACTTTTCATACAGCAGGTTCGGCTTCGGCGCTTCCCAGCGCGTGACGTAGCGGCCTTTATCGGTTTTGAAAAAGACGTTGTGGTGTCCGCCATTGCGATAGTTCTGTGTCCATTCATAACCCATATACGCGACAAACCGCCCGTCACGATTGGCCTTTTCGGTTTCGCGGCGAATCTCGTCCCAGCCTTTTTGCGAGAGGAACGAATCGTGGCCGGTGAGCGAGGCGAAATCCAGAAAGGCCACGTCGCGCGCGTACTCGTAATAATGCGGCACCGTGCCGACGCCTTCTTCCCAGCCCGAATGACCGTGCAATTCGCCCCAGTAAATGCGCTGCTGCGGATTGCGTTCGACCAGCACGGGATTGCTCTTGCCCGCGAGACGTCCGTCGGCGCTGACGACCTCGAATTTGTAGCCGCCTTCCAGCGGAATTTTCACGCCGTCGAGTTGGCCGGTGTATTTGTTGGCCGCGACATTGATCTCGCCGACGGGCTTGCCGTTCAGCCGCACGTTGAATTTGCCGCCCTCGAATTTGGCCGGGTTCCAGTATTGGTCTTCGACGCGCAACCGCACGGCAAAAGCTTCATTCACCGCGACGACCGAAGGCGCGACGGCATTGATGAACATCGCGGCATCGCCAAAGACGGGCGGCGCGATGCGCGAGGCAGGAATGATCGTGCCGTCGCCCGTGAAATCAGCGCCCACCATCAACGGAAACTCTTCGGCCTCGCGCGTCGGCGGACGATAACCGGGGCCGCCGCGCGCGGTGTCGCCGATGGTGATCGTCACTTTGTCGCCTTGCTTCAACGCGCCTGACGTGACACGCAACGAAGGCAATGGAATCGGCTGAAAGATGGAACCGAAGATGCCGTAAATCGGCCCTGTCGCAGCTTCGGTTTGCGCCGTTTGGCTTACGACTTTGAAGGACGTGAAGCCTTCTTCGGCGGGATTGGTCGTTTGCGGGCGCGGGCGGATGTTGAAGAAATTGATGCCGAGCCGCAGCCCCGCGCCTTTCGGGATTTCTGCCGCGCCGACGGTGTATTCGAGCACGATGGTCGAGAACTGTCCGGCCTGCAATTCGTTTTTGTCAGTGCGCACGAGCATGCCCATGCGCCCGCCGTTGGCTTCGATGAATGACAGCACCTTGAACCATTGTTTCAGCGCCGCGTCGGCCTGTGCGTTCGCGTCGGGGTTACGCACGAAATCCAATTGCAAATCCTGCTGCGTGAAAAAGTGCCCGCGCTCTGTCAGCACGTTGCCCCAATCGCGCATCGTCTGAATGCGTTCGGGATAGTTCGCCGCCGTGAGCGCAACGGTGTTGATTTCGGCTTTGAGTTTGGCGATGCGGTCTTGCAAGGCGGGTGGTTCCGGCGTGCGCGCTGCCGAATAAAACGCCGCGCCCAGCAGCAGCGTGCCGGGCACCACCAACAACAGCATTGCGAGGATTCGGGTTTTCATTCAACTCTCCTTTTCATTTGGTCGTTAGCTGGCCGCTGGCACCTGCCGTCACGGGCGCTACACTGATCTAAATCAGAGCAACATAGATTGGGATACAAGATTCAACCACGGGGGTCACGGGGAGCACGGGGTTGCCGCTGGATATTGGTTTTCCCCGTGCTCGCGCGTGTTCCCCGTGGTTTGCCCTGCCCCAATGTTTGTTGTTCCGATTTAGGGCTTGCCTTCTGGCAGCGCAAACAACAACACCGTCGCCGAGCCGTTGGCCGCGCGCCAGAAACCGGTCGCGTTGCCGGAATTGACGGCGATGTACTGCCGCCCGTTGATGGCGTAACTGATGATGCCGCCATTCAACGGCCCGCCCACATTGAAGCGATAGAGCACCTTGCCTTCGCGCGCATCGAGCACCAGAAAATCGCCCGTCAACTCGCCCGTGAAAATCAACTCCGCCGAAGTCGTCGTCACTGCCGCCAACATGGGCCGCGACGATTCATACTTCCAACGCACCTGCCCCGTCGCCGCATCAATCGCGGTCAACCAGCCGCGCGATTTTTCGACCGGGTCGGCGACCGTCGTCCCGCCCATAAACCCGCCCATGCCAGGGCGAAATTCCTGCGCCTTGCGAAACGTCGAGCACCAATCCACCGCGTTGACGAAGAGCATATTCAAGCCGGGATTGTAGGCCGGCCCGTTCCATTGCACGCCGCCCAGCACACCGGGACAGGCGCGCACGCCTGCGGTCGTTTTCAGTGGCACATCCGCGTTTTCGCGCGTCGTGACGGGCGTTTCGTAAAGATGTTCGTGCGTCTCGCGGTCGAGCACGTGCAGCATGCCGTCTTTGCCGGTGACGGTCACCAGTTTGCGCCGTTTGCCGTTGATGCCGTTAATGCCGTTGATAGTGGATTCAAACAGCGGACTCACCTGCGTGACATCCCAATCGTGAAAGTCGGCGGGCACGGCCTGGTAATGCCATTGCAACTTGCCGGTGCGCACCTCGAGCGCCAGCATCGAATTGGTGTAGAGGTTGTTGCCAAAGCGCGCATCGGTGAATAAATCCGGCGCGGGATTCGAGACGGGCACGTACAGCACGCCCTTGTCAGGATCGAGCGAAAGCGGCGCCCATGTCGAACCGCCGCCGGTGGCGCGCGCCGTGGCGTCCTTCCATGTTTCCGCGCCCGGCTCGCCTTCGTCGGGCACGGTGTTGAAGCGCCAGACCGGCGCGCCGTCTTCCAAGCGAAACGCGCCGACCCAGCCTTTGACGCCGCCCTCGCTGCCCGCCGGGCCGATCAAGATCAGGTCTTCGTACAGCAGCGGCGCCATCGTGAAACCGGCTTCGCGTTTCTTGCGATCCAGGATGGGACGTTCCCACAGCAGCTTGCCGTCGGCGGCGTCGTAAGCCAGCAAATAACCATCGTGCGTGCCGCGCACGACTTTGCCGTCTTTGAGCGCGACGCCGCGATTCATCGGCCAACCGTCGGGCCCTTTGGGTTTGCGATCCACGCGCCATTTCAGCTTGAGCGTCGCCGCGTCCAGCGCCATCGTCGCGTTGCTGGTCGCAATGTAAAGCGCGCCTTGATACATCAGCGGATTGTCGTGAAAGGTGCTGGTATCGGCGACCTGATAAAGGGCGACGGGTTGCAACGCAGCGGCATTGCGGCGATTGATCTGCTTGAGTTCGACGAACCGCTGCCCGTGATAATCGTGATTCGGCATCAACCAGTCGGTCGTGTTGTGCGCGGCGTTCAATTCGGCTTGCGTGGGTTTGGCGGTGCTCGCTTTTGTGCCGCTGCTGTAAAACGCCGGCGCGGCAGTTGTCGCCGCAGCCGCGCCTGCTTGCCGCGCGATTTTGATTTGCTTGAGCACGGCCGGATCGGCATTCAGTTCGCGCGTACCGGCGGCGTAGCCATTGCTCGCCAGCAGCAAGGCCACGATGTCGAGGTATTGCTGCACCGTGAGCGAATCGGGCTTGCCATAGGGCATTTGTGTTTTGGTGAGGTAATACAGTTCGTCCAGCGTGCGCTCGTTCCACTTCGCCATAAAGCGTTCGCCGGCGAGCGGGCTGGCGGGCGTGCCTTCGAGGCTCTGGCCGTGACACGCGGCGCAATGTTGCGCGTAAAGCGGCTTGCCGCGTTCGGCTTGCGCGCTGGTGAAAAGCCGCGCGGATTGCGCGGTCGCCGTTTGCAAAGCCGCCCAGGCTGCCAAACAACAGCAGGCCAGAACGATGCTGAAAGGGCCGGTGCGCCGTAACAGATCACGCTTCATTGCTCGCCTCCGAATTGGTAAAGAGGAATGGAAAGGGCCGGCTGACCGGCAAAAGTCGTCCGTTTATTGACGCTGCGGCGGCAGGCCCTCTATAGTTACTGACCGTTCGGTATGTAGCGCAATATAACAGCAAACCCGCAAGCTAGAAAGTTGCGGCGGGCCGCCCCGCCATCAATCACAGGAGGCCTTTCATGCAGATCAGTCAATCATTCGTCAAAGCCGCCAGCGCACTGGCATTGATTGTGGCGTGCCAAGCACAGAGCAGCGCGCAGACGCAACCGCCAACCACGCGCCCGCCCGATCCGGCCCGAATTGTGGCGCCGCCATCCGCCGCGCAATTCAAGGCGCCCGAAGACATTGATTTCCGCGCGGCCAGCGCCGTCAGCGAAGGCGTGCGCTTGCATGTCGAAATGTTTTCGCCCAAAGCCCTGGCGGGCAAGCCGCTGCCCACGATTATTCAAGCGCACGGCTGGGGCGGCGTCGCGGCCAACTTGCGGCGCGATGCGATTGATATGGCGAAAGCCGGCTACCTGGTCATCACCTTTGATTATCGCGGCTGGGGCCAAAGCGATGCGCGGCTGGTGTTGACCAAACCGTCGCCCATCAAACCAACTTCCGGGCAGAATCAAACCTTTACCGCCGAGGTCATGGAGCAGCGCGAATACGTTGATCCGCTGGAACAGGTGACCGATTGGTTCAACATCATCAACTGGGCGGCGGGCGAACCGGCGGTGGACAAAGAGCGCATCGGCTTGCGCGGTTCCAGTTTTTCGGGCGGGCACGTCTTTTACATCGCGGCGCGCGAACCGCGCGTCAAGGCCGTCGTCTCGCAAGTGGGTTCGTTTGATGGGCGCTTTGTCGGGGCCGACAAAACGGAAATGGACATCACCCAAAACGAAGCCACCAACCGCGCGCACGGCGCAGCCTATCCCGCGCCGCGCGCCGTCACGGTCGGCAAACTCATCAGCGCGCCCATCCGCGAGAAGTTCCTGCAATTCGCGCCCGTCGAAGACGCCGTGAACGTCAAGCAGGCGGCGGTGCTCTTCATCGTCGCCGAGAAAGAAGAACTCTTCGACAACAAGGATCATGCCAAACTCGCCTATGACCGCATGGCTGGCACGAAGAAGAAATATGTGTCAGTGCCCAACATCACGCATTACGGCATCTATTACGAGGCGCGTAATCAGGCGATCAAAATGGCGGTGGAATGGTTCGATGAGTACTTGAAAAAGTAGCTGCGGCATTTCGCCCTTGTCTGTCAGAGAGGCTGAACGCCATCCGTATGTTCACCGTTTAACGGCACGACAGATGCGCCCCAGCAATTCGTTATCGAACGATGTGCGCCCGCCGCCCTCTTCGCCTGCTGCGCGCGCGACGCCTGCCGCGCCGCCGTGCCGCGCGATGACCAAATCCAAACTCGGCACAATGTAAATCTTCTTGTCCTGCGCACCCAATGCGCCAAAGGCATCGGGCGGGCAATCGGGCCAGAGCATGCCTTGCCCGGCGCGCCCACCCGCGAGTTGGAACGAAGGCTTGCCATTCAGCCACCACAAATAGCCATACGCCTCGTTCAGTTTTTGCGACGTGCTGGTGGACTCTTTGACGAACTTCGCGCTGACGAGTTGGCGGTCTTCCCACTTGCCATTGCGCAGGATCAGCAAGCCGAATTTCGACATGTCGCGCAACGAACTGCGATACCACGAGCAATTGGTTTTGTTGTTGGGCGCGGGCGCGCAATCCCAACTTGATTGTTGCAGCCCCAACGGCGCGCCGAGTTTACGTTGCGTGTATTGATTGATGCTTGCGCCCGTCGCATTTTCCAACAGCCGCAGCAGCATTCGATAGACCGGCGTGTTGTAGGCCCAATGCTCTCCCGGCCGGTGTTCGAGCGGCAACGCCGCCGTCTCTTCAAACGCGTCAATTTCGGGGACGGCTCTGACCGCGCCAACCTTGATGCCCGAAGTCATCGTCAGCATGTGACGAATGGTGATCGCTGCTTTGGGCGTGCCTCGCCACGCGGGCACAAACGCCGCGGCGCTTTGCTCGATGCTTTTCAGCTTGCGTTCCTCAATCGCCATGCCCACGAGCGTCGCCGTCAGGCTCTTGCTCGCAGAAAAGATCGGTTGCGCGGTTTCCGCCGTCCAGTTTTGCCAATACTGTTCAGTCACAAGGCGGCCGCCGCGCACGATGACCAGGCCCGTCGAATTATGCTCCGCCGCATACTTCACCGCGTCGTCAAGGGCTGCGGCATCCAGCGCGGCGTCTTTGGGCGCGCGCTTTTCCCAATCTTTGCCGCGCGGGTAATAGGGCTTGGGCGCGGCGGCGCAAAACGGTGGCGCGGCAATTGTGCGGCCCGCCGCCGCCAGCAACGAAGCACGCAGCAGCGCGCGTCGTGTGAACAGCTTGACTTCTGTCTTGGGCATAGGCTTCTTCCTTCCCTGTTGCACTGTCTGCAAGCTTAGCGCCGTTTTTCCACGGCCTGCTTCAATGGCTCCAACCGCTTGCGCGCGGCGTCGGCTTCCGGGTCGGGCGGCGGCGGGTTGAGCTGGCGCGCGAGAAAGGCCAGGGCTTCCAGCGCGCGCGGGGGGATGGTGCGCCCGACGTGATCGGCGCCGCGCACCAGATGATATTCGTGCGGAACTTTGTGATCCCACAAAATGCGGTGCAGGTATTCGGTGGCTTCGTGCAGGTAGAACATATCTTCGTCGCCGGCTTCGATGTAAATGCCAGGGCCTGACGCGCGCAGCTTCTCGGCGCGGCCCGCGGCAATCGTGGCGACGTTGTTGGCTTCCCAGTAGGCTTCGTCAAACGGCTTGCCGAAGATCGCCTCCATCAAATCCTGCCCGCGCCAGAATTTGTTGCGCGGTTGCAGGTCTTTCCATTTCAGCACGGGATCAATGCCCGGCTCCATTGCCGCGAGGCCGCCGAACTTTTCGGGATATTTGAAGCCCATGCGCAGCGCGCCCTGCCCGCCCATCGAGATGCCGAAGAGCAGCGTGCCTTTGCGTTCGCGCGTGACTTTGAATTTGCCGCGCAGATGATCGAGGAACTCGGTGACAATGAACGTCTCCCATTTCTGCGAGCCGTCCTTGTAGTCCATATAAAACGAGCGCCCGGCGCTCGGCGTGACGACGACCAGCGGCGGCAGCGTGCCCGCTTTCCACATCTCTTCAATGATTGGGCGCATCCGCGTCAGGAAGCTTTTGTCGCCGCCGCCGCCGTGCAAAAAGAGCAACAGCGGCAGGGTTTCTTTCGCCGTTTCGTACCCGTCGGGCAACAGCACGGCGAACTCCACCGGACTCGGCACGAGTTTGCTTTCGAGCTTGCCGTCAACAAGCTGGCTGGCCGCCGCGGCCTGGGCCAGACAACAACAAAACGCCAACGATAAAGCTTGGACTATGCGTTTCAACATCACGTTCTTCCTCCTGGGTTCAGAAGTCTTCATTGTTTATCCGGCTCCCAATCATTGAGGTTCCCGACCAGCGGGCCGATGTCGCTGTTGACGATGACTGTCGTGCTGGGACGGCGGCGGCCTTCGATCGGCGTTGAAATTGTGCGCTTGGTCAGGGCTTCGCCTGCGATCACGCGGCCATTCTCCAGGCCGACGCGGAATTTTCTACGCGCGCCAATCGGATCGAACTCCACAGTTTTCACGGCAATAATTTGATCGCCGAGGCGGGCATAACCGAAAGCGCCGGCTTTCAACCAGACGGCCAGCAGCCCGCTCCGCTCGCCCATCACGCCCAGATAGGTGAACGCGGCGGCGAAGCGGGGGCGCTCGCCGACCTGTTCGTGCCACTTGCCGAAGCCCTGAAATTTGTGCACGCCGGCGGGCGTGCGCACCGTGGCCCAAAGGCGGCCCATGACTTCCGAGCGCCCCGGTCGCACCTTGACCGGCGGATGGCTAGACTCGAAGCGCGCTTCGATCACCAGCGGCTGCGGTCCTCTGCCCGGTGGCGGATCGGCTGTCTGATGCCCGCCGAACGTGACTTTGGCCGAGCCTTTCAACAAACCCGCCGGCGTCAGCGTCCGCGTCAACCGGGCCTGGTCCGTGCCCGCGACATCGAAGCGAACTTTCTGATCTTCCACTGGCGTCCGGCCTTTGAAATCGCCCAGACCTAGATTCTCCATTGCCGCGTTGTAGACCTGGTCGCCAAAGCAGGCCGTCGCCCAGAGCGTGGCTTCGCCGCGCCGAGGGAAGCGCGCCACGCGAAACGAAATCTCCTGCGCGCCATCACTGGTCAGCCCGGCCAGTTGCACGGACTCGGCGTAAGTGGGCGAAAGCTCAGCCTGGCCGCCGGGATCGAAGAGTCGCGGCGCGGCCTCCAGCGAGCGGTCAAGGATCAATCCACTACCGTAGGCCGCCGTCCAAATTGCAAATTGTCGTCGGTTCATCTGCGCCCCCATCAAAAGTAAAGCTTGGCCCCGAACTGGAACTGGCGCGGGGCCTCGGTACTAATGATGCGGCCAAAGTTATTGGCGCCCAAAATCGCCGAAGGGGTCACGAAATTCGCCCGGTTGAAAATGTTGTAGCTCTCCGCACGGAATTGAAAACGGATCGTTTCGGTGAATTTGAAATCGCGTTGCAACGAAAGGTTCGTGCTGAAATAGCCCGGCCCGCGCACATTCGGCAGCGTGCGCGGCGCGTTGCCAAAGGTGTATTGCGCCGGTTGCGCAAAGGCCGCCGGATTGAACCATTGCGCGATGCGCTCGGCCGTTGGGCGGTCATCGGCAAGCTTCGGATCGGCAATCAGAGTCGGGCGCAGTTGCGTGAATGACAACCCCAGCAACGCCGCATTCACCGCCGTGACCGAAAGCGGGAAGCCGCTCTGCGCTTGGGTGATCGCGTTGAGCGAAAAACCGCCGACGATTTTGCCCAGCGCGCCCTCTTTCAAAAAACGCTGGCCGTTGCCGAAGGGCAGTTGATAAGTCACGTTGCCGATGAAGCGATGCCGCACGTCGAAGGTTGAAAGCGATTTGTCGGCGCGGCGGTTGTAGTAGTTCTGATAGTTCGGCACCTGAATAGTCGGCCCGGCGGAGATGCCCGAAATGTCATCAATCGTTTTGGCGAAAGTGTAGGCGGCGCTGAAGGCCAACCCGTCATTGAACCGCCGCGAGATTTTCGTCTGCAACGAATGGTAAGTCGCGTGCGCTTCATTCGCGTTGTACGACTGCACGCGTCCGAATTGCGGGTAAGGCCGCAGCAGTTGCGCGACAGTGACCGTCGCGCGCCCCAGAATCGAGGTCGCCGCCGGGCGCTGCTCCACTGGCAGCGTCAGAAAGGGATTGGACACCGTCGTGTTCAGAATGGTCGCGCCCAGCGCCTGCGCTTCCTCGCTCAGTTGATTGATGTCGGTCGGCCCGCCGAGCAAGCCGATGCTCGCGCTGCCGGCGTAGGCGACTTGCGCGATCAGATGGCCGGGCAGTTCGCGTTGCAGGCTCAAATTCCACTGCCCGATCTTAGGCTGGCGGATGGTGCGCAAACGCACGCTGAGCAATTGCTGGCCGTAATTGGTCAGTGGCCCGTCATAAGTCCCGGTCGGGCGCACGATGCCGCTCGGAAACGGGTTGCCGAGGTTGGTGCCCGGCGTCGGCGTCACGTTGTCCAGTGTGGCGATGAAGCCGGTCTCGGTCAGATCGGCCATCGCATAAGTCGCGTTGCTAAAGCCGCCGCCCGAACTCGAACCGTAAAAGATGCCGCCGCCCGCGCGCAGCACTGTCTTGTCGTTGAGCTTGAAAGCCAGCCCGATGCGTGGCCCGAAGTTGTTCAGGTCGCGGTTGAATTGCTCGCGCGTTGCCGCGTTGCCGCGCCCGACCGGCGTGATGACGCCGCGCAACCCGATGGTGCGCGTGCCCAGATTGGTGGCGGCTGGAAAAGCGACGGTCAGGCTGCTGACCGGAAACTGCGCGTTGAAATCAAAATTGGTCAGCCGGTCATAGCGTTCGGTGTTGGCTAAATCGGCTTCCCAGCGCAAGCCCAGATTGAGCGTCAGCCGGCTGTTGACCTTCCAATCGTCTTGCGCAAAGAGGGCGTAATAAAGATTCTGCACCGCCGGGTCGGGCGCAATGCCCAGGCGTCCCGTCGCCGGATTGCCGAGCAGGAACGAGGCGATGGCATCGCCCGAAACAATATCGGTCGCCGTGCGCGCGGTGAAGGCGCGCGTGAAACCGAAGTTGCCCGCCGGGTCGTCAGGGCGATGGTTGTAGATGCGATAGACGCGCTCGTTCGCGCCGAACTTGAACGAGTGCGCGCCACGCAGCCAACTCAAATCCTGATTGAAGCTGAAGGTGTCCTGATTATTTTTTGTGCTGCCGAAATTGCGCGCGGGCCCCAGCGTGCCGTAGCCGGTGGGCGCAAACGAGGGAAAGACGCGACTGTCGCCGGAGGCATTCGCCACCAACGCCGGGAAGCCCAAGCTGGTCGGATCGAAACCATCGGAGATTGTCCGGGTAATGATGCTCTGGCGCGTCCAGCCGCCGCTCGCGTGCAGCACCAGGCGCGGCGTCAGCGTGTCCACGTAATCCAGCCCGATGGTGCCGGGGCGCGTTTGCGAGCGCATATTCGCCTGCGTCGTGGCGAGATTGCCGGGATAAGGGCCGTCATTCGTGCCGAGGTTCCGCTCCTGGATGATGCGCCCATAAAGCTGCCGCGCGGAGGAGAGGTTGTAATCAACACGCGCGATGAATTGATTGTCGCTGCTGTTGGCGGCGGAGTTGATGAGGTAGTTGTTGATCAAACTCGATTGGCCCGCCTGATTCGGCAGCGGATAGTAAGCGACGGCGTTCTTGCCGACGGTATTGATCAGATTCGCGGGAATGAGGTTATTCGCAAAAACTACGCGCGAACCCGCGCCCGGCTGCCCAGCCGCCACAACCGCGCCCGGCACGTAGATCATCCCCTGCCGCGACGGAAGCAGCGCCCCCGTCGTATCGCGCACATTCACATTGGCAATGGCCGCACCCAGCAGTTCAGAGAAATCGCCGCCGCGCATCTTCGCCGTCGGCACGGTCGAGGTGCGCAGGTTGGTGGTCGGCAAGCGCAAGCCTTCGTAGTTGAAAAAGAAAAACAGCTTGCTCAGCTTTTGCGCCAGCGGCCCGCCTGTGCCGAAACGCGGCGCATAGACCGGCCCGCCGAGGTTGCCGCCGAACTGATTGAAGCGCAGTTTCTCTTTGCCCTGCCCCGATGAGTTCGAGAAGAAGGCCGTCGCGTCCACCGCATCGTTGCGGATGAATTCCCAGAGCGTCGCGCGCAGCTTGCTGGTCCCGGCGCGCGTCGAGAAGTTGAGCGCGCCGCCGCCCGTCCGCCCGTATTCGGCGTTGTATGAATTGGTCACGACGCGGAACTCCTGCACCGCGTCGAGCGACGGGCGCAGGCTCACCAGGTTGTCGGCCTTGTTGGTGATGGGTACGCCGTCCACGATGACTTCGTTGGTCAGCGTGCGCCCGCCGTTGATCGAAAGCTCAGCGTAACCGCCCGCGCCCCCGCCCGGATTGGCCGCGCGCGACCCCGGCGAAGAGTTGACGCCCGGTTCGAGCTGGGCCAGTTGCATCACGTTGCGCCCGTTGAGCGGCAACGCATCAATCTGCCGGCGATCAACCAGGCCGCCCAGCGCGCTGCTGGCCGTGTCCAATTGCAGCGCGGTTTGATCCCCAGTGATCGTCACCGATTCGTTCAAGCTGCCCGGCTCCAATGCGACATTCAGTTCGGCTTGCTGCGCGACTTCCAGCTTGAGGCCCGCCTGCCTGGCGCTCTTGAAGCCCTGCGCCTGAATTTCGAGGTTGTACAGTCCCGGTTCGAGCAAGGTAAACGTGAACTGCCCGGCGGAATCGGTCTTGAAGTTGCGCTTCAAACCGGTGCTGATTTGCGTCAGCGTGACCGCCGCGCCGGGCGCGACGCCGCCGCTGTTGTCGCTCACCACGCCTTTCAACGTGGCGGTCGCCGTTTGCGCCAGCACAATTGCCGGCGCACAGATCAACGTCAGCAACATACATAAGCAGAGAGTAAGCCTGTCACTTCTTCGCATAGGTTCTCCTTTTGCAGCAGTCCTCTGATGTCAAGACACTTTTCCGAAATCGGTGTTTTCCGCTGGAAGAAGCTAGTTCAAAGTGAGTGCGCATAGATACGCGGATGACGCGGATACGGCGGATTTGCGCGGATTTTTTTTCAGAATGTATCCGCGTTGATCCGCTGCATCCGCGTTATCCGCGTACCTATTGTGCCTTCGTAGGCAAAAGTGTCCTGACATCAGAGCAGTCCTTCGTTAAATGCAGATGTTCAGCTTGACGCCATCCGCCTCCCAATTCCCGGCGGCCGGACGGCAGGGCCACAATGGCGCTTTCATCTGCGCTTCCCACTTTTGAAATTCTTTTTTGAGGTCTGCGACGACTTGCGGGAATTTGTCGGCGACGTTCTGCTTTTCGCCGACATCTTTCGATAGATCAAACAGCCAATACTTGTCGCCGCCTTTGAAGAGCTTCCAGTTGCCTTTGCGCACGCCGGCGTTTTCGCCGTTGCGCCAGCACAGCACTTCGTGCGGCGTTTGCTTGTTCTGTCCGGTCAGATACGGCAACAGATTCACGCCGTCATAAGGCCGGTCTTTCGGCAGTTCGCCGCCCGCCAACGCCAACGCCGTCGGGAACAGATCGAGCGAACTGATGGGTTTGTCATAAGTCATCCCAGCCTTGAGCCGCGCCGGGTATTGCATGGCGAAGGGCACGCGGAAGCCGCCCTCAAAATGCGTCAGCTTGCCGTAACGCAGCGGATCATTCGTGCAAGCGCCCGTATACGTCGCACAGCCGTTGTCGCTGAGAAACACGACAAGTGTGTCTTTTTCGAGACCGCTGTCGCGCAGCTTTTTCAGGATCGCGCCGACGCCGTCATCCAGCGCGCTGACCATCGCGGCATAAACCCGGCGGCGCTCATCCTTGATGTGCTTGAAGCGTTCGACATACTTCTGTGTCGCTTGCAACGGCAGGTGCGGCGCATTGAAGGGCGCGTAAAGAAAGAACGGTTCTGTCTTGTGGCGCTCGATGTATGCGACGGCTTCGCGGGCGAAGGCTTCGGTCAGATATTCGTTTTCTTCGACGGGGGCTTGATTGCGATAGATGGGATTGAGTTTGTTGCGCGGCCACGCGGCAGTGGCTTCGCCGCCCGCCGCTTCGGCGCCCACTGCATCAGAACGTTTGGGATCAAGGTAGGTGTTCGCGCCGAACAGAAAGCCGAAGTATTCATCAAAGCCGCGCTGGGTGGGCTGAAACTTTTCGTGCATGCCGAGGTGCCATTTGCCGACCATCCCGGTGGCATAGCCCGCCTTCTTCATAGCTTGAGCCAACGTAATTTCAGTCAGCGGCAGGCCCATCTCTTTTTCATTCACCGCGCGTTGCAACGGCCCCGCGTTGAATTCAAAGCCGAAACGCTGTTGATAACGCCCGGTCATCAAACCCGCGCGCGAAGGACTGCACACGGGCGCGCTGACATAGCCATTCGTAAACTTCACGCCCTTGGCGGCGATGGCATCAATGTTCGGCGTCGGGATGTCTTTGCACCCGTACATGCTGACATCACAGACGCCGAGGTCGTCGCCCATTATGATAACGAGGTTTGGCTTGCGCGCCGTTGGCTGGCTGGCATTGCGCTGCCGAACTGCGGCCAGGCTGAGTAGCAGCAAAGCCGCTATCAACGCGAAAGAAAGCAGCGTGCGTCGTTTCATTCAAAGTTCTCCTGAGTCAGGGCTAAAGCAGAACACGCAACATTGGGCCACGGGATTGAACCACGGGATTGAACCACGGGGGACACGGGGCACACGGGGACAAACAATCAGCAGAGACTGCCCAGTGTTCCCAGTGTCCCCCGTGGTTCAAGCTGTCCCAATCTTGTGTCGCTCGATTTAACGTTTCGCGGCTTGCGGCTTACGGCTTCCGCGCCAGCGCCGTTTCCGGTAAGGCAAAAACAAACAGCGTCGAACCGCTTTGAAAATTGCGCGCTTCGGGCCACAGCGAGCCCAACCCGCCGGTGAAAATCGAACCCAGCCCCGACGGCACCGCGATGTACTGCCGCCCGTTGACCGCATAGGTGACCGGCGAACCGCGCGTGCCAGAGCCGGTGTTGAACGCGTAGAGCCGTTCGCCCGTCCGGGCGTCAAGGATGAAAAATTCGCCTTCGATGTCAGCGGTCATCAACAGATCGCTGCCCGTCGCCAGCAGCGAAGACGTCAGCGGATATTTCAATTTGACCGTCCACTTCTTCGCGCCGCTGACCGGCTCGAAGGCGTCAATGTGCGCGTAGACCTCCCCGCCCGGCGGCGGTTTCGGCACGGTGACGCCGGAGACGAAACCCTGGCCCTCTTTTGGATTCTGCGGATAAGGCGTCGTCAGGCCGCACCATTCGATGCCGTGGTTATACAACCAGCCGGTGCGCGGGCTATACGCGGCGTGATTCCAACTGCGCCCGCCACCCCAGAACGGACACATCAGTGTGCTCGTGCCGGTGGGGACTTCAAGCCGCCCGATATGCTTGCCGTCTTTGTCGAAGCCTTTCACCCAATTGACCGTGTCCACATACGGCCAGGCGTTCAGGTATTTGCCGGTCACGCGATCCAGCACCCAGGTGTAGCCGCTCTTTTGCGGATGCACCAGCAGCTTTTGTTTTTGGCCATTGCGTTCGACATCAATCAGGATCGTTTCGTAACACGAATCGAAATCGTATTCGTCGTGCGGAATCTCTTGATAGTGCCAGCGCAGCTTGCCGGTGTCAGGATCAAGCGCGACGACGCTATCGGTGTAAAGGTTAGCGCCCGCGCGATTGCCGCCGTGAAAATCGGAAGACGGATTGCCGATGCCCCAATAAAGCAAATTCAATTCGGGATCATACGAACCGGTCATCCACGTCGCGCCGCCGCCCAGCTTCCACGATTCGCCCGCCCAGGTTTCTGAGCCAGGTTCGCCCGGCCCCGGGATCGTGTAAAAGCGCCACGCCGCTTTGCCAGTCCGCGCGTCAAAGGCATTCAAATAACCGCGATGTGCGCTGTCGCCGCCCGTGACGCCGACGATGACTTTGTCTTTCACGACCAGCGGCGCGGCGCTGATATTGCAGCCGCATTTGCGGGTATCCTCGATCTCCACGTTCCAGACTTCCCGGCCCGTCTTGGCGTCCAGCGCGACCATGTGATTGTCGAGCGTGCCCATGAACACGAGGCCGTAGCCGGCCGCGATGCCGCGCACCGAGACGCCGTAAGGAATCGGCCCCGTCGGCAGTTTGTAGAAGTAATGCCAAAACTGCTTGCCCGTCGCGGCGTCCAGCGCGAAGACGCGGTTGTACGAGCCAACCAGATACAACACGCCGTCCACGACCAGCGGCGCGGCATTCAACCCGCCTTCGAGCTTGCCGGTCTGGAAAGCCCAGACGGGCGCGAGCTGTTTGACGTTGGTGCGATTGATCTGATTGAGCGGGCTGTAGCGTTGCGCGTCGTACGTGCCGAAATACGTCAGCCAGTTCTGCGGCTCTTTGGCGGCCTGGTTGAGCCGCGCGCCGGTGACTTCTTTTTGCGCGGGCAACGGGCGGCCCGTCGTCGCCTGATCTTCAGGGCCGGAGCGGCGGGCGGCGGGACTCGCGGCGCTGGTGGTGGCTGGTGTGGCGGGCGCGGGCGTGCCTTTGCTGAGCGAGAGCACGTAAGCCGTCAACTGGCGAATCTGTGCGGGCAAAAACTGCTCTTTGAACGCGGGCATCGGCGTGCCCGGCTTGCCCTCGGCGATGATGCGCGCCACCTGCTCCGCCGTGAAATTGCGGTCGCGCAAGGCGGGCGCGCTGCCGCCCGTGCCGCCGCTGCCGTGGCAATAGCCACTGCTGCATGTGGGGTTGAAGAGCTTGCCGCCTGCTTCGATCAGGGTTTGGGGCAGGGCTTGTGATTCCTGCCGCCGCGCCGCCGTGGCGCCCGCTTTGGCGTGCGGCGGCAAAACCACCCCGGCGCACAACAGCAAGGCCAAGGGCGTGACGCACAACAGCAAACAAAGAATTCTGCGCTTCACAGTGGACGCTCCTTTGCGATTCAGTTTTCGGTTGGTTGAATGAAACTTGCAGACGATTACCGACCAGTCGGTCAGTAAAACGGGGGCGATCTTAGCATCAGGCTTCGGGCACGGCAAAAGTTCTTCAGGCTGAGGCCAGGATTTTCGCTTTGGCTTGCGCCAACACGTGGTCGAGCATTTCGCCGCGGCTGGCGCCGCTTTTGGCTTACCGGCTATGTTTGAATCAGGTGTCGCCGTCTTTGGGCAGATCGCGCGCCACGCGGCGACTGCGACATTCTCTCCCCAGCAACCGCCCTAGCCCTCAAGCTCGCCACGTAAAAATGCCCGCACCTTTTTCAAATCATCCCACGCCTCGCGTTTCTTGTCGGGCGAACGCAGCAGGTAGGCCGGGTGAAAGGTCGGGATGACTTTGACCTCGGGCAGGTGCGGATAACTTTGCACTTCGCCACGCAAGCGTGTGATGCCAACTTTGGTTTCGAGCAGCGATTGCGTGGCCGGATTGCCAAGTGTGACGATCAGCTTAGGTTTGATGCAGGCGATTTGGCGCAGCAGGAAAGGCTTGCAGGCTTTGACCTCGTCGGCTTCGGGCGTGCGGTTGCCGGGCGGGCGCGACTTGACGACGTTGGCGATGTAAACCTGATCGCGCTTCAAATCAATTGACTCGATCATCTTGGTCAGCAATTGGCCCGCGCGACCTACGAAGGGGCGGCCCGAGGCGTCTTCATCCGCGCCGGGGCCTTCACCGACGAACATCAGTTGGGCCTGCGGATCGCCTTCGCCAAAGACGAGATTGGTGCGCGTTGACCAGAGCTTGCAACGCTGGCAATCGCCCATTTCGCGGCGAATGTCTTCGAGCGTTTCAACGCGCGGAGTCATATTCACGGGCGTGGCGGCATTTTCCAGTTCGCCGAAAAGCAGCGGCGTGTCGTCTGTTTTGGGCATAGTTTCGGGTGTGATTATCAGAGCAGGTGGCGGGTCAGGTATTGCCGCTGGTTTCGCACTGACGGGTGCGGGAGTTGGTGCAATCACTGCAACAGGCACAGATGCGCTGACGGCGGGCGTTTTGGATTGGCGCAGCGTTTCAGCCTCGCCCATCTGCGTGATGCCCAGTTCCTGGTAATAACGCAGATGCTCTTTGGCTTGCTGTACCAAGGCCAGAAATTCTTCGCGGGCATCCATAGCGCGGTTCCCTTTCAAGCGTTGCGCAAATGCGGAATCTCATCCAGCACCCGTTCCGCCAGTTCGCGTTTTGTTTGCAATGGCAATTCGGCGCGCGTGCCATCACGGCGCAAGATCGTCGCCGCATTCGTCTCGGTGTCGAAGCCCGCGTCCTGCCGCGTGATGTCATTGGCGACAATGGCGTCCAGACCTTTTTCGCGCAGCTTGCGTTCGGCGTAAGCGAGCAACTTCTGCGATTCGGCAGCAAAGCCGATGACCAGGCGGCGGTTGGGATTCGGCGCGGCGGCAACGGCAGCAATGATGTCTTCGGTGGTTTCCAGTTCGAGCGTGATGTTGGTGCGGCCCAGCTTTTTGATTTTGTTCTCGGCCTTTTGCGCGGGCCGAAAATCGGCGACGGCGGCGCAGCCAATAAACACTGTCGCTGCGGGCAAGCGGCTCAGCACGGCGTCATACATCTCGCGCGTCGAACGCACATGGATGGTTTCGACCTGCGCGGGCGGTTGCAAGCGTGTCGGCCCTGACACCAGCGTCACGCACGCGCCGCGTGCCTGTGCGGCCTCGGCCAGCGCGTAGCCCATCTTGCCCGACGAACGGTTGGTGATGAAGCGCACCGGGTCGAGGTCTTCCACCGTCGGGCCCGCGGTGAGCAGGAGGTGTTCGCCGCTTAAATCTTGAGATTTGGGATTTGAGATTTGAGATTTGAGATTGGCGAAGTGCGATAAGACGCGCGCCACGATTTCATCCGGTTCAGCCAGCCTTCCCGCGCCGGTTTCGCCGCAAGCTTGATAGCCGACACCCGGCTCGATGATCTCGACACTGCGCGCTTGCAGGATTGCCAGATTGGCTTGCGTCGCCGCGTGCTGCCACATCTCGACATTCATCGCGGGGGCGATTATTACCGGGTTGGTATTCGAGAGATACACCGTCGAGAGAAAATCGTCGGCCAGGCCGTGGGCGAATTTGGCGAGGCAATTGGCGGTGGCGGGCGCGATCAAAACCAAGTCAGCCCAGCGCGCCAGGCTGATGTGTTCGATCTCGGCGTGACTGGGCCGGTCGAACATTTCGACGATGACCGGCTGGCCCGAGAGCGCCTCAAAGGTCAGCGGCGTGATGAATTCAGTCGCGTGCCGCGTCATCATCACGCGCACCTCGACGCCGGCTTTTTGCAAGCCGCGCAAGACTTCGGCAGCTTTGTAGGCGCCGATGCAGCCGGTGACGCCGAGCAGAACTTTGGCAGCCATAATTTGAGTGGGAGAGCGGGAGAGGGAGAGAGCGGGAGATTTGGGGAAGCTCTTTTCACCCACTCTCCTACTCTCCCCATCGTGCCTACTTCTCGACTTTTTCGGTCAATTCAAAATCAACCAAGCCGTGCTCCAACTCGGCCAGCGCGACGCGCGTGGATTTGGCGTTGGGCACGGTGACGCGCGGGCGCGCGCCTTTTTGCAGTTGTTTGCTGCGTTTGGCCGCAATCAGAATTTTGCGGTATTTGCTGTCAATGGTTGCGACTTCGTTGTTCTCTGTGTTGTTAGTCATAACGCAATTACCTCCGGTTAGATGCCAGTTAAAAGCCAGTCAAATGTTTGTCACAAAGGTTTGCCGAATTAGTTCGATGTCGGCTTGGCGTCGCGTGCGGCGGCAGCGTTCGGCCAGGATGATGGCCGCCAGTTCCGCGCCCGCCGGTTCCAGCTCGTCGTTGATCACGACGTAATCGAAATGCTCGCAGTGCGCGATTTCGGCGCGCGCATTTTGCATGCGCAATTCCAAATCTGCCTTGCCATTGGCCCCGCGTTCGCCTAGCCGCGCCAGCATTGACTGATAAGACGGCGGCAGGATGAAGACGCTGACGGCGGCGGGGAAAAGCTGGCGTGTTTGCGCCGCGCCTTGCACGTCAATCGTCAGGATCACATCCGCGCCCGCAGCCAGCAGCGTTTCAACCGCACGGCGCGATGTGCCGTAAAAATTCCCGTGCACTTCGGCCCATTCCAAAAACTCGCCGTCTTCAATCAGCGCGGTGAATGAGGCGCGCGCGACGAAATGATAATGCACGCCGTCAAGTTCACCGGCGCGCGGCGGACGCGAGGTATACGAAACCGAGGGCCGCACGTTCGGCACACGCGTGAGCACTTCGCTCACCAAGGTGGTCTTGCCCGCGCCCGACGGGGCGGAAACGATGATTAAGTTCCCCTGCATCACTCAACGTTGTTGGCCTGCTCGCGCAGCTTTTCGACTTCGGTCTTGATGTCAATCGCTGCGTCGCAGATTTCCAGTTCGGAAGCCTTGGACAAAATCGTGTTGGCTTCGCGGTTGGTTTCCTGCAACAGGAAATCGAGCTTCTTGCCGATTTCGCCCTCGTTGCCCAACAGTTCGCGCAACTGCACCAGATGACTTTTCAGCCGCGCGATCTCTTCGCTGATGTCGCAGCGTTCGGCCAGATAGGCGACTTCCTGCGCCAGGCGCGTTTCATCCACGACGGCTTTTTCGAGCACTTCGCTCAAACGCTTTTGCAGTTTCTCGCGGTAAAAATCAGCGATGCTGCCCGCGTTGGCTTCGATGATGCCGACATTCTTTTCGATGCGGTCAACGCGACCCAGCAATTCCTTTTGCAACTCGTGGCCTTCGACGGCGCGCATTGCCACCAGCGCGGTTAGGGCTTGGGTCAGCGCGGCTTCGATGCCTTGCAGTACGGCGTTGCTGAGCGTGTTGGTGGTCGGCGCGATCAGCACGTTGGGCAGCCGCGCCAGCGCCGCCAGATCGGCTTCGCCCGACAGGCCGAACTCTTCGCGCATCACGCGGATGGCTTCCAGATAGCCGCGAATCAGCGGGCGATTCAATTCAAACGTCGTGTCGCCCGTTTGCTGGAAGCTGACGTTCACATCCACACGTCCGCGCGAAAGGACGGCTTGCACCTGTTTTTTCAACGGGATTTCCAGCGGCGCCAGGTCTTGCGGCGCGCGCCAGTGAATGTCCAGGTTGCGGTTGTTGACTGAGCGCATGTCCACCGTCACGGTGAAATTCTCACCCGTCACCGTGCCCTTGCCGTAGCCTGTCATGCTTTTGAGCATTGTGTTCCTTTTGAATAGCGGTCAGTGGTCAGTTTACCGGCTCGCCACTGACCACTGACTACTGACCACTTCTTCTTCCGCGAATTGCAATTCATACAAGCGCCGGTAAATCCCGTCGCGCGCCAGCAACTCTTCGTGCGTGCCGGTTTCGGCGATGCGTCCGGCATCCATCACCAGAATGCGGTCGGCGCGCCGCACGGTCGAAAGGCGGTGCGCGATCACGATGGTCGTGCGCCCCTGCATCAGGTTGTTGAGCGCGTGTTGCACCAGCCGTTCGCTTTCGGTGTCGAGCGCGCTGGTCGCTTCGTCCAGAATCAAAATCGGCGCGTCTTTCAATAATGCCCGCGCGATGGCGAGGCGTTGGCGTTGACCGCCCGACAGGATCAAGCCGCGTTCGCCGACCACGGTATCATAGCCTGCGGGCAACCTGGCGATGAATTCATCAGCCAGCGCCGCCTGCGCCGCTTGTTTGATCGCGGCGTCATTGTCGTGGCGGCCAAACGAGCCGTAAGCAATGTTCGCGCGCACCGTGTCGTTGAACAAGTGCACCTCCTGCGTGACCATCGCCATCTGCCGTCGTAACGCAGCCAGTTTCAAATCGCGCACATCCGTGCCGTCAATCAACACCTGCCCGCCGGTGGCGTCGTAAAAGCGCAACAGCAAATTCGTCAGCGTACTCTTGCCCGCGCCGCTGTGGCCGACGATGGCGAGCATTTCGCCCGCGTGCACGCTGAACGAAACGTCTTCGAGCACCGGCAAATCAAAGCCTGCGCCGTATCTGAAACCTACGTGACGAAACTCGATCGCGTGTTCAAAGCCTTGCAACTCACACGCCTGCGGTTTGTCGCGCATCTCGGCCTGTTCGTCCAAGAGCTTAAAGAGGCGCGCCGCCGAAGCCAGGCCCTGCTGCAAATCGTGCTGCAAGCGGCTCAGGCGGCGAATCGGGTCGTAGCTCTTGAACATAGCAAACAGAAACGTCACGAACGTACCCAGCGTCATCGCGTCGTCGCGAATGCTTTGTTGCGCGTAAATCAGCAACAGCGCCAGCGCGACGATGCCGATGGTTTCCAGCACGATGGGCGAGACGAAATAAATGCGCATCGCCCGCAACTGGTCTTTCATCTGCTTGCGCGCGACGCGGCCAAAGCGCTCGCTCTCGTATGCTTCCATCCCAAAGGCCTTGACCACGCGTTGCGACGAGAGCGCTTCTTGCGCAACGTCCAACATCTCGGCGCTGCTTTCCTGCCGTGAGTTCACGTGTTTGCGCAAGCGTCGGTTGAAGGTGTTGGTCAGATACGCGACGGGCGGCGCCAGCAGCAAGATCGCCGCGGCCAGCCGCCAATTCAGGCTGAAGAGCAGCACCAGATAAATGACCATCGTCACCGATTCGCGCAACAGATCGCGCAGCGTGTCGCTGACCGAACGCTCGACCAGCGCGGCATCGCTGATCAGATGCGCGGTCAATTCGTTGGTCGGATGTTTGCCAAAAAACACTGCCGCCTGCCGCAGCAAATGGTCATAGAGCGTCTGGCGCACATCGGCGATCACATGCTGGCCGATGTAACTCATCGAATAAGACGAGAAATACTCGGTCAGCCCTTTGACCAGCGTGAAGCCTACCAGCAGCGCGGCAATCACATTCCAATTGCCCAGACTGCCCACCGGCAACCAATTGCGCAGGTCTACCCAACTGCGCGCCGCTTCAGCCACTGGCGTTTTGGACATCAAATCAAAGATCGGCACCAAGAGCAGTGTGGTGGCGCCTTCGAGCAGACCGGTCGCCACCATCAACACCACTGACAACGCAAAGATTGCGCGATAGGGAGTGAGGAAGCGTAACAGTCTGGCAAATTCGGTCATCTTGATTCCGGCGTTGCGAGGCGGCGGGCCGCGTACATGTGCGCTTCAGCCCGCCATAAGAAAGGGCGGATTATAGAAGCCGGGTGTAGTGCGCGCAAGCTGCCGTCAAAAGCATGCAGCCGCAGATAAACGAAACCTGTGCGTAAAAGAAATGCCAACAAAGCAGAGGAAATAGATACGCGGATGACGCGGGTGCAGCGGATCAGCGCGGATCAACTCGAAAAAGAATCTGCGGAAATCCGCTGCATCCGCGTCATCCGCGTACCTATTCGCTGGTCGAATTACGCACAGGCTTCGTTTATCTGCGGCTGTTTGTTTTCAAACTTCGTGCGCTTTGGAAGCCCGCCAAAAAAAGTGCGCGCCGCGCCTGCTTTCGCCGCAAGACTTTTGCCTTTTCGGAAACCTTTGCGTAGACTGCGCCTCACCCCCGTTACCCATTCTGAAATAATCGCAGTCGCCCCACGAAGGCCCAGCAGAACAACATCTATTCCGAAGTGTGATGGCAATGATTGGTAAACTCATTGGCAACTATCAAATCACCGGCGAATTGGCGCAAGGGCGTCTGGGGCCGATCTATCGCGGGCAAAGCGTAGATCAAACGCGCGAGGTTGTCATCAAAGCGATCAACCTCGCTGCTTTTCCATCATCCACGCAAACCCAGCTCAAAGCCCGTTACCGCCGCGAAATCTTTGTGCAGCGTCAACTGCAACACCCGAACATCGTGCAGGTTTACGACTTTCTCAACGTCGAAGACCGCTTCTACCTGATTCAGGAGTTCGTGCCGGGTTCGAGTTTGCGCGATTTGCTCAACCGGCAAGGCGTACCGAATGTGGCGCAGGCGGTGTTCCTGGTTAAGCAGGTGCTGGGCGCGCTCGATTACGCGCATCGCTTCATCTATCTGGATCAATCCGATTTTCAGCGCACCGGCCTGATGCACGGCGACCTCAAGCCGAGCAATCTGTTGCTGGATCAGCGCGGGCGTTTGCGCGTCACCGATTTCAGCATCGTCAACAAAGTATTGGGCGGCGAGGGCCGCAAACTGGTCGCGGCGGTTTATGAACAAGAGAGCGATTACCTCGCGCCCGAACAAGCGCGCGGCGTGACGCCCGACGCGTGTTCCGACATTTACAGTCTGGGCGTGACCTTTTATGAAATGCTGACCGGGCGCGTGCCCTTCGCCAATTGGTCGAACAACAGCGCGGCGCTGGACGTGCGGCGTTTGAATGGCGAAGCCGAGGCGGCCTCGCTGACACAGATTCGGCCCGATGTGCCGCCACAATTGGCGTTGGTGATTGCCAAAGCGATCAAGCGCAATCCCAAAGAACGATTTGGGTCAGCGGCTGATTTGATGCGCGCGTTGCATGAGTGCGAACCGCAAATCAATTCAAGCGAACTGACCTCGCGCATGGACACGTTGAAAGGCGCGTTGAGAGGCGCAGCACCCAGCGAAAACCTGCCGCAACCCATACCGCCGGTCACGCTGCAACGTCCACCGCAGCAATTGCCGCAACAGTGGCAACAACCAGCGCTTCAACAGGTGCCCAAACCCGCGCCGCCCCCAGTGAAACCGCAAATCCTGCCACCCGAACGGCCCACGCGCAGCCAACCGGCCCGCGTTGAACCGCTGCGGCGCAACTCGGCGGCGTTTCCCAACCAGGCGGCCTCGGCGCTGCCTCGCGCGATCCCGGTCAATGTCGCGCCGCCGCAATTCGCCGACATCAGCAAAGCACGGCGCGAAACGTGGTTGATCCCCGTCGCGATTGCTTCGATCTTAATCGGCACGCTGGCTGGCGCATACTTCTTCTCTTCGCCCAGCAACAACGAAGGGCGCGCGTCGGACGTGGCCCGGCGCGAGGCCGCTCAGGTTGCGGTTTCGCCGTCACCCTTGCTAGCGCCCGAGCCACAGCAATCATTGCCAGCGGGAGTCACGCCGCTTAACTTGCATGCATTGCCGACGCCCAAACCGGCCGTTGTGCTGCCCGACACGCCCGCGCTCAATTTGGCGCGGCAGGCCGAACAGCAAGAGAGTTACAACGAAGCCATTCGCGCTTACGAAGAATTCCTGGCCGCCAATCCGGCCACACCCTACGCCACTGTAGCGCGCGCCCGCGCCGCTACGCTGCGGCTGTTTCAAGGTGCGCTCACCAACGCCCGCGCAGCCCTGGCCGAAGCGCGTTTCGGCGAAGCACAACAGCGTTTTGCCGAAGCGCTCAAATTGCGCCCGACCTCGAAACTCGCACAAGCGGGCTGGCGCGAAGCAGGCGCGCGGCTAACTTCCGCTCCAACGAATCCGGCGAATCCGGCGAATCCGGCGATTACGCCCGTTTCCGCCAAACAGGAAATCAACCCGGAGCCTGCGCGCGAAATCAAAGGTGAAGTGCGCGGCGAAACGCGGGAAGAAATTGGCGAGAAGCCGCCCGATGCGACTTTGCGCCCACGTCCTCCGGTTGCCAAACCGTCACCAACGCCAACGCCCATACCGCAGCCTTGAAGCAGCAAACAGAATTCAGCAACACCGCAGAGCACGAAGAACACTTAAGATCGTCTTCGTGCTCTTCGTCACTTTGTGGTAGAGCAAAAGCCCGTGACTGACCTGCGCACTTCCAATCCGCACCTCATCATTCCCGTCGGCACCCAAGTCGTCGCCCGCGTCGAAATTCTGGACGCCGACGGCTACGTGCTCTGCCCGCGCGGGGCCGTCGGCGTTGTGACTAACGCCCTGGTTGACCAGCACCACGCCTATCGCATCCTCTTCGCCAACGGCGTCGAAGCCACACTCCAACGCAACGAATTGAGCTTGCGCAAGCAACATCAGCAGGCTGGCTTGCACGCCGTGGGCGAGGCGCTGGCCGAGTACGATCTGCACGATTTCGTGATTTACCGCTGCGTCGTCGGTTCGCGCGCCTACGGCCTCGAACACGAACATTCCGACACCGACAGGCGCGGCATTTACCTGCCGCCCGCCGCGTTGCACTGGTCGCTTTACGGCGTGCCCGAACAACTCGAGAACCCGGAAAGCGAGGAATGTTATTGGGAGTTGCAAAAGTTCCTGTTGCTCGCGCTCAAGGCCAATCCGAACATCCTGGAATGCCTTTACACCCCGCTGGTCGAATACGCGACGCCGCTGGCGCAGGAACTGCTGGCCATGCGCGAGGCCTTCCTCTCGCAACTGGTTTACCAAACCTACAACGGTTACGTGATGTCGCAATTCAAAAAGCTCGAACAGGATTTGCGCGCGCACGGCAGCCTGAAATGGAAACACGCCATGCACCTGATCCGCCTGTTGTATGCCGGTATCGGCACGCTGCGCGACGGCCAAGTGCCCGTGCACGTCGGCGCGCGCCGCGATGAATTGCTGGCGATTCGCAATGGCGAGGTGGCGTGGGAAGAGGTCAACGCCCTGCGCTTGCGCCTGCATCAGGAATTCGACGGCGCGCTCAATTTCACGCGCCTGCCCGAACGGCCCGCTTACGAAAAGGCGAATGCATTTTTGTTGAAGGCGCGGCGGGCGCTGGTAAATGGAGGATGGCCGAATGCAGCCAATCTTGATTGATGCGGCGCGGGCAAACCATTGCCCGCCAGCGCGCCACGGATGTATGCTTTGCCCGCGAAGGAGACAGTATGAACATCACGATTACCCCTGACCTCGAACTGCTGGTCAACGAAAAGATCGCCAGCGGCCTTTATCATTCCGCCAGTGAAGTGGTGCACGCGGGCTTACGGTTGCTGAAAGAACAGGACGAGTTGAAGCAACTTCGCTTACAGGAGCTAAAGCGCGAGATCGCAGTCGGGTTGCGGCAACTCGACGAAGGGAAAGGCCAGCCGCTTGACCTGCAAGCCATCGCAGCCATCAAGATCAATGGACGGGCTGTCTCGCCGCGAACCTTGACCGAATGGTATGGCCGGCTGGAAGACGCCGAGCCGTTCCCAGAAATTCGCTACTGGCAAGCGCAAAGTGATGCAGCCAAGTTTGCGGCGGTCTGGGAAATGGTGCTTGAAGCGCATCAGCTCAAGGGGGAGGACTTAAGTGAATCAAGACTTCAAAGAACTATTGGCGGCCTTCAACGCCGAGCAGGTTAAATTCCTGGTGATTGGCGGTTACGCTGTCATCAAGCACACCGAACCGCGTTACACCAAAGACCTCGATCTCTGGGTAGACGTCAAAGACGCCAACCCGGAGCGGGTGTATCGCGCGCTGCAACAGTTTGGCGCGCCGCTCACCAACCTCAGCCCGCGGGATTTCTCGCAGCCCGGATTTTTCTACACGATGGGAATGGTGCCCCGGCGGGTGGACATTTTGTTCGACCTCACCGGGCTTGACTTCGACGAGTGTTGGGCGCGGCGCGTGGAATCCGACCTCGGAGGGCTTATCGTCTATTTCATCTCCGCGCCCGATCTCATTCTCAACAAAGAAGCTGTCGGCAGGTATCAGGATTTGGCAGATGCTGAAAAGCTGCGGCTGACGCAAGCACGCGCCCTCGAACAGCCGCCTCAATAATAACTAGCCAGTTCAGTGCATTGCTATGAGCCGTGATTTCAGTTAACTCCAAAAGATTTCAGCGCGGAATCACCGGCAACACCAGCGCCGACGGATGCTCCGCATCGTGATAAATCGTCTGCCGCGCCTTCACCATCCGCGTCCCGCCAAACGTTTTCTCCCCCGTATTCAAATTACGATTGAAGCGCGGGAAGTTGCTGCTCGAAACATACACGCGGATGCGGTGCCCGGCCTTGAACACATTGCTGGTCGCCCACAGATCGAGCGTGTACTTGTACACCTTGCCCGGCTCGATCATTTCAGCCTTCGCCGTCGAATTGCGATAGCGCGCGCGGATGATGCCGTCGCCCAGATAGCGCGCGTAACCCTGCGCATCCACATCCACCAGCATCGCCGTGAAATCGGTGTCCACCGCCGAAGTCGCCGCATAAAGTTCCGCTGTGATGAAACCCGTAACCTCTACGTCGCGTTGCAACACCGGCGTTGAATACACCAGCACATCCGTGCGCGACTCATTCGGGCTTTGATCCGCAGGGCCGGGCGGCAAACCGCCACAACACAAGCGCCCGCCGATGGTGCGCACTGGGCTGGCCGGATCGTATTCAAAACTGTCGGGCCTTTCGTTTTGCGGCGCAACAGTTGAAATCACCCCGTCACCATTGATCGAATTCGCGCCCTTGCCAGCGTGCAGGTAATAGCGCGTGGCTTGCGCGCGGGCCAGCGGGAATTCCTTTTCGTCGCGCCAGACGTTGTCGCCCAGCACGAAGATTGTGACCGGCGCGCCCGTGGCAAATTCGTTCTGCTTCCCTTTCAACACATAGTCGTACCATTTGACGATGGTGGCGTTCATATCCAGCACGGCCTGTGGGCCAAAGGTCACGTCGCCGATCTTGCCTTCGGGCGAAGTCGCCGCGTGCGCCCAGGGGCCAAACAACAGCCGTTGCCCGGCGCGCGCTTCAGGCGTCGGCGCTTCTTTTCGCATGCGCATGAAATTGCGGATCGAGCCGCCGCTGAAGATGTCGTGCCAGCCGCCCGCGTGCAGCGCCTTCACATTCATCTGGCCGTAATGCTCAGAAATCTTGATCGCGCGCCAGTATTCATCATCCGTCTCGTGCTCGACCCAATCGCGGAAGTAGGGCGCAACCTCGGCCGTCGTGGGCAGATTGAAGAGGCGATACTCTTCGGCGGGCAACTGCTCGACCCATTGGCGCGGTCGTTGAAGCGCGGAGGTCTTGCGCGTCACGGTGTCCACGATCAGGCCCGACGTCCACGAACTGGCGAACCATTGCATCAGCGCGCCGCCTTCATACGTCCAGCCCTCGTAATACTCCATCGCCGTCACATACGGGAAAATGCCCGTCAGATGCGGCGGATTGGTTGACGCCGCCAGCATCTGCGTCGCGCCCACATACGAACCGCCGAACGTGCCGACCTTGCCGTCGGCATAGGGCAATGCCGCCGCCCATTCAATCGTGTCGTAGCCATCGTTGGCTTCGTAACGGAACGGATAAAACTCGCCTTCGGAATCGAAGCGTCCGCGTGTGTCTTGCAGGATCACTACGTAGCCATTCGACGCCAGATACATCCCGGTCGCCGGGTCTTTGCGGTTGTAGGGCGTGCGCGTCAGTAAGACGGGAAACTTGCCGACGGTGTTTGGACGGTAAATGTCGCAGACCAGCGCGACGCCATCGCGCATCCGCGCGCGCACATTGGTTTGCACGGTGACAGCGTAGAGCGTGGCGGGCGCGGGCGCTTGCGCAACGGCAAGCGTAGAGAGCAACACGGCAACGAATAACGTCAGCCAAAACTGAGCAACGAGACGAGTGATGGATTTGGTTTTCATCGTGTTCACGCTTTCTGGTTCAAATGTTGAGTGGGAAGTTGAGACTAATCACGCCGCTGGCCAGCACGCTCAATCGGCGTCGTCGCCAATGCGCACAGTGCCAAAAACAACTGCGCATTGGCGGTGACCTGCAAATTGAAATCTACGAAGCTGTGCACAGCCATGGCAAAACAGCCAGTCAGCGCGCCCAGCACCAGCGCCCGCCGCCGTTTGTCGCGCGTATTCGCCAGCAAAAAGCCGTGCAGGAAAAGCAGTTCGATAAAACACAGCGCCAGCATGCCGCCGATCACTCCGCCATCCGCCAGCACTTGCAAATAATCGTTGTGCGACTGCTCGACGCGCTGCGAACCGGAGCTGAGGTCATAGCGCGTGTAAGCGAATTGAAACGCGCCCAAACCTACGCCCGCGATGGGATGCGCTTTGATCATCTGCCAACTCGCATTCCAGATGTCGCGGCGGCTGTACCTATCCGGGCTTTCGGCCAGGCTCTCCGCCTGCCCTTCTTTTTCCAATTGCGAAAAATTGGCGACCAGCCCTTCCGATCCGACCAGCCAGACGGCGCCGCCAAGCGTGCCTGCGCCCAGCAGCAACGCGGCGGCAGCCCGCAATAGCAACCCCGCGCGCGATTTCTCGCTGCCATGCTCGCTGCTCCAACCCGGCGCGGCGATGGCGATCAGGAAGATCAATTCCGCGCCCAACGCCAGCACGCCGCCGCGTGAAGCCGACAGCGCCAGCCCCGCGCACAGCACCAGCAAGGCGCTGGCATACACCGCCAGCCACTCGCGCCGCGTCCCACGCCCGGCGAGCAAGCCGCCCGCCAACCCAATCCCTAATTCAAGGAAACCGGCAAAATGATTGCGATTGACGAAGGGGCCGAGCGCGCCGCGCGGCCACAGCAGCTTGCCCAGATAGCTTTGCCCGATGGCGATCAGCGCAATCAGCGTGCAGACGGCGATGACGACTTTGGCCGCCGTGCGCCGCCGTTCGTCGGTATTCACATAGGTGGCAAACAGCAAAAAGAACAGTAACGACGCGAGAATTTTGATGGCGGCCTGCCACGTCGCATAGGTGTCGTAAGTCAGTGGCCGTCCGGCTGAAAGTGGCAACAGTTGCGCGACGGCCAGCAACAACAGGCCCAGCAACGGCAGCGCCAACGGATTGCGCGCCAACGTCAGCCGCCCCGATTGCAACACATCGCAACCCCAGAGCAGCGCGAGCGCGAAGATGAGCAGCTCCCACAACGTCGTTGACCAGACTTCGACCGTGCCGTAAGGCAGCGGCGTCAGCACGAGCAACGACAACAGGGCGGCGTAGATGAGTTTGTTGAAGAAGGAGGCATTCATGCGGGGCGGCACGGCAAGGGGCTATCTCGGCGCTGGGCGTTGGGTGCGCAACTCCTTGTTGAGATCGTCGAGATTGCGCTCGAGGCGCTCCATCCTTTTCTCGACTTGATCAATCCTGCCGCTAAGCTGATCTATGCGCCCGTCGAGCCTTTTCTCTAGTTGCTCAAGGCGCCGGTCAAGGGTGGTGGTTTGGAAGTACAAGCCGCCAGCCAGCGTCAGGCAAAGGCTGATCACAATGGCGGCGATTTGCAGCGTAGACTGGCGGCTGGTCAGTGTCGCGAGCTTATCCAATTGCTGGACGTTACCACGCAATTCGGCGATGTCTTTGGTGTTGAGGTTGACTTGCTGGCGCAACTCAACGGTTTCGGGATTGATGGTCGGACTCATCGTTTACTCCTTTCCAATTATGGCACTTGGCGAGCGCATAGTAAGCGCCGTCCCCTGAAACCGCAATCAAACTTCAATTTCCATCAAGTCGCGCGCCAGCGTCGTCGCCGGAAAGACTGCGCGCGCCTCGGTCAACAACTGCGAGGCATCGGGATAGCGCGAACTGAAATGCGTGATGAGCAAGCGTTGCGCGCCCGCGTCCAGCGCCGTGCGCGCCGCCTGTTGCGCGGTCGAATGGCCGTAATGCTCAGCCTCATCCAACAGGTCTTCGGTAAAGGTGGCCTCGTGGATCAGCCAATCCACGTCGCGCGCCAGCAGCACCGCGTTCTCGCACGGGCGCGTGTCCAGCACATAGGCGACGGAGTTGCCGGGCCGCGGCGCGCCGACGACTTCGCACGATTGGACCAGGCGGCCGTCGGGCAGCGTGACGCTCTCGCCGCGTTGCAGCTTGCCAAAGAGCGGCCCCGGCGGCACGCCCAGTTCCCTGGCCCGCGCCAGATCGAATTTGCCCAGCCGGTCTTTCTCCTGCACGCGATAACCCAGCGCGAAGATGCGATGCTGCAACGGGCGCGTGACCACGTAAAAGCGTTCGGAATCGTAAACCTGCAACTGCGCGGCCCCGGCGAAATCTTGCTTGCCGTATTCGCACAGCACGAGCGGATAATTCGTCCACAGAATTTTCAAACGCCGCAGCACCTCCAAGTATTCGCCGATGCCCGGCGGCCCCGCGACGACCAGTTCGCGCTCGCGTTTGTCCAACGCCATCGTCGAGAGCAAGCCCGCCAGGCCGTTGAAATGATCGCCGTGCAGATGCGTAATGAAAACGCCAGCCAGCCGGTGAATCGAAAGCCCGGCGCGCGCAATTTGCATTTGCGTGCCTTCGCCGCAATCGAACAACCACCATTCGCCTTCGGCGACGACGGCGGTGGCGCTGACGTTGCGCTGCAGCGTGGGTTTGCCGGAACTGGTTCCCAAGGGAATGATCTTCAAATGCAAATCCTCTCAGACGCAATCGTGGTCAGGGGTTTCGCGGGCGGACGGCTGCAGTTCATTACCGCTTAGTAAGCGCGGGAGCGTGCGGCCCAGCCTGATTGTTTCGGCGCGCAGCTTAGCACGAGGCCTTCAAGCCGGACAATCAACGGCTTGTGAGAAAGGTGTCCAGCACGTTGCGCGTGGCAGGGCAGGGCGACCGACCGACTGAAACAGCAAAAAATTAACGACAGCGATTGACATGTCCCCCCCCCCCATTAGACTCCCCGCGTTTCTTGGGATCTCGCCTTCACGACCAGTAGCAATGGCCAACAACCGAGAGACCTGAAACAACCCAACGGACAATCCCAAATTTTTGCCGGACTCTCACTGGGGCGGCGCTCATAAGTTCAAACATTGGGTACCTGGAGCAGAGGTACGTCGTCATCAATCGGCCTAGGCTGCTTTTGGCGGCGCTTCGTAAACGTCTTCGGCACCTTTTGGAGGAAACTCAGATGCTTTCAAACTACACACACAAATCCTGGCTGAGACGCATGCGGCCACAATTCATTTTGCTCGTCTCGGCAGCGATACTCATTGCGGGCTTGGCGGCGTCACTCAAGGTGAATAAGCCTGCCGTGGCCGCGCAGTTGCAAAACTCAAGCGACATCGCGGCGCTCGTCGGTAAAGCCCAAAGCCAGGGCTATGTACGGGTCATCATCGGCCTAAACGTCAATTTTAAGCCTGAAGGCGCAGCCAAAAATCCC
Source organism: Acidobacteriota bacterium (assembly GCA_043740245.1). GTDB lineage: Bacteria > Acidobacteriota > Blastocatellia > RBC074 > RBC074 > JACPYM01. Next base: position 3,224 of record JAYUCP010000122.1, on the reverse strand, counting down.
CTTGCCGTCGAAGCGCAACGACGCGACATCGCACAAACTCAAGATGCATTGCTGAGCAAACTCTCCGGGGTTGAGCCGTCCTCAATCAAACGCTTCCAGTTCACTCCTTATCTGGCGCTGGCGGTGGATGCCGCCGGGCTGGAGTACCTCAAAACAGCCGTGGAGGTAAAAAGCACTCAAGAAGACAAACTCCTGCCGCTGTTATTGGCTGAAAGTGTGCCCTTGATTGGCACACCAGCCGCCTGGGCCAGTGGCTTTACCGGAGCGGGGCAAACTGTGGCGATCTTGGATATGGGCGTTGATAAAACCCACCCTTTCTTAAGCGGGAAAGTGGTGTCCGAAGCCTGCTACTCAACGACTGACGCGACGAAGGGCTACACCTCGGTTTGTCCTGGCGGTGTCCCGTCATCAACGGCTGTTGGCTCTGGCGTAAATTGCCCAACCAGTATTTTCGGTTGCTTCCACGGCACTCACGTTGCGGGCATTGCCGCCGGTAAGGGCACCACCTTTTCCGGTGTGGCAAAGGACGCGAACATCATTGCGGTGCAAGTCTTCACCCGCGTTTGTAACGCGGCAACCTGTGGCTCTGCCGCGCCCTGCATCACAGCGACTACCTCGGATGTTATGCTGGGATTGGAACGCGTTTATGCGTTAAGGACAAGTCTCACCATTGCCGCAGTCAATATGAGCCTGGGTGGCGGGCAATTCTCCGCGAACTGTGACACGAGCCCGCTAAAACCCGCGATTGATAACTTGCGTTCCGCTGGCATTGCAACGGTCATTTCCTCAGGTAACAGCGGTTTCACCAATTCAATGTCAGAGCCAGCGTGCATTTCCACTGCTGTCAGCGTAGGCAGCACTGGTGACCGCAGTAATGGCACGACGCAAAATGCCGTTTCGTCTTTTTCCAACAGTGCTTCTTTTTTGCATTTGCTGGCGCCGGGAAGCGTGATCAACTCATCCGTACCAGGCGGTGGTTTTACTAACCTTGAAGGCACCTCTATGGCGGCGCCTCACGTGACTGGCGCTTGGGCAGTCTTAAAGCAGAAAGTGTCGACCGCTTCGGTCACCGAAGTGCTCACGGCTCTAACCAGTACCGGATTATCCGTGACCGACCCGCGCAATGGCATCACGAAACCACGCATCAAGGTGGATGCGGCAGTGAATGCGTTGGGTGGCGGCGGCGCTTGCACGACCTCCACGCCAATCACCGTCGGCCAAACCATTACCGGACAGTTGAGCGCAGGTGACTGTACGCTTGCCGACGGCAGTTTCGCCGACCGCTACAGTTTCAGCGGCACGGCTGGACAACAGATCGCGATCAGCCTCAATTCGACGGCCTTCGACGCTTTTCTCGGACTGCTCAACGCGAATGAGGTAGTCATCGCAACGGATGACGACAGCGGTGGCGGCACCAATGCACGCATCCCAGCTTCAGGCTTTTTCAGCCTACCGGCGACAGGCAACTACATCATTCTGGCCAATTCGTTCGCAGCAGGCGGAATCGGCAGTTATACATTGAGCCTCACTGGCTCCGCCCCTGCACTTATTCAATCACGCCCACAACGGCTTCCGTCGGAGCCGCGGGCGGGAGCGGCAGTTTCTCGGTCAACACCACCCCGACGACCGGGTGTAGTTGGACCGCCGTGAGCAACGCAAGCTGGGTCACGACCAGCAGCAGCGGCAGTGGCAGCGGAACGGTGAATTACACTGTCGCGGCGAACACGGGCGCGCAACGCACCGGCACAATCACAGTCGCTGGCCAGACGTTCACTGTCACCCAAGCAGCAGGAACCTGTAGCTATGCGTTGACGCCGACCTCGGCTTCTGTCGGAGCAGCAAGCAGCAACGGTAGCTTTACATTCACCACCACGCCTGCGACCGGGTGTAGCTGGACTGCCGTGAGCAACGCGAGTTGGATTACCACCAGCAGCAGCGGCAGCGGGAGCGGAACAGCAAATTACTCCGTAGCGGCCAACACAGGCGCACAACGCACTGGCACGATTACCGTGACGGGGCAAACCTTCTCCGTCACCCAGGCAGCAGGAGCCTGCACCTATGCGTTGACGCCGACTTCGGCTTCTGTCGGCGCCGCAGCAGGGAGCGGCAGCTTCACCGTCACTACTAACCCCACGACCGGGTGCAGTTGGACAGCCGTGAGCAACGCAAGCTGGCTCACCACCAGTAGCAGCGGGAGCGGCAGCGGGACGGCGAATTACGCCTACGCCGCCAATAGTGGGACACAGCGGACTGGCACAATTACCGTGGCGGGACAAACGTTTACCGTCACGCAAGCAGGGGGCACGGCATGTCAAGGCGCAGCTCAGCGCGTCCTGCCAGGCGGTTATGTGGCTGGGCAGTCCTTGCAGGTGACGATTCAAGTGTCGCCCTTATCCAGCACGCAGGTTTATGCGGCAGAAGATGTGCCGCCTGCGGGGTGGGCAGTGTCTGGCATTGACAATGGCGGCCAATTTGACGCTGGCAATGGCAAGGTGAAATGGGGGCCATTTTTCGATAACCTGGCGCGGACGTTGCATTATTCAGTAACGCCGCCACTAGGGACTACGGGGACTCAAAGTTTCGCCGGAACATTATCAGTGGATGGCGTGAATAGCGCCATTTGCGGCGCGACAACCATTGCGCCTGCAACCTTCCATCCTGCTGACACCAATAATGACCTTCGCATAGGGATTAGTGAGGTGACTGCCTATGGAGCAGCCTGGAAGTCCGGGGCAGTCTGGCCTATCCCGCCGAATCCCATTCCGATTGCCTATGTCACGAACGCAGGGTTGCTCTGGAAACTCGGGGAAACATATCACTACGATGCTTCTCAAACGCCGCCTTGGGTGCCAGGAGCTTCGCTGCTCAATCCCAATTTGTTGACGTGGCTTAAGACCGGTTTGTTGGCGCTATCAGGAGAAAGCAGCGTTATCGCCGGAGGGACGGCTGTTTCAAGCTTCAATCCAACCAGCTACACGCCAGGAATTGGTGTAACCGTCAGTATCGTGGTTACCCCAGATGCTTCCACACAGGTTTATGCGGTAGAAGATCAACCGCCGGTAGGCTGGACGGTGTCGAATATTAACAATAATGGATCATTCGACATCATCAATTTCAAAGTTAAATGAAGCCTGTGCGAATAAATGTTCTTTGAAGACAGCGACTTAGGTTTTGAAGAGTGTCAGGGCGTAATCCCTGCGTAGGGATTACTCACTCAGGGTTGA
>JAYUCP010000121.1:0-2386 GCA_043740245.1 Acidobacteriota bacterium | reverse complement strand
CCTTTCCGGCATCTCTTCCAGTTTCCACGCGCTCTAAGCGCGTCTCACCACTGCCCCAACCCATGACCCTGGGCGCTGTCAGCAGCCCCACGATTACGCCGCGCACGTGCGCGCGCCGCCGCAACCAGACCGCCTCCGATTCATCGGCGCGGTTTTTCAAACGTTTCAACAAACCCAGCGAAGACCAATAAAGCGCCCGCGCCGCATAACCGTCGCCGCGCAGGATGTGTTTGAACAGATACGCCGAATACGATTTGCCGTAGCTGTATTCCAAGTGGCGCGCCTGCGCTTCGGTTACGCGGTCGTGATCGTGGTAAACCAGCACATTCGGCGCATAGAGCATGTAATGCCCGGCCTTGAGCGCACGGTAAACCAACTCGGTATCTTCGCCCCCGGCAAAAAAGCGGCCCGCGCCCAGCCGCACATCAAACAAACCGATCTCTTCAAACAAGCGGCGGCGCACGATCATGTTCGCGCCCATCACCGGTTCGCCGACGTTCGGGTAACGCACGATCAGGCGATCAGGGTCATCCACATACGCCACCGGCGCCAGTTCGGGCCGCGCCAGCAGCACGCGTCCGCTCAGCATTTGCAATTGCGCATCAGCGGCGAATTCGCGGTGCAATTCGCTCAGCCAGTTTTCGGTCACCAGCACGTCGTCGTCCGTGAAGGCCAGCAATTCGCCCGTGCTGTTGCGAACGGCAGTGTTGCGCGCGAACGAGAGCCCGGGCTGCGGTTCAAAGACGTATTGCAAATGCGCGTGCGCGCGTTGCAGTTCGCTGACCACGGCGCGCGTTTCGTCCCGGCTGGCGTTGTCCACCACGAGCACGTCGTAAGTGAACCGCGCGCCTTGCGGCAGCGCCAACAGCGTTTGCAACGTGCGCGCCAGGGATTGTGCGCGGTTGCGTGTGCACAGCAGCACGCTGATCTTCGTCATAAGACTCCGCCAGCGGGGCGGTACCGGGAGCGGTAGCGACTGGGTGGCTCTGCGTCGCACGCATTCAGAGTCACCCGGTCGCTACCGCTCCCGGTACCGCACCACCTACAAAAACTCGCCCGCCTGATTCGGCGCACTCGCGGGCGCATCGTTCGGCGGCAACAACCGCCAATGGTGCGGCGCATAAAACAGCCCGCGCACCTTCTTACCCGGCAACACCTTCAACAGGTACTGACGCGGCTTCCAATCGTAAGCGGCAATCGAGCCGCGTTTGAGCAGCGTCGCGTCAATCTTGAACACGCCCGGCGCCAGGCCGAATTCGTCGCATTGAATCTCCATCACGCCGCGCCCTTGCAGGTTCGGCAACTGATCGCCCGTCAGCGCCGTGGTGAAATGGCAATGCAAGCGGTCATCCGCCGAATAGAAAAACAATTCAAATACGGCGTCTTCGATGGGGCGGTGCGCGATGTATTCGATCTGCGCCACCAGCGGCTCGCCCGTCGCCAGCGCATCCACCGGCAAACCGTCGCGATCCAGAAAGCGCACGCCCAAAATCTCGGCCTCGCGTTCGTTGCCGTTGTTGTTGGCGGTCATGATTTGGTTTTCCTGCTCTGCCGCCTTGAAGACGACCGCGTTGTAATACGCGCTGATGGCGTCCTGTGCCGTGCCTTGCGCACAAACCCGGCCCTGATGCAGGAAAAACACGCGGCTGCACAACCGTTCGACCGTCGCCATATCGTGCGAGACAAAGGCGATGGTCATGCCGTTGCGCCGCAACTCTTCGATACGCTGCTGGCACTTGCTCTGAAAGGCGGCGTCGCCCACGGCCAGCACTTCGTCCACCAGCAAGACGTGCGGGTTGATGTGCGCCGCCACGGCGAAGCCCAGCCGCACGTACATGCCCGACGAATAGCGTTTGACCGGCGTGTCAATAAAGCGCTCCATCTCGGCGAAGGCCACGATCTGATCGAACTTGCTGCGCACTTCGGCGCCCTTCATGCCCATGATCGAACCGTAGAGAAAGATGTTCTCGCGCCCCGTCAATTCGGGGTGAAAGCCCGCGCCGACTTCGATCAACGACGCCACCGAGCCGCGCACCACCAGCTTGCCGCTGGTCGGATAGATGATGCGCGCCAGCAATTTCAAGATCGTGCTTTTGCCCGATCCGTTCGGACCGATGAAGCCAACCGCCTCGCCCTGCTCGATCTCCAGCGACACGTCGCGCAAGGCGTAAAAGTCTTCCTTGTCCGATTCGCGGTTGCGCGCGAACACGCGCGCCAACTCCTCGCGAATCGATTTCGCGCCGAGCCGGCTGATGCGGTAGCGTTTGGAGACTTGATCTAGGGTGACGATTTTCATTACTTTTGCATGGGTGCAGTACGGGGAGCGTCAGCGACCTGGAACTCCATCAGCTAGCCATTTGGGAAACCGCCACTAGCGTGATTGGAA
>JAYUCP010000120.1:0-2394 GCA_043740245.1 Acidobacteriota bacterium | reverse complement strand
TAATCCGCCGCGATGGCGGCGTTCGCGTTTTGCAATTCGTAGCGGCTTTGCGCGTTGCCTTCCGCCGGCGTGAACATCGTGTAAATGGTTGGCGCGGGGGCCTTTATCAATTCGTTCAGCCATTCTTCGCCCATAGCTTTTGTGTTGGCGATGGCATCCACGCCAGTCAATTGCCTGACCGGTTCTGCGTCGTCAGCAGAAAGTACCTTGCCTTCGCTGCGTTCCAGCCGTTCGTTACGCGGCGGCAAGATGAGCGTTGCTTTGCGCGTTCGACCATCCAGCAGCAAATAAGCGCCGGGCGTTTCGATTCCGCTCAGGTAATAGAACTCGTTCGATTGACGTGGCAGGGTGAAGCCGTTGGTTAGCGGCGCGCCCTGCACAATCGCTACGGCGCGGTCGCCGATTTTGTCGAAGATCGTGGCCCAGCGCGCCTTAAATTCTTCGGGTGGAAAGTGCGTTTGGTAATGCGGCGTTTGCGCCAAGACCATTGCCGGAACAAACAGAAACAATGCGAATAAGAGATGCGTGCGTCGTTTCATTGTGGTTTCCTCTTTCGGGTTTTCAGGCATGAGTTGATAGTTTCAGCGCGCCTCCGGGATGCGGGTCAGCGTTTGCCGAAGCGCGTTTCCATCAGCGCCCAGGTGTTCGGATCGAGCGCGACGGTCGCAGGCTCTTTGTCCGCGGCGACCTCGAAACGCTGCTGCTTCTGGGTGGTCTCGATCGTTTCGATCCTCAGCGCGCCGTCAATCGTGATGCCGATTTCAAGCGGCAGCCGATAGGCTTCGCCCGACTGCGCTTGCGTGAGTTCAATCACGACGTGTTTGGTCGCCGCGTCATAGCGCCAATTGCCTTCAATCACGGGCGAGCCGGCCCGCGCCAGCCATTGTTGAAAGAACCACGACAGTTCCTGCCCGGAATGCTCTTCCATCACGCGGCGAAAGTCTTCGGTCGTCGCGCTGCTGTTGCGATAGCGTTGATAGTAATCGCGGATGCCCGCCCAGAATGTTTCCGTGCCCATCCGGTGGCGCAGCATATGCAGCGTCCAGCCGCCTTTCTGGTAAATGATCCGGTTCAGTACTTTCTTCATATCCGCCAGATTGTCGTGCAACACCGCGACGCCAGGCATCTGTTTTTCCAATGCAAAGACTCCTTCACGACTACGCTTCAATCCGGCGACAAATGCATCGCGCCCTTCATAGTGTTCGGCTACGAGCAAGGTGAAGTAGGTAGCGAAGCCTTCGCTCAACCACACGTCGTCCCAATCTTTTTCCGTCACCGAATTTCCGAACCATTGATGCGCAATCTCGTGCGCGACCAGGCCCATATCCGGGCGCTCCAGGATGGATTTTTCGCCATAAAAGATTGCGCTGGCGTGTTCGGTGCCGCCGCCGAATCCAGCGGCTTCCACGTTGGCGAGCTTTTCGTAGGAATACGGGCCGATGTGTTCGCTGAAAAATTCCATTGCCTGTCGCGATTTGGTCTCGAACCAGGCGGGGCCGGTCGTTCGCTCTTGATGATAGACCCACGTCTGATGCGGCACACCTTTGACGAGGCCGTCGTGATGCACGGCGAATTGTGCTACGCCAATTGCGTTCAGCCACGAAGCGATCGGGACGGACTGCTTCCAATGCGTCAGCCGCCGTCCGTCACCGAGGTCGGTTTCTTCCTGTAACAGACCGTTGGCTACGACCTGATATTTGCTGGGCGCAGTGATGATGAATTCGCTGGTCGCCTTGTCATACGGGTGGTCAATCATCGGCAGCCACTGGCGCGCGTTGTTCGGCCAGTTCTCGCTGAAAAAAACGCGTTCGCCGAATTTGTTTTTCAGCATGCGCAAACCATTCGCAGGCACGCCGCGATACCGCACGGTGATTTGCCGCTGCTCGTCTGCCTGTGGCGGCGTGGGTAAACTCAGGATGAGCCGGTCGGCTTGATGCTTGAACGCGACAGGAGCGTCGCCCGAGGTCACGCCGGCGACTGTCATCCCCTTGCCATTTGAAGCCGACGCCAGATCAAGCGCGACTTCCGTGACGCCTGCGCCCGTGAAACGAAGCGTGATCGTCGCCTCGCCCGTGATCTCGTCATTCTCATCATTGAGAGTGAGTTGAAAGGCGTAATGCAACGCGTCCACTTTCGGTTGGCGCGGATAAGTGTCGGCACCAACCGAAAGTGGACGCGCTGCGCCGATGAACAGAGCGACAACAAGCAATAGGAATGTTTTCATGGGGATTTATTGTTCACGGCTCTTGCGATTCCTGCAATAGGATCAACTCAATCAGCCGCACCATCGCTATTTCTTTTTGTAAACATCCAGCTCATAGATTGACCAGTGATAGGTCGGATTCATCCCGGTTTGCGTGATCCTGATATAACGGGCGGTCTGAACCGGAAAGG
>JAYUCP010000119.1:0-2394 GCA_043740245.1 Acidobacteriota bacterium | reverse complement strand
TGCGTCTTGATTTCAATAGACCCGTTATCAGACGAAAGACTTTCAAGAAAGGCGGCGCGCAGCTTGGCCGCTTGGGCCGGTGTGCGTTGGGGCGGGCGCAGCGCCGTGATGGTTGCGAGTGAATCGGCGCAGGCGAGGAGGGCGATCTCGGCGGGTGCGAGTGTGCGGCTATACAGGCGCACTTCATCGAGCGCGCCTTTGAAACGGAATTGCGGGCCGCCACCCGCGCCGAGCTTCAACGTGTTTTTGCTGCCGCCAAACAACAGGAAGAAATTGCGTTGGGTGAATTTCAGTTTGCGCGGCTGGCCGTTGACATAGATGCGTAAGCGGTCTTCCCAGGCTTGTGTGCCGTCAAACACGACCGCGACGTGTTGCCATTGTTTGAGCGGCAAGGCTTCTGCAGTCTCGACGCGCAGCGCATCTTCACCCCAGCGGAAGATCATGTTGAAATGCAGCTTGCCGTTCAGAAAGTACAGGCCATAGCCTTCGGCGCGCGGCACGCCGTCTTCGATTTCGGCGGGCGCGTCGCTGACTTTGGTGATGATCGAACCGCTTTGCGCGTTGTCGGGATAAACCCAAGCGGCAAGGCTGAAGCGTTCGCGGTAATCCTTTGACGTAGATTTGTAGCGGAAGTCGGCGTGGATGCCCGCGTCAAAATAAAGCTGGCCGTCGAAGGCTGCGCCCTGCCCTGTCGGCGCGGGCACATAACGCGGCGCGCCATTTTTGAATTCAACCGGGAAGTTGAGCGGCGGGTCTTCTTTACGTTTGTCGTATTGGTCGTGATACGCGCGGTCGGGTTTGTTGAAGGTAGGCGCGGCGGTTTCATCAAACGGAATACGCACAATCAGCTTGTCAGTTGGGAACCATTGCTGGTTGGCGTCTTTCGGCAACTGCGTTTCCCAACGGCGCTGCCAGGCGGCGGCTTGCGGTTCGAGCGCGGCAAGCTGCGTTTCGGTCTGCGCGATCTCGCGTTCCAACGCGGCCAGTTGCTGCTGTTGTGCGCGCGTCGGCGCAGCCAGCCAGGGCGGCGAGTTGCCTTGATCGAACGCATGCCCGCCTTCGTCAATGCTGTTGAAGAAGGCCGAAAGTTGGTAATACTCTTTTTGCGTGAAGGGATCGAATTTGTGGTTGTGGCAACGCGCGCAACCCAGCGTCAGGCCCATCAACACGGTCGCGGTGGTGTCTACGCGATCAACGACGTATTCGACGCGGTACTCTTCGGGCACGATGCCGCCTTCGGCATTGAGGCGGTGGTTGCGGTTGAAGGCCGTGGCGATGCGTTGATCCAATGTCGGGTTCGGCAATAAATCGCCCGCCAGTTGTTCGGTGATGAATTGATCGTAAGGTTTGTTTGTGTTGAAGGCTTCGATCACCCAATCACGCCAGCGCCAGGCGCTGCGGTCGCCGTCAATCTGATAGCCGTTGGTATCGGCGTAGCGCGCGGCGTCCAGCCACTTGAACGCCATCCGTTCGCCATAACGCGGCGAGGCCAGCAAACGATCTACGACTTTCTCATACGCATTCGGCGCGGCATCATTCAAGAACACATCCAATTCGGCCAAGGTCGGCGGCAGGCCCGTCAAATCAAGCGATACGCGGCGCAGCAATGTCGCGCGGTCGGCTTCGGGCGACGGTTGCAAGCCTTCTTTTTCGAGCCGCGCCAGCACAAAGGCATCAATCGCATTGCGCACCCAGGCTTTGTTTTTGACGGAGGGCAAAGTCGGGCGCACGGGCGGAATGAAGGCCCAATGCTGTTGCCATTGCGCGCCTTGCCTGACCCATTCGGTCAACGTCTCGATCTCTGGCGCCGTGAGTTTGTGCGGCGCGTAACTCGGCGGCATGCGTTCGGCTTCATCTGGTGCGGTGATGCGGCGGACGAGTTCGCTGCGCGCGGTATCGCCGGGGACGATGGCGCGACGGCCATTGCCCAGATCAGCCTTGGCGGCGGCTTCGGAATCCAGCCGCAACTTGATGCGTTTGGCCGTGGCGTCGGGGCCGTGACAAGCGAAGCATTTGTCCGCCAGAATCGGGCGTATGTCGCGGTTGAAATCAAGCCGGCGTTGCGCGTTGTGGGCGGCGCTGGGCGGCAATGCTTGCCAGCCGAAACAGCCCGTCAGCAACAGCGCCAGCAGCTTCAGCCTAAGACGCGGAGGAAACATGCCTTTCATAACGGATGCTCAGTTGGATGATGGAGTGTTGGTGAACTGCGTTTGCGCGGGCACTATATGCCGCAGGGCTGGAATTGTGAAGCTGGCTTGTCTGTTGGGCTGGCAACGGTTGAAGAGTGTGCGTAATTCGACAAGCGAATAGATACGCGGATGACGCGGATGTAGCGGATTTCCGCAGATTCTTTTTCGGGTTGATCCGCGCTGATCCGCTGCATCCGCGTCATCC
>JAYUCP010000118.1:0-14614 GCA_043740245.1 Acidobacteriota bacterium | reverse complement strand
AGGGGCAGACCTGCGTGTCTGCCCCGGTCGGGTTGGACGCCTTCGATTCCCGCTTGCTGTCACCGGGGCAGACACGCAGGTCTGCCCCTACGTTATGTGTCAGCTATTTCATCCGTTCAACGATCGTGCAGGTCGCCATCCCGTGCCCAGCGCACATCACTTGCAAGCCGAATTGGCCATCCACGGCATCAAGCCCGCTCAACAGCTTCGCCATCAGGATCGAGCCGGTCGCGCCGACCGGATGGCCGTGTGCAATCGCGCCGCCCCAAGGATTGACTTTGGCCATGTCGGGTTTGAGTTCGCGTTCCCAACACAGCACGACGGTGGCGAAGGCTTCGTTGATCTCGAACCAGTCAATGTCGTTGATCGTCAGCCCGGCTTTCTTGAGCGCCAGTTGTGTCGCGGGAATCACGCCGGTGAGTTGGAAAGTCGGATCGCTGCCCACGGCGACGCGGGCACGAAAACGCGCGCGCGGTTTGAAGCCGTCCGCCTCGGCGCGTTCACGGTTCGCCACCAGCACCGCTGCCGCGCCATCGGAAATCTGGCTGGAATTGCCCGCCGTCACGACGCCGTTGCCATCTGGCCGAAAGACCGTCGGTAACGAAGCCATCTTGACCGGATCAATCTTTTCGCGCACGCCTTCGTCCCAGGTGAGCGAAATGTTTTTGCCCTCGGCGTCCACGCCCGGCGTTGGGATGATTTCTTTGTGGCGTTGCGCTTTGATCGCGGCGAAGGCCCGGGCGTGACTTTCTGCGGAAAAGCTGTCCACGTCGGCGCGCGTGAGGCCCCATTTGTCAGCGATCATTTCAGCGCTGATGCCTTGGTGCGCCAGATCGTGATGCTCCTTCATCGCCTCGTAAATTTTGGGCCAGACGCCGCCGCTGTCGCTGCCCATCGGCACGCGCGTCAGGCTCTCGACGCCGCCCGCGATGATGTAATCGGCATCGCCCGCCGCAATCGCCTGCGCGGCGAAATGAATGGACTGTTGCGCCGAACTGCAAAAGCGATTGAGCGTCACGCCGGGCACTTCAATCGGGAAGCCCGCGAGCAAAGCCGTGCGGCGCGCGATGCACATGCCTTGTTCGCCGACTTGGCCCACACAGCCGATGATGATGTCGGCGACTTTGGCTTTGTCCAGGCCAGTGCGTTTGACCAGGCCTTCCAGCGCGTGCGCCAGCAGTTGATCGGGGCGCGTTTCGCGCAGCGCACCTTTGTTGCGGCCTATCGCCGTGCGCACGGCGTCAATAATGACTGCTTCTGCCATAACGATTACTCCTGTTTTAGCGGTTGATGGAATGAAGAATGCGGGCTAAGGATAAAGCAAAGGGTAGGGTTGCGCCTAATGGCTTGCGGCCTCCAAACCATTTTCCCACGAAGACACACGAAGGGGCACGAAGAAAACTAAGTCATTCTTCGTGCCCCTTCGTGTGTCTTCGTGGGAAAGTTTTTCAACGCCGTTGCATTTGCACGCGGCTGTGATGGCGGCTGTAGCCGAAGTAAATCACGAAGCCAAGCAACAACCAAACGATCAACCGCAACCACGTGTCGCCCGGCAAACTCAACATCAAGAGAAACGAAATCAGGATACCCAAGATCGGCACCGCTGGCACCCACGGCGTTTTGAACGGGCGTTCGATGTCGGGCCGCCGCCGCCGCAACACCCAGACGCCGATGCAGACGATGATGAACGCCAACAACGTCCCGATGCTGACCAACTCGCCCAGCAGGTTGATCGGCAAGATCGCCGCAAAGACGGCGATGAACAGCCCGACGACGATGGAAGAAATCCACGGCGTTTGGAAGCGCGGATGAATCGCGCTGGCCCATTGCGGTAACAGCCCGTCGCGCGACATCGTGTAAAAGATGCGCGACTGCCCCATCAGCGTCGTCAGCATCACCGTGCTCAAGCCCGCAATCGAACCGCACTTGACCAGCCAACTGCCCCAGCGCACGCCCGTCGCATCCATCGCCAACGCCACCGGCGCGGCCACGTTCAAGCGCGAGTAATGCAGCACGCCTGTCAGCGCAAAGGCTACGATCAAATAGAGCACGGTGCAGATCGCCAGCGAACCCAGCAAGCCAATCGGCATGTCGCGTTGCGGATTCTTGGCCTCTTGCGCCGCTGTCGAGACGGCGTCAAAGCCGATGTAGGCGAAAAAGATGCTGCCCGCGCCGCGCGCAATGCCCGACCAACCGAATTCGCCAAAGTGACCTTTATTCGGCGGGATGAACGGCGTCCAGTTGGCGGCGGCGATTTGCGGATGATTCCAAAGAAAGGAAACTGCAACCACGATGAAGACCAGCACGGTGCCGACTTTGATAAACACCACCACGACGTTGAAGTTGGCCGATTCGCGCACGCCGATGATCAGAATCGCCGTCACCGCCAACACACTTAAAAACGCCGGCAGATTGAAGAGCGCCGTCGCGTGCGGCAACGTGTCGGCGCTGATGCCCGCCGCCTGCAAGGCCGGTTGCAAGGTCGTCAGCAATTCCCAGCGTCCGCTGAACAAGAATAACTCGCGCCCCGGCGTTTCGATCAATTGCGGCGGCAGGTGAATGTTCAAATCCTGTAGCAAGCTGATGATGTTCGCGCTCAAGCCTGACGCCACCGTCGCGGCACTGAAGGCGTATTCCAGCACCAAATCCCAACCGATAATCCACGCCACCAATTCGCCCAACGACGCATAGCCATACGTGTACGCCGAACCTGAGATTGGAATCATCGCCGCCAATTCGGCATAACACAGCCCGGCGAACGCGCAGCCCAAGCCCGCCAGCACAAACGATAACGCAATCGCCGGCCCGGCGAATTGCGCCGCTGACGAACCGGTGATGACGAAGATGCCCGCGCCGATGACGGCGCCGATGCCGAGGGCGATCAGGTTCAGCGGACCGAGCACGCGTTTGAGTCCGTGTTGACCTTCCGCTTTCGCTTCGGCCAGCAAGGTGTCGAGTGGTTTGGTGATGAAAAGATTGCTCATGCGGTCTGCCTCCTCAATGGTTGTAAAAGTGCCCGCGAGCATAGGCAGCATTGCGAGGATGCAGAAGTATTTTGTGACGAACCGGCAACGGGATGTGCTGAAAGCGTACGAAAGTGTGACCATTGCCGAGGCCCGGTTTCGGCTGTTGAGGTAGACAGGTCACACTCCATTCTCAACTCTATATTCTCAACTCCTGGCAGAAGATGCTTCTCAATCAACGGCGCACTGCAAAGAAATTGAGAGTGGAGAGTTGAGAATGGAGAGTGCCAACGTTCGCCGGTTCCGAGTTAGAGCGATTTCCCCAACAGTTCGTGCAAACGTTCGCGGTAGCTGCGGCTGAGCGTGAGTTCTGTGCCGTCGTGCAGGATGACGTGGTATTCGCCGTGCGACCAGGGTTGCAATTCACGTATGCGTTCGACGTTGACGATTTGGGAGCGGTGTATGCGCGGGAATTTTTGCGGATCGAGTTGCGCTTCCAGCGCGCTGAGCGTTTCGCGCAACAGATATGTTTCTTTGCGGACGTGCAAACAGACGTAATTGCCTTCGGCTTCGATCCAATCCAGCTCGTTGGTTTTCAGGAAGAAGATGCGGCCATTGGCTTTGACAACCAGCCGTTCCAGATAGCGTGTCTTGGCTTTTTGCTCTTCCAGCAAGGCCAGGATGCGGTCGTTGACGGCGTTGTGGTGCGCGAGTTTCAACTGCGCTTTGGCGCGCTGCACGGCTTTGCCGAAGCGTTCGCGGTCGAAGGGCTTGAGCAGGTAATCCACCGCATGCACGTCAAACGCGCGCACCGCGTATTGATCGTAGGCCGTCACAAAGATGACCAGCGGCAATTCATCCGACACAGACATGGCCGCGTTCAACACCTCAAAGCCGTCCACCTCCGGCATCTGCACATCTAGGAAAAGCAATTCGGGCCGGGCGCTGCTGATGAGTTCGAGCGCTTCGAGCCGTTGGCGCATTCGCCGATGATTTCGATTTCGGCCTCGCCGCGCAGCATCTCGCGGATGACGGTGCGGCCTAGCGGTTCGTCGTCAACGATGATGGCGTGGATGTGTTTTGCTTCAACAGGCATAAAATCAAAAGGCAAAAGGCAAAAGGCAAAAATCAAAAGGACGGCATTTTTCATTTTTTCTGAAAAAGAAAGCTCCGCACTTTTGCCTTTTGATTTTTGCCTTTTGCCTTTTGATTTTATTCATCTCGTTTCAAGGGTAATTCCAGCGTCACCATCAACCCGCCTTCCGGCACGTTCAGCAGTTCAAACTTGTGCGCGTTGCCGTATAGCTGCTTCAAGCGGCCTTCAGTGTTGGTCAGCCCGACGCCGCGTGAAGCGATGTTGCCGCGCGGCGGCAGTTGCAAACCGGGGCCGTCATCCTGCACTTGCAAGCGCAAACGGCTGTCAATGCAAGCGGCGCGAATTTGGATATGCCCCGCCGCCGCGCGCAGCACGATGGCATACTTGATCGCATTCTCGACGATGGGTTGCAAGATCAGGTTGGGCACGCGCGCGTCCAGCGCTTCGGGTTCGATGTCCAGCGTCACCTGCAAGCGGTCTTGAAAGCGTATGCTCTCGATTTCCAGATAGCCACGCAGGAATTCCATCTCCTGCCGCAAGGTCACTTCGTGCTGGCCCGCGTTGTCCAGCGTCAGCCGCAGGAAATCGCCCAAGCGCGCGGTCATACGATTCGCCGCTTCGACATCGGTCAGTTGCAGCGCCGAAATCGAGTTCAGAGTGTTGAAGAGGAAGTGCGGCTGCAATTGCATTTTCAGCGCCTGCAATTGCGCCTGCGCCAGTTGCGCTTCCAATTGCGACGCGCGCAATTCGCCCGCCTGATAGCGTTCGTAATAATCCGTCACGCTGCTGACCAACAGGAAGGTGCCGTAACACATAAACCCGACCGGCAGGTTGAACAGCAGATCGGAATCATAGAGCGCCAGCAATGATTGCCGCCGCGCGTAAGCGTCCACATACAAAAACCAGCAAAGCGGCAGGTAAATAAAACGATGCGCTACGGTCAGCGTGAAACACGCGGCGAGATGCGCCAGCGCGTGGCGTTGCCAGTTTTGCCGCTCTAACGGAAAGCGCCGCGTCAGCCACAACACCAGCGGGGCCAGCGCCGCCCACAATATCCAGTACGGGATTTCCCACACCAGCATCTGCAACAGCGCCGGTGGCCGCGCAAAGATTTCGACGTAATGGCTGGAAAAGAAATAGTAATTGAGTGTGAAGGCCAGCGCGATCAGCAGCCAGCCCGCCGCAATCGAAGCCCACAATGTGCGATGCCGTTGCCACATAAAATGTACGGCAAACTGTCAGTTTGCCGTGGTCTTCAACTCAAACATAATCAGGGAAACTGGCGGACGGCCACGGCGCAACCACCAGCGCAAGCGGTCAGTTTGCCAGGGCTACGGCAAACTGACAGTTTGCCGTACCTCAAAGCGGCTTGCGCCCATAGCCAATCTCTGCGCCGCCCGTCAGCAAATGATCCACACCGGTCGTGAACGTCGCTTCCGCAGCAATGAACAGGCATAACCGCCCGGCCTCTTCGGGCGTACCCATGCGGCCCAACCATTGCACGGCTTCACCGTCGGCAATGGTTTGCGTGGGATCGGGCGAAGCGTCTGCGCCTTGCTTCCAGAGCGGCGTCCAGATGTTGCCGGGCGAAACCGAATTGACGCGTACACCGTGACACGCTTCGTCAATCGCCAGCGCCTTGGTGAAGGCGGCGACCGCGCCTTTGCTCGCCACGTAAGTCGTCGCGTGCGGTTGCGCCATGGTGCCGACCAGGCTGGCGATGTTGATGATGTTGCCTTGGGTTTGGCGTAAATGCGGCAGCGCGAATTTGCTGGCCGCGAAGACGCTGACGACGTTTACCTCCAACACGGCGCGCAAGTCGTCCAGCGAAAACTCATCAATCGTGTGATAGGGCGGATGCAAGCCCGCGTTGTTGATGAGGCAGTCTAGCCGTCCGTACTTTTCGACAACGGTGTCAATCAACCGCTGAATCTCGCCGCTTTGGGTGACATCGGTTTTGACGAAGAGGCCGTTGATCTCGGCGGCCACGGCTTGCCCTTCGGCTTCCTTGCGATCGGCGACGATGACGTGCGCGCCCGCTGCGGCGAAGACGCGCGCACAACCCGCGCCGATGCCTTGGGCCGCGCCGGTGATGATGGTGACTTTGTCTTGATAGCGCATGATTTTCTATCCGGGTACGCACCGCTTCCAGCGTGCGGGCTTGGCAGGAGACGCACTGGTTTCCCAGTAGGTTTGCCAATCAGTCCCGCACGCTGGAAGCTGCGCGTACCCAGGGGTCATTGAACAAGTTGTGGCAAACCCGCCTGCCGCAATTGGTCGTTGAGCTTGTTGACCTCGTCGCCTTTGATCGTTTGCCAGCGCGCCAATTGGTCATCCAGCGATTTTTGCAACGCTTGCGCCGCCGCCTTGGCCTGTGTGGTGGGTTGCGCGTCAACTTCGCCAACCAGATTCATGATTGAGAGGAATTCGCCCGCCAAACGCGCGATGCCCGCGCCGCCGCCACCACCGCCGCCGCCGCGAAAACCACCGGCGGCGCCTTCGAGGCTGTTCAGTTTCTGTTCAAACGCGGTGAGCGCGTCCGCCGTGGCGCCTTGCCCTGCGCGCGGTTTCAGCGCGGTCACTTGCGTTTTCAGTTTGCTGATCTCGGCTTGCACGGCGCGCACGCGGTTGAGGCCGTTGTAACAGCGCAGCGTCAATTCGCTTTGTTGCGCCAACGCATCAGGCGGCGCAGTGACACGCGGGTCGAGTTTCAGGGTGAGCGGTTGCGTGTAGCTCTTGCCATCCACCGTCAGCCGCACCGTGTATTCGCCCGGTTGCGCCAGCGGCCCATCGGGCGTGGGCGGTGTGTCGCGGTAAATCGCCGTCATCGGGTAGGCGCGCGGGAGGCCGGTGGGCGGCGTGTAACGCAGATTCCACACCCAGCGCTGCATGCCCGCTTGGTTGGGCAAAATGCGCGGCGAGCGGAACCAGTATTCGGGATAGGCTTGCGTCTTTGGGTCAACGATGTCGGGCTGATCGGCGCTGGAATAACGGCGCACAAGCTGGCCTGAACGATCCAGAATTTCCAGCGCGACCTCGCGCGCGCCAGCCTTGAGCCAGTAATTGATGATCGCGCCATCGGGCGGATTCTGGCCCATCGGTTCTTCGGGCGGAATCGGCGTATCGGTGTTCTGGCTGCGGCGCACGCGAATCGCCGTTTGCGGTTTGAAAAGAAAGGTATCAGCTTGCGCGACTTGCGCGTTGAGCTGCCGCAGCGGCGTGACATCGTCCAGAATCCAGAACGAGCGGCCGTGTGTGCCGACGACCATATCGTCATCCTTGATGACCAAGTCGCGGATCGAACTTGCGGGCATGTTCAGCCGCAACGATTGCCAGTGCTCGCCGTCGTCCGCCGAAAAATAGACGGCCTGTTCGGTGCCCGCGTAAAGCAGGCCCTTGCGCTGTGGGTCTTCGCGCACGACGTTGACAGTGGTGCCGTCGGGGATGCCGCTGGTGATGTGCTGCCAGGTCTTGCCGCCATCGTGCGTGCGATAAATGTGCGGGCGCAGATCGTCCAGGCGCAGCGTGTTGATCGCGGCGTAGGCCGTGTCGTCGTCGAAGTGCGAGGCGTCCATCAACGAGACTTTCATCCACGATTTCAATT
This sequence comes from Acidobacteriota bacterium, assembly GCA_043740245.1. Taxonomy (GTDB): domain Bacteria; phylum Acidobacteriota; class Blastocatellia; order RBC074; family RBC074; genus JACPYM01. The sequence continues at coordinate 6,951 of JAYUCP010000118.1, read as the reverse complement.
CGGGCGGCGTCACGTTCGTCCAGTTCTTGCCACCGTCGCGCGTCAGATGAATCAAGCCGTCATCCGTGCCGGCCCAGATTGTGTTGAGCGTTTTGTGCGAGGGCGCGATGGTATAAATCACGCCGCGCCGCGGCATATTCGCCATCTCAGGCGTGCGGTATTTGCCGATGACTTCGGGCACGTCGTATTTCTCGCGCGACAGATCGGGGCTGATGACTTCCCAGCTTTGGCCGCCATCCAGCGTTTTGAACAGCACGTTGCCCGCGTAATAAAGCGTCTTGTTGTCCACCGGCGAAAAGAGCACCGGGGCCGTGCGCAGGAAGCGATACTGGCCGCCGCCGCCGCGTCCACCGGCTTGGGGCGCGATGTTTTGCACCTGGCCGGTCTTCCAATCGTAGCGCGTGATCTTGCCGCCGTAGATGATCTCCGGGTTCAGCGGGTCGGGCGCGACGTAGCCGTATTCCTCTACGCCCACCGTGCGCCAATCGCGCCAGGTGATCGCGCCGTAATCGCCACGGCTGGCGACGCCGATGGAGCCGCTCTCCTGTTGGCCGCTGTAGACCCAGTACGGCCAGCGGTTGTCGGTGATGACGTGATACATCTGCGCCGTCGGCTGGTTGTACCACGATGACCACGTCGCGCCGCCGTTGACGGTAATCGTCGCGCCCTGGTCGCTGGCAAAGAGCATCACGTCGGGCTGTTCGGGGTTGATCCAGATGCGATGGTAATCATCGCCGCCGGGCGCGCCTTTGAAACCCGTGAACGTCTTGCCGCCATCGGTGGATTTGTACGAAGCCGTGTTGGCGACGAAGACGATGTCGGGATTTTTCGGATGCGGCCGAATCTCGGCGAAGTCGCTGCCGCGCCCCCAGGTGCGTTGATCGTTGCTCACCTTGCGCCACGATTCGCCTGCGTCGTCGCTGCGATAAATGCCGCCCGCCTGCTGGTTGGCGTCAACCGTCGCGTAGATGATCTGCGAATTGCTGCGCGCGATGCCGAAGCCGATGCGGCCTAAGCCTTGCTCAAACGTCGGCAAGCCTTTCGTCAATTGCCGCCACGTCGCGCCGCCGTCGGTAGATTTGTACAAGCCGCTGCCCGGCCCCTGCCACTGGCCGTTTTCCCAAGGGCCGTGGCGGACTTCATACAAGTCAGCGTAAAGCGTGTTGGTGTTGTTCGGGTCGAACTCGACTTGAATCGCGCCGACGTTCTCATCCTTGTAAAGCACCTGCTGCCACGTCGCGCCGCCATCGAGCGAACGATAGACGCCGCGCTCTTTGTTCGGGCCGAAAGGATGGCCGCAGACGGCGACAAACACACGGTTGGGATTTTTCGGATCAACGATCAAACCGCCAATCTGCTGCCCATCGCGCAGCCCCACATTCTTCCACGTCTTGCCGCCGTCGCTGGATTTGTAAACGCCATCGCCCACCGACAGATCGGGCCGCAACGGCAGCCCTTCGCCGCTGCCGGCGTAAAGCACATTCGGCTGCGATTCACAGACGGCCACATCACCGATGGAACCGGTCGGCTGTTCGTCAAACAGCGGCTGCCAGGTGCGTCCGGCGTCAGTGGTTTTCCAAACGCCGCCGTTGTTGACGCCGATGAAAAAGGTGTTGGGCTGTGACGGAATGCCCGCCGCCCCGACCGTGCGGCCCGCGCGAAACGGGCCGATGCAGCGCCAGCGCAACGCTTGATACAACGACGTGGCATATTGTTGCGCGGCGCCTGGAGCGGGCAGTGTGGTGGCCGCGATTGCCAAACAAAGTAGCACGAGGAAAGCGCGTAGGGGCTTCATAGAGTGACCTCCGTAATGTCGGGTTTACTGCGGTAAAAAGACGCGGCCAGTGCCGCGATATTTTTCAGGGGAGATGATGATGTCAACCAAACCGTCAACCACGCGGCGGCGATAGGCCGCGTCGGGGAGCTTGTCTTTATTTGGGATCGTGATCACGGGCAACGAGTCCAGCGTATTTTCGCGGCGGATCGTTGCCTGCAACGAATCCGCGCCTGTGCTGTTGCGGTTGTGCGTGACGAGCCAAATGCCACGCGCTTGTACAAAGCGCCAAAGTTCGTCATCAGGATAATCATCAGGCAAGGCAAAATCGCGCAACCGCGTGAAGGTGCAATGCACCAATTGATCCCAGCCCGTCTCCCGCAGGCCCGCCACGAAGAAATCGGCATAGCCCGCGATATTCTGGTCAAGCAGGATGGTTACTTCCATTTTGCGCCTGCGCTACTTTCATGGCTGCCAGCTTTTGTTTCAACAGCTTGCTTTTCTCTTCCCACGGCATGTCGGGCGGATAGGGCGAGCGTTCACGAAAGACGCGCTCCGATTCCTTGCGCGCCTCTTCTTCACGCAACAGAATCCGCTCGTACTCCTGTTCAACCGCGTCTTTGTACCGTTCGATGTAAGCATAAGCCGCGTCCAACTCCGCCGGGGTGATGGGCAAAAAGCGCAGCGTGTACTCGCGGCTGTAATTACCCGTAATGTAGTCCATCACGTCATAAACCGTGATGCGCGTCCCCGCGACAGACGGGCCGCGCGGCGTTTCGATAATCAAGGCGCCGTGCGCGCCATTTGCAGTTGCCAGGTTCATAGCTGCCTCCTTGTTTGACGTAATCGCCCGCGATTATACATCCGGCCCGCGCCGAACACATTCCCGCCGGCGCGCGGCTTCATTTCCGTTGCAAACGCGCCGCCGCCTTTTCAACCTCACCCAACAAGCGCACCGTGTTCTCGCCCAAAATCTTGCGGATGTCTTTTTCCGCATAGCCCTTACGCAACAGCGCCTCGGTGATCTTCGGCAATTGCGTGCAATCCTTCATCCCTTCGGGCATCGAACCGCCGTCGAAATCGGAGCCTAAGCCGACGTGATCCGCACCGACCAGTTTCACCGCGTGGTCAATGTGTTCGACGATCTTTTCCCACGACACCTTGGGCGCGGGGCCGAATTGTTTGGCAATCTCTTCACGGACTTTCGCCCGGTTCTCCGAACTGAAACCGCCCAAGGCCTGCGTCATCTCGCGCTGGGCCGCCGCCGTCTTCAGCCCGTATTGATACAACGCCTCGTCAATAAAGCTGTCCAGATAGTTGATCTGAATCACGCCGCCCTTGGCCGCCAACGCCTTGATCATCTCGTCGGTCATGTTGCGCGGATGGCCGGCGATGGCGCGGCACGACGAATGCGACGCGATCATCGGCGCCGTGCTGACGGCCAGCGCGTCGAAAAACGTTTTGTCCGCCACGTGCGAGATGTCCACCAGCACGCCCAGCTTGTTCAATTCGCGCACCACGTCTTTGCCGAAATCGGTCAGGCCGTTGTGCTTCGGCGTATCGCCCGATGAATCGGCCCAGTCGGTGTTGACCGAATGCGTCAGCGTCAAATAGCGCACGCCCAATGCGGCGTACATGCGCAACACCGGCAGGCTGTTGTTGATCATGTGCCCGCCTTCCATGCCCAGCAGCGCGGCGATCTTTTTTTGTTTGTGCGCGAGCTTTACATCCGCCGCCGTGCGGCAAAGCATGACTTGGTCGGGCAGATCGGCGGCCAGTTTGTGCACGGCGGCGATGCGTTCGATGGCGTCGTTGACGGCCTTCGGCCCGGTCACTGTGCCCGACATGAAGATCGAAAAGAACAGTCCATCCAGCCCGCCCTTTTTCATGCGCGGCAGATCAATCGCGCCGTCAGGGTGTTCGTCGGTGAACTTCCAATCGCGTTGCAGCTTTGGCGTCACGTCAATGTGCGTGTCGAGCACGATGGATGAGAAGTGCAGCTTGTCGGCTTTTTTGGCGATGGCGTCTTTCTCTTGCGCCAACGCGGGCGCGCTTAGCAGCGCCAACAACAGTATTGCACAAAGTTTTTGCATAGCTCCTCCGGGATTCCTTGGTGCGCCCGCGTCTCGCGGGCAGCGTCAAGTCAAACGAACTGATGCCGGAGGGTAGCCTTCGGCATACGCCGGTTTGATTTGACGCTGCCCGCGAGACGCGGGCGCACCAATTTGTAGATCGTTATTTCTTCGTCCCTGCGTACTTCTGCGCGGCTTCTTCCCACTTATGCGGCAACACATCCGGCACGACGCTGACTTCGGTCGTGAACTTGAACGGATACTTGCCGCCGCTGTCATAAACCAGTTCGACAAAAAACGCCGTGTAGCCGCTCGCCGGTTTCGCCACGCGGCCCACGTATGTGCCATTCGCTGCGGCTTGCAACGGCGTGCTCGCGTATGCCTTGCCGATCACGTCCAAGCGGAAATCGCGCGCCTGCGGATTCGTCGCCTGCCACAGATTCACTTCGCGCGGCTTGTCTTTCGGCGTGACGGTCAGCGTGCCATCCGCCGCTTTGCGCCAGGTGAATTGCGGACGCGAATGACCAGTGATGACGGCTTGGTAAAACGCTTCCAGGCTTTGCAGCGCATCCGAACCGGCCAGATCGTGCTTGGCGTTCGGCACATAACGAATGTGCTTTTCCGCCGGCAACTCGCCGTAATAAAACTGCGAATTGTCGGGCAGGAAAAATTGATCGCCGCCGGCGTTGATCAAAAACTTCGGCATCTTCAAGCTGGCGCGCGTGCGGTAATTGAACGGGTCTTCAATCGCCAGTACGGCCTGGTATTCGGGCGTGCCGATCTTGTGCGGAAACAGACCGTGGTTGACGTAATCGTTGAGCGCCGATGAAAAGAAACCGTAGACCTCGAAATGATGCCGCGTGATGACCTCGCTGTTGAGCGCGTCAATCACCATCGGCGCAATCGCCATCACGCGCTTGTCCACCGTGCCCACCAGCCACGTCGTCCAGCCGCGCTTCGATCCGCCGGTGACAACGAACTGGTCAATTTTGAGTTTGCCGCCCGCCTCGCTCGCCATGAATTCCTGCACGGCGTCCATTGCGCGCACGCCGCTTTTGACCATCGCCAGCCGCACCAGCCAGAAATCGTCCTTGGTCGTGAAGTGTTTGACCCGCGTATAGGCGATCAGATCGTCCTCTGACCGCGCCTTGTCCGGCGAATCGGTGAAGTGCAGCGGCTGATTCGGCACCATCCCCAGTTCGGCGACGACGGTGTTGGTGTCGCTGGCAATCATCTTGGCGCGTTCCGAAATCGTCGTCGGCGCGGGGCTGTTGTTGTTGCCGCCGCCGATATAAAGCAGCGCCTTATTCCCCATGACCTTGTCCGGTTTGACCACGGTCAGCCAATGCTTCCAGACCGGACGATCAACGTCTTTCGCGCTGCGCCAGGTTTGCGAAGTCAGTTCCAACACATAGCCGGTGTGACCCTGGCCCTTAATCGTGCCGACCAGCTTCCAGCCATAGACGGCGTCCTTTTGCGCGATGTAACGATCCAGCGCGGTCCGGCGCTCCTGTGCGAAAGCTACGGCGCTCAGCGCAAGCAACAGCAATCCAACCATCTGCATTCGACGAATCATCAGTGACCTCCTTTACGGTGCGGCTGGCAACTTGACCAGCTTCAATCCTTCGTTTGCGTAAACCACCTCGAAGGGCAGCTTCGCGTTTTTGGGCACGACGGCAAATCCGGCGCGATACTTCAGCCCCAGTGCTACAAACTGTTCGGCGCTCAATGCGCCGTAGGCTTGATTCAACGGCTCGCGATTGTTCAGTCCGCCCGCGTCGGGCAGCTTGCCGCCGCTCAAATCTTTCAGGCGCGCGAACCATTCGTTCATCTGCAACGCCCCATCGGGATTGGTCTTGAACTCGACCACGTTCGAGCGATCCGTCAGCACAGTGAAGCCATCGTTCGCGGGCGAAGTCAGGTACACGGTGTCGCGCGCGCCGTTCGCCTTGATCCAATTGCACAACTCGACCCAGCGCCGCCGCGCGCCCCGTTTGTCGCTCAGATCGGCATAGACGCTGACGCCGAAGCGGAACTCCGCTTCCGGCTGGTGCGCCACGCGATAACCCCAGATGGCGGCGGCGCAAAGCAACGCCACATTCAGCGCGGGCACCAACCAGCGTTGCCCATTGCGTTGCGCCGCCTCAGCCAGCACGCGATTGAACAACAGCACGAACGCGATTGCGCCAAACACCGTCAACAACGGGCTCAGCCTGATGCTCTGAATGTTGGCGAACTTGTCATGCTTGATCAGGTAGTAATCAATGAAATGCGCCAGCGCCAGCACAGTCAACCCAAGGCTCAACCCAAACAGCACGCCAACCGCACGGGACCCTTCGCATTCGCCGCGCCACAACCACCACCAAATCAACCCCAACGCCGCGACGTGTCCGCCAACCCACAGCCCGTGCGCCGCCGACATCAACGCGAAATGATGCGGATGGCGAAACTCGATGTAATAGGCCAGCGAATACTCACTGGCCGCCGCTTGCAACAACCCGTGCCGCAACATCGCCAGCAAATGCCACAACGCGGGCGCGGCTGGCAACAGGTAACAACCCGCCAGCCGCAACAATTCTTTCACATCAAACTCGCGCAGCCGCACGGCGTAAAACGGCGCGAGCACCAGCGTCCAAATCACGCCGATCTGCAAATGAAAGAGCACCGCCAAGCCCGCGCACACCGCCGTCCAGCGGTAACGCCGCTGGATCAACATCGCGGTAGACAACAACACAAACGTATGCGCAAACAGCGGCGGCTGCAATTCGGCATTGCCGATGAAATCGTTTTCTTCCAGCCCGCGCCCCGTCCACAAAAAGCCCGTCGCCAGAAACAACCCGACCACCAAGTAAGCCAGCCGCCCCAAGCCCAGCGTGCGGCACAGATACCACAGCGCCCAACCGAGCAACAGCGCGCCCGCCACGTGCAGCACCACGATGCCGCGCGTTTCGCCTAACCACGACGCGGCTCCGGCAATCAGCCAGGCAAACACGCGATGGTGATAGAGCCGCAACGCGATGTTGAAATCGCCCGGCAGATATTGCGGATCGAGCAAGCGCCGCACCACCGGCAGCAAGCCCGTGTGATTCGACGCGCCCACGCTGA
>JAYUCP010000117.1:0-5891 GCA_043740245.1 Acidobacteriota bacterium | reverse complement strand
GTGGGCATAAGTTTTGGGGGATAAAGAACACTGGCAACCAGCAATTGACGGCTTTGCCGCGATTCATAATCCTGGAAAACTTATGCCGCAGTGCTTATGCCGGTGGCATCAGTGCCAAGATAGCAGTTATTGATGGTGCTACCACCTCCGCCTTCGAGATGAATGGCGCTGCCGCCGAAGCGGTTGATAACCAGCGCGCGGATGGTGCTGCCCGCGTGAATGACCAAGCCATCAGCCCCCAGCCCTGCGCCATTCAATTCCACGCGGGTTGCGCCGCCAGTCGCGCCGTTGATCGTCACCGCCTCCTCTATGCTCGGCAAAGCGGCAGTGGGTGTGATCGTCGGCGTGCCTGCTCCGAGATTGAATACAATCTCGTCTAGCCCGGCCACCCCGGCCACACAGCCATCCACCGCCGTGTTGGTGTTGGCGGCCTGGATGGCTTCGCGCAGCGTGCAATTGCCGTTGACGGTATTGTCGTCCGCAGTCGTGTTGACCGTGATGGTGGCGGCCGCTGTGGCCCCCACCACCGAACGCAGCAACGGCCGCGCGAAGAGGCCGAACACGAGCAGGCTGCTCGCGCAAAGTGCAATGAAGAACGCTGGTGTGTAACGCTGATTCAATTTGCCTGGCATTGGGAAAACTCCTTATCGTGATTGCTCAGCCCATAGCAGGGTACTGACAGCCCAGTGCTTGCCGGCAAACAAGGCTGGTGAAATCCGCTGCGGACTGCTGGTCTGGTTGTCTGAAGTGCGGTCTGACAAAGCGAACGGCCGCGCAGTTGAAGCCCAGGCTTCGCGCGTCCTCGCTTGCCCTAAAACATGTGCGGCGGCATTTTCAACGACGCGGCAACGGTTGTCATTGATCCAGATCAAGTCACTTCTTGATGTAGATCAAGTCAACGCTACTTTCAGCGATTGCCGCGCGTGGAAATGTGCCGTTCAAGTATGGAAACGTAATCGGCGGGCAAAAGCGGACAAAGTTTTTTTATGCGCGAGAAAAACTTGCTGGAAAAGTTTCGACCTGTGCCAGTGGGCTGTGGTTTTCGTCGCGTAGCGACGGTTGAACTTAGCCCGGCGTTTCAACGCCGGGTAGGGCGCGCCAAGCACGCCGAGTCGCGTAGCGACGATTGAAACGTGCTACAAAGTGGATCACGGTTTCAACCGTCGCTACGCGACTGGGAATGCACACTGCCCTGTTCCCGGCGTTGAAACGCCGGGCTAAGTTCAACCGTCGCTACGCGACGAAAACCACGATGCCGGCTTCGATCACTTCGATGGAAACGAAGGCGTGTAATCGGGCGTCAGCCAGCCGATCATTGCGAAATTCCTTTGACGCGCGGCGAGTGGGCGCGAATGGCAGCGGCGCGCGAGCCTACGGCGCGTGCGTAAGTTTCGCCACGCCGGGCGTCAGGATGTCTTTGCCGCAACCGGTCAGCCGCTTCCAACAACGTCCGCCCCAGAAAGTATTCCTGCGTGGGTAGGTGGATGGCGACGATTTGGCCGTTGCATTCCGGTTCGAGCAGCGCGTGCAGTTGATCCAGATAGACAGCCTCGCCGCGTTGTGCGGTCAGGGCTGGCGCGCTGAGTTCTTCGAGTTGTGCGATTGAAGTAGCCATAAGCGGAGAATAGGCCAAAGTCATAACGACGGAAAACCATACTGGCGCAGCGGCGTCTTCTGTTTATCACAATCAGGCGTGTGTTAAACTCCGCGCCGGAGGTAACGTTATGAATCAAACCATTCACTTGGAAATCAGCAAAGACGAAGCGGCTCAGTTGAGTGATGTGCTTGAGCAATGTGTGACGGTGTTGCGCGAATCGAATGAACGCGGCGAACGCATCTACACTGAGATTGAGCGTCTCAGCGCCGAAACGCGAGCGTTGCTCAAACAGTCAGCGGAGATGCTCAATGTTGAAATCAGTTTATGAACTCCTGACCCAGCTCTTCACTTTCGCTCACCGGCTGAATCGTCAGGATGTAGTCATCGAAAAGTTACAACAAGAGACGAAAGCCAACTCCGAGTTGAACAATCGCCTCGTCTTCGAGCACGTCCGCATCAACGACGAATTCAAGCGCCTAGCCGAACGTGAAGCCGAAGCGCGCAAGTTGTTTCAAGTGCAGGTCGAGAACCAATTGCTACGTGCCGCGCATGCTTTGCCTCCCGCCGAACCCGCCCTGCCCCCGCCAACCGCACCCTGGCAAACCCAGGTTGACGCGCTCGCGGCGGCCTTGCAACAAGCCGCCGAACAACGGCTGCGCGACCAGGCCGAAATCGCACAACTCAAAGCGCAAATGACGGCGCTGCTGGCGAACCAGCCAAAACAGGAATCCTGAAGCCGCCCCAACAACCATCTTTTTATTTTTTACTTGAAGGCGAAGTGTGGGCTTGCACTTCCGCCTCAGTCGCCGTGCGCCAGATGCGTGTTTCTTTTTCGCTGCTTGAAACGAGGGTTTGTCCATCCGGGGTAAAGGCCACGCGCCAAACTTTGTCAGTGTGACCTCTGAGCGCCGTCAATTCGGTTCCCGTCTGCATATCCCATAAGCGCACGGTTGTATCGTCGCTACCTGAAGCCAGTCGTTTGCCGTCGGGCGAGAAGGCGATGGCATAGACCGAATTGCCGTGGCCTTTGAGCGTGTGCAATTCGCGCCCGGTGACGGCATCCCAAAGCTTGACGGTGTAATCCCAACTGGCGCTGGCGATCAGCTTGCCGTCGGGCGAGTATTTGGCTTGTAGCACCCAGCCGCGATGACCGCGCAAATTCAGCAGTTCTTTCCTGCTCGCCACATCCCAGACATGGACGGCGTCGTCTCTGCCGCAGATGAGCAATTTGCTGCCGTCAGGCGAGAATTCGATACTGAAGATGATCTTTGTCTCGCGGCGTATGTTGGCAAATTCCTGCCAGGTCGCCGTCTCCCACAATTTGACGATGCCATCTTCAGCTACTGTCGCCAGGGTCTTGCCATCGGGGGAAAAAGCAGTAGCCACGATGGCCCCGGCATGCCCCGTGAGGCTGGCAATCAACTTCCCGTTCGCAGTTTCCCGGATTTCGACGATTGAGGCAGGCTTCGCTGGAGTTGGAGCGTTGCGGTTAGTAAACAGCTTGCCATCGGGAGAAAATCGCACGCAATAATTATTGGGAAAGGAATCGAAAGATTTGATGGCTTGATAGGAAATGATTGGCTGGCCGGTCTGTACGTCACGCAATGCCGGGCTTTCATTTTCAAACCCGTCGGTAAGCATTGTTTTCCCATCGGGAGAAAGCGTCTCCATCACCGATTGATTGAAAGTGTTCGACTCTGACAGGAGTTTTTGCACATCCCAGACCTTTACGCGCATCGCCCGCATGTTGACTGCGGCTACATATTTGTTATCGGGTGAAAAGACTGGATAGAAAACCTGGTTCCCATTTTTCACCACTGCCAGTGGCTTTCCTGTCTCCGTATCCCAAAAGCGTAAAGTCTGATCCTCGCTGCCCGTCACCAGCAGCTTGTCATCAAATGAAACTGTCGGGGTCTCGATCTGATCCTGATGGCCTGAAAAAACGTGCAACAGCTTGCTGCTGGTGATCTCCCAAACGCGCAGCAGATGATCTTGGCTAGGCAGGTAAAACCGTCGGCCATCACGCGAAAAGATCAAGCCGATACGGGCGGAAGGAATAAGAGCCGCCGGGTTGTCACTCTGCGGGTCAAGTACGGCAAGTGAGCGATGAGCCAGCACATCCCATAGTTCCCAGCGCCGGCCTTTCAGCCCTAAACAGATGAGCCTACCGTCAGGTGAATAAACCGCTGGACCAAACTTTGAGGCTGGCAAATGCGGCGGTAAGGCGACCGTTTCCACCAACTGCCCAGTCTCTGTTTCCCATAGCTTAAAGGTCTGATCGTTGCCGTAAACGGCCAATCTTTTTCCATCCGGTGAAAGGGCAAACCACGCTCCATCGTTCCAATCGGCGTCTTTGATGAAGCGCGGCAACTCAGCAATCACGCGCCTTTCGGCAAAATTCCAGATTCTGAAAACCCCATAGCCTCCGCCAGTGACCATTCTCTTTCCATCGCTTGAGATCAACAGACCAACAACTGCCTCCGGCAAAGTGGCGTAAGTACCCATGGCCTGACCGCTCAGCGCATCCCACATCTCGATGCGTCCGTCACGCGCACCTGTCAGGATCGTCTTGCCATCTGGCGTGTAACAGACCACATGAACCCAGGCTGGGTGCTGCAAGGTGAATTTTTCAGTGTGCAACAACTTCCACAACGCGAACCATTCGAAGCCGCATCATTCGTCGTCTGTTCCATTGCCGGGGCGGTGGTGTTCCAGCAACTCATCCATGTGAACCAGATTGCCTTCGCCCCAATCGGCCCCGGCTTGGCGTATGTCCGCTGCGTATTGCTCACGCCGCTGCTCGTGTTCGCGCGCCAGTGAGGCGCGCAATTGCCAAAGCGTCACGAGCGCGCCAACAATCAGCGTCAACAACAAAGTGCTCGCCGCCGCGACAAACGGTTTGTTCCGTCCGACATACTTGCCCGCCCGATACCGCCACGTCGCCGGACGCGCGGTCACCGGTTCGCCCATCAAATGGCGTTGCAAATCGTCGCTCAACTGCTCGACGGTCGGATACCGCAGCCGCACTTCTTTTTGCAACGCCTTGAGCACGATGTTATCCAGATCGCCGCGCAGGGCGGAAGGATGAGGGATGAGGGATGAAGGATGAAGTGGAGCAGCTTTCATCCTTCCGCCCTCATCCTTCATCCTTTCAGCAACGCGGAGGCTGGGCCTCTCTGGCTCTTCTTCACAAACCGCGCGCATCTGATCGGGCGGAAAAACAGATTCGGTGCGATAGGGTTTGCAGCCGGTCAGCAATTCATACAGCAAGACGCCCAATGAATAGACATCGCTGGCCGTGGTGATCGGTTGATTGCGCACCTGTTCGGGGCTGGCGTAAAGCGGGGTCAGCGGTAACAGTCCGCCGCGCGTCAAAGTAGAAGGGGTGGAAGGCTCGCCTTCAGCTAAACCAGGGTCGAGCAATTTGGCGATACCGAAATCGAGCAGCTTGGCTGTGCCAGCTTTGCCGTCCGGCGCGGGTGTGACGAGGATGTTCGACGGTTTCAGGTCGCGGTGAATGACCAAGTTCTGATGCGCATATTGCACGGCGGCGCAGACCGTGCGGAAGAGTTCGAGCCGCGCGGGGATCGCGAGCTTTTGTGCGCGGCAATAGGCCGTGATGGTTTGGCCTTCGACATATTCCATCACCAGGTAATGCCAGCCTTCTGCGGTGGTGCCGCCATCGAGCAGCCGGGCGATGTTGGGATGATTGAGCCGGGCCAGGATTTCACGTTCGCGGCGAAAGCGTTGCACCATCTCGCGGCCCCCGCCTGGCCAGACGAATTTGATGGCGACCGGTTGCGTATGCACATCATCCGCGCGTTCGGCCAGATGAACGGCGCCCATGCCGCCCCGCGCCAATTCGCGCACCAAACGATAGGGCCCGATTTCGCGGCCAGAATGCAATCCCGCCAGGGCCGGTTCCTCCGGCAATTCGAGTAGTTCGTTGATGGGTTGGGCTTCCAGGTATTCGGGCGACTCGCGGTGCCGTTGCAGTAATTGTTCGACCTCGGCGCACACGGCTGGGTCATCCGCACAGGCTTCCGCCAGCAAGCGCACCTGGGCCGCCGGGGCCAACTCGAAGGCCGCATCGAAAAGCTCTTTGATCCGTTGTCGCTGGGCAGAGGTCATAATGCCGTACTGGTGCTTTGTTCGTAGTCCCGGCTTCAGCCGGAAGGTCGGGCAATTGAACCTTCCGCCTGAAGATACCGTCTTAAAAGTCAAGCGGTAGTACCAGGATTTTTTTCAAAAAGTGCCGGCTTGTAGCTCAAGCAGCACAAGCGTGATTGGCGTC
>JAYUCP010000116.1:0-5892 GCA_043740245.1 Acidobacteriota bacterium | reverse complement strand
CAAATCCGCGAACTGCGCCCCTGCTTTCACGGCGAATATCAGGTCATCCTGCGCGACGGAACCGAAGTAACAATGAGCCGCAATTACCGCGAGAAACTGCCCGAACTGCTGGGCAAAGGGGCCATCAAATGAAAAGGCAAATGAAAGGACATTCGCACTCAAGCGCCATTTTGTATCTGCTGGCGTTGATCCTGCTTTCCGCCGCCGCGCCGGCTCAGGACAACAGCGCCACGAAAAAGAAAATCACGCTCGTCCGCGCAGGTCGCCTGCTCGATGTGCGCGCGGGCGTGTACCGCGAAGAGCAAGGCGTGTTGATTGAAGACGAGCGAATCAAGGAAGTCGGCGCATTCAAGGATGTGCAGTCGCGCGCTCCGCAAGACGCCGCTCTGCTCGATCTCAGCCGGATGGCCGTGCTGCCGGGACTGATTGATTGCCACAGCCATCTGCTCGACGCGATGGAAGGGCGCTGGCGTGCGGGCGAAGCGATTATCCTGACGATCACGCAATTGGGGCCAAGCCGTCGCGCGTTGCTCGGCGCGGCAATGGCTCGCGAGACGCTGGAATCAGGCTTCACGACCGTGCGCAACGTGGGGCATTCCGGTATCAACGGCGATGCGGCGCTGCGCGACGCCGTCAACGCGGGCTGGGTCGTGGGGCCGCGCATTCTGGCCGCAACCCGCAAACTGACGCCGCCCGGCGGGCAAGCCGTCGCCATTCAATCCGAAGGCGCGGAGGCGATCATCGCGCAGGAGTTTCTGACCATCAGCGGATCTGAAGAAGCGCGGCGCGCCGTGCGCGAAGCCTTGGCGGCGGGCGCGGACGTCATCAAGGTTGTCGCCGACGATGGCAAGCGCATCCTCAACGCCGCCGAGATGAAAGCCATCGTTGACGAAGCCCATCGCGTCAAGGTCAAAGTCGCAGTTCACGCCACGACCAACACCGGCATCAAGGCCGCGATTGAAGCGGGCGTGGATTCGATTGAACACGGCGACGAAGCGACGGACGAGGATTTCAAAGCAATGCATGACAAAGGCATCTTCCTGGTGCCGACGCTGCGCACGGCGGAGACGTTCCGCGACATTTACCTGAAGACGTTCTCCTTCACGCCGGAGGAGCAGGCCGAGTTTGAGCAGGACATCAAAGGCTTCGTTGACGCAGGCATCAACAAAGTGCAGCGCGCGGCAAAAGCCGGTGTGAAGATCGCCGCCGGTTCCGATATGTGGATGAAATACCCCGGCAAGACGCGCGGCGCGGCGACCATTCCGATGTTCGAGGCGCTGCGCAACACGGGGCTGCCTGCGATTGAAGTCCTTCGCGCGGGAACCATCAACGCCGCCGAACTGCTCGGCTGGCAGGATCGCGTCGGCGCCATCGAGTCCGGCAAATTCGCCGACCTGATTGCCGTCGAAGGCGACCCGCTGAAAGACATCAGCGAACTGCGGCGCGTCAAATTCGTGATGAAAGGCGGCGTCGTGGTCAGGAAATAAAACCCGCACGAACAAGCAAGATAAAACCGGGAGGAAAACAACCTATGAAAAACATCCTGATGATCGTTGTGCTCGTTTTTGCTGTGAGCCTGGCGGCGGCTCAAACAGCCAGGAAAAATAGCGGTGAGGCGAAGGTTGAGCAGGCGCTGATGCAAATGGAACGCGACTGGTCAGCCGCTTACCTGAAACACGATACAGCGATGATTGACCGCATCCTGGCCGATGATTACGTGGGAATTGACGGACGCGGCGTGGTCACCAGCAAAGCGCAGGAGATGGAAGAAGCCAAGGCGCCCACGCCGGGTGCGCCGGCGCCTGACCGCATGGTGGCGGATGAGTCGGTGAGCGAGATGAAAGTTCGCGTGTATGGCAATGCCGCTGTCGTGACCGGCGTCACAACGGAGAAAGTAATCTTCAAAAGCAAAGAGTCCACCGTCCGCTATCGCCGCACCACGGTTTACGTGAATCGTCAGGGGAACTGGAGGTGCGTCTCTTTTCACGGCAGCCGCATCATTGAGCCGGTGAAATGACTTTGTGTTCTCCGTTGCGGAAAGTCTGAGGCACTGACTTTCTTCTCCCCAATCCCACCACCGGCAGGTGGTGGATTGTTCAAGTCCAACCTACTGTCAAGTCCAACCTACTGGGTCGGATTTTCAAGAATCCCACCACCGGCAGGTGGTGGATTGTTCAAGTCCAACCTACATCCAGCCGATAGGTCGGCAGTGAACGATCTACCACCTGCCGGTGGTGGGATTCGGGGAGAAATTGCTGCTGGTGGGTAGGCCGGCGGTGAACGATCCACCACCTGCCGGTGGTGGGATTCAACAAAACGATCTCTCAATTTCTGTCTGCCTAAACTTTCCGCAACGGAGTTTGTGTTGTCTCGCATCCGCTGCGCTTGCGCGAAAGATGTGGCGAAGACAACAACTAACCCGCCAGGCTGCCGAAAATGAAATTGGACGTAGCTGTGGCCGCCAGATGCGCCGGTTGCGATGAAATTGCTGAGCTGCGGGATAAGAAGCAGGAATGTGCTGTGATCGGTTGACGGTCTGAAGAAGAGAAGGCTCATCCGCCGTTCAAGTCCGATGGCTCTGTTTGAAAAGGGATTTCCAGCGTCACCAGCAATCCGCCATCCGCGGCGTTGCTCAGTTCAAAGCGGTGCGCCGAACCGTAAAGCCGTTGCAAGCGCGCCCGCGTGTTGGCCAGGCCAAGCCCTTCGCGCCCAACTCCGTTCGCTTCGGCTTGCGACGGAAGACCCGCGCCGTTGTCGCGTACTTCGATGCGCAACCAATGGTTGCGGCGCGCGGCGCGGACTTCGATGCGCCCAGCGTTCGTCGGCTGGGCCAGGCCGTGTTTGATGGCGTTCTCGATGATCGGTTGCAGGATCAAGTTCGGCGTTTGCGCCGCCAGCGTTTGCGGCTCGATGTCGAAATGCGTCGTCAGCCGATCCTGATAGCGCACCTGTTCAATTTCCAAATAGCGCCGCAGAAACTCCAGTTCCTGTTGCAAGGTCACGGTCTGTGCGCCGGAGTTCGCCAGCGTCAGCCGCAGGAAATCGCCCAGCCGCGCAATCATCCGGTCGGCGGCGGCGGCATCTTCGGCCAGCAGCGCCGAAATGTTTTGCAGCGTGTTGAAAAGAAAGTGCGGGTGAATCTGCATCTTGAGCGCCTTGAGCTGCGCTTCGGTCACTTCGAGCCGCGCCTGCGCCAGTTGCGCTTCGAGCTGCGAAGCGCGCAGCGTGCGTTCGCGCAGCGAGCGGTAGTATTGCAACGCATGGCTTGCGCCGACAATCGCCCAGTACGTCAGCACGCCCCAGTGATAGTAGTAAAAGAAATTGATGCGGAACCGCTGCGGCCAGGTGCGCGGCGGAACCAGATGCCGCATTGTCAGGAAGTGCAGCACCGTGACGGCAAGCGTCAGTTGAATCAGCGGCACGATCAGGCTGGCGGGAATGTGAACCAGCAGGCCGCGCCGCCAGTTTTCGCGATCCAGCGGGAAGCGTTGCGAAAGGCGGATGATGAAAAGGCTGAGCAAGGCCCAGATGTACCAGTCCGGCAATGTGGACATAACCGCCCGCCACCACGGCAACGCCCGCCCCCCAAGCACATTGAAGAGCAGATAAATTTGAACGCTGAAAAAGAGACCGACCAGCGTCCAGCCCGCAAAGCCAAGCAGCCAGATCAGCCAACGACGCTGGCCGTTTGCTGTCTGCTCCGCGCCGTTCGTCACGCCGTCCGCGGCGCTGGTCACTGACAAGCTGTCTTCCATCACAAACTCATTCTCCCGTGGTGAAACTCTGCCGTATGCTGAAAGCCGCGCCAGCATTGATCGCCCACGCAGCATACGCTGGTGCTCGTTGCGAGGGGAAGAAAAATATTCCGGCAAGAGAGGAAAAACACGATGCATCACGCGCGCTTTGGAAAATGGCTGGCCGTCCCGGTTCTGCTAGGAGTTCTGCTGGCCGCAGACTCGCCGAGCAAATCAAAGACTGCTTTGCCCGCGCCTCAAAAATCTAAGAGCGACGCCGCGCGGCTCTTTGCTTATGACCGGTCGAAACCGTTCGATCTGAAAGAATCGTCTCGCCGGCCACAGGATGGCCTAATGGTGCGGGACATCAATTACGCCGCGCACAATCCGCCGCATCTGCGCATCCAGGCCTACCTCATCGCGCCGGATGGGAAAGGGCCGTTTGCCGGCCTTGTCTTCTTTCATTGGCTGGGCAGGCCCGACGGCGACCGGCGCGAATTTCTGCGTGAAGCGACGACGCTGGCAAAACAAGGCGTGGTGTCGCTGCTGATTCAGGGCTACTTCCCGGCGCTGGAGCCGCCGACCGATGCGCTCATTGACCGGCAGCGCGTGATCGAACAGACGATTGAAGTCCGCCGCGCGCTGGATTTATTGCTGGCGCAGCCCAACGTGGACGCGCGGCGCATCGCTTACGTCGGCCACGATTACGGCGCGATGTTTGGCGCGGTGGCGGCGGGCGTGGACAAACGCGCGAAGGCTTATGTCCTGATGGCTGGCACGGGCAGCTTCAGCGATTGGTCGCTCAAATACTGGGTGCCGACCAGAGCGCGCGGAGATCAGTTTTACCGGCAGACTCTGAGCGCGGTTGATCCGCTCCGCCACGTTGCCAACGCCGCGCCAGCCGCGCTGCTGTTTCAGTTCGCCAACACGGATGAATTCATCCCGAAAGAAACGGCCACGGCTTTTTTCAACCAGGCCAGCAAGCCGAAGCAGATCAAATGGTACGACGCGGAACATGACTTGAACCTTGACGCCGCGCGCAGCGAACGGCGCGCGTGGCTCACCCAGCAACTTGGTTTAGCAAACGCCGAATAAATTCAATGACAAAGGAAATGACAATGAATGCAAAAACTCAATCCTTGCGCCTGCTGTTCGGTGCGCTGATTCTCATCACTGTCTGGCAGCCTTGGCCTGCCAACTCAGAAACCAGCGCGCAGAGCAGCGCGGCTCTTCAGACTAATGCGGCAAAAGAGAAATCGTCTCAGCGCAGAGCGGTGATGATTGCTGAATGGACGCGCGCACGCGACTGGACGCAGGAGTACATCGCCAAAATGCCGGAAGAGCATTTCGGCTTCAAACCGGTTCCCGAAGTCCGCAGCTTCGCCGAACAGATGCTCCATCTGGTGTACTGGAATTTCGGCTTCACGGCCAAAGCGTTCGGACGGTCTTCGCCATACAAAGAAGAAGAACTGATGAAGGATGAATTCAAAACGAAAGCCAGGCTGCGCAAAGTCGTCGCTGAAAGCTATGATTTCGTCATCAATGGCGTGAAGGCGCTGAGTGACGCGCAGCTTGATGAGCCGTTGGCGTTGAGCAATGGCGCGAAGGCGCTGCGCATCGAACGAATCAATGACGCCTACGAACATCAAACGCATCACCGCGGACAAACCGTAATCTACCTGCGGCTTAAAGGACTGGAGCCGCCGGCTGAGCCTTTCTAACCGCGAAAACGCTTACTCCTGGCGATTTGATTCTCCATACGGAGGGCGAATCGCCAGTTTAGGTTGCCGTACTTGTTCCGCAACGTCTACCGCATTGACTTACAGACGCCTGAGCGCTGCGGACCGCTGGAACTTTCTGCCCGACTGCGGCGGCAACGCGGAGTTTGCGCACAAGGTCGCCTCGATGATTCTGGATTCGGAACAGAGCGGCGCTCGACGGCAGACCCGTTTTGGAAAGAAGCCGAGAAAGCCGCGCTGACGGCAATCCTGCTGCAACTGAATCAACTCCATCCGCGCCCGGCACCGCACATGATTCAGGAGTTGATTTCGACGCTCAGCTTGCAACAACTCAACGACCTGATGATGAAATCGTCTGACCCGAAAGTGCCGCTCTACTGGGGCATGTTCAGCAAGGTCGAGCCGAAGCTTCAGGCCGG
>JAYUCP010000115.1:0-5895 GCA_043740245.1 Acidobacteriota bacterium | reverse complement strand
CTGGCGTGGCTACCTCACTTTGCAAACATTGGTTGAAGGGGTTCGCTTGTCTCATAAACTCGAAAATACTGGGTAATGACAAGCCGTGAGAGAGGGCTTCGGCGCGGATGCCAGCCCTCCCTCACGGTCGGGCTACTGACACACAGGCCGCGCGCCAAACAAACATGATTCCTTTCCGGCTGACAACCCAACTTCGACAACATCCGTGGCGCTACGGTGCGGCAGCGGTGTGCTTGCTGTGGCTGTTGACGCTGAATGGCGCAGCGCCGGCGCTGAACAATGGGCGCGGCGTTTCGCAATACCGCTGGGACGTTTGGCAAAAGGAAGATGGGCTGCCGCAAAATTCCGTCACGACGATTTTGCAAACGAAAGACGGCTATCTATGGCTGGGCACGCTCGAAGGATTGGTTCGCTTCGACGGCCAGCGCTTCGTGATCTTTGACCGGCAGAATACGGCCGAATTGAGCGACAACAACATCTTCGCCTTGTACGAAACGCACGACGGCAGTTTGTGGATCGGCACGGATGGCGGCGGGTTGGTGCAATACAAGGAAGGGAAGTTCACGCGCTATTCGACGCAGCAAGGCCTGCCGCACAACAAGATCAAAGCCCTGGCCGAAGACCAGCAAAATGTGCTGTGGATCGGCACCGAGAGCGGGCTGGCCCAATTCAAAGACGGCAAGTTCACGAGCTATGTGATGCAGACCGGCGCCACGCGCGTCGGTGTGACGGCGTTGCGCGTAACGCAAGATGGCAGCCTGTGGGTCGGCACAGATGGCGGCGGGCTGAGCCGCTTCAAAGACGGCAACTTGCAGAGTTTTACCACCCGGAACGGGCTCGCCAACGATCGTGTTTTCACCTTGTACGAAACGCGCGATGGCGCGTTGTGGATCGGCACCGATGGCGGCTTGACGGTGCTGCGCGATGGGCGCTTCACCAACTTCACCAAAAAAGACGGCCTGCCCAACGAGACCATCTGGGCGATCCGCGAAGCGCGCGATGGTGGTTTGTGGATCGGCACGAATGGCGGCGGCTTGAGCCGTTTTCGTGATGGCAAGTTCACCGCCTACACGCGCGCGCAGGGCCTGTCGCAAGACGTTGTCTGGGCGCTTTACGAAGACCGTGAAGGCTCGCTCTGGGTCGGCACCGAAGGCGGCGGGTTGAATCGTCTGGCCGAACGGCGCATCGGCCTGTTCGATGCGAACAATGGCTTGCTGCACAACGCGGTCTGGTCTGTTTACGAAGACCGCGAACAGACGTTGTGGATCGGCACCGAAGCTGGATTGAATCGTTTGAAGGACGGCCAATTCACCGCGTTCACTACCGCGAAAGATGGCATCGCGCCAGGCCGTGTCTGGTCAATTTATCAAGACCGCAGCGGCGCGTTGTGGATCGGCGCTGACAACGGCCTGAGCCGGTTCCGTGATGGCAAGTGGACGACCTACACCAACAAACAAGGCCTGCCCTCAAATGCCATCACCGCGTTGACCGAAGACTGGACGGGCAATCTTTGGATCGGCACCGATGGCGGAGGGCTGGCGCGGCTGGATAACGGGCGCTTCGTCATCTTCAACACGCAGGACGGGCTGGCCGACAATCACATCAAGGCGTTGTTGGAGGATCAGGCGGGCAACTTGTGGCTCGGCACCGAAGCCGGTTTGGCGCGTTGGAATAATGGCCGCTTCATCAATTACCGCGCGTCAGAAGGGTTGCCATACGGCGTGATTCGCGCCTTGCACGAAGACCGCGATGGCTCGCTGTGGATCGGCACGCGCGGCGGCGGCTTGATTCGCTTCCGCGACGGGCAGTTCAAAGCCGTCACCGCACGCGACGGTTTGTTCAACGACGTCGTCTATCAAATTCTGGAAGACGATCAGCAAAACTTCTGGCTCAGTTGCACCAAGGGCATCTTCCGCGTCAGCAAGCGCCAACTCAACGATTTCCTCGACGGCAAAAGCAACGCGATTAGTTCCGCGCCCTTTGGCACTGCCGACGGCGTAAAAAGCAACGAATGCAATGGCGGCAGCCAGCCCGCCGGTTGGCGTGGGCGCGATGGCCGTCTGTGGTTCCCCACGATCAAGGGCCTGATCGTGATTGACCCCGAACAACTCAAACGCAACGATCTGGCGCCGCCCGTCATGCTGGAACAGGCGCTGGTCAATGGCCGCCCGGTCAATCATTCGCAAGTCAGTTCGCTGCCGCGCGGGCGTGGCGATCTCGAATTTCATTTCACGGCGCTCAGCTTTCTCGATCCCGAAAAGATTCGCTTCCGGTATCGCCTCGAAGGCTACAACGACAACTGGATCGAAGCCGAAAACAGGCGCGCGGCTTTTTACACCAACCTGCCGCCGGGTAATTACCGCTTTCACGTAGTCGCCGCCAACAGCGATGGCGTTTGGAACAATGTCGGCGCGACTTGGAAATTTGAATTACAGCCGCATTTCTATCAGAGCTACTGGTTCTATGCGTTGTGCGCGCTGGCAGGACTGGCTGCGGGTTACTTCGCCATGCGTTGGCGCGGCAAACAACTCGAACGCCGCAACCAGGTGCTGGAAGCCGCCATCGCCGACCGCACCGCCGAGGTCGTCTTGCAAAATCAAGAACTCGCGCACGCCAACATTGAATTGCGCCGGTTGAAAGACACCGCCGAAACCGTCGCGCACACCAAGAGCGAATTCCTGGCGAACATGAGCCACGAGATTCGCACTCCCATGAACGCCATCATCGGCATGACCGGCCTGTTGCTCGACACGACGCTCAATCAGGAACAGCGCGATTACGGCGAGACGATTCGCCTCGCGGGTGAAACGCTGCTCAACACGGTCAACGAGATTCTGGACTTTTCCAAACTCGAATCCGGCAAGCTCACGCTGGAACTGCAACCCAGCGACGTGCGCGAAGGCGTCGAGGACGCGCTCGAACTGCTCGCCAACGAAGCCAACGAGAAGGGCCTCGAGCTGGTGCTGCTCTTCGATCCTTACACGCCGACGACTTATATCACCGACGGCACGCGGCTGCGGCAAGTTCTGGTCAACCTGATCGGCAACGCCGTCAAGTTCACCCATCAAGGAGAGATCGTCGTGTCGGTCAACGCCGAAACGCTCAGCGAGAACAAATACGAAATACGCTTCTCGGTCAAAGACACCGGCATCGGCATTCCGCAGGAACAGATGGACAAGCTGTTCCAAGCCTTCAGCCAGGTGGATGCCTCGATCACACGCCGTTACGGCGGCACGGGCCTGGGCCTGGCGATCAGCAAGCGCCTTGTTGAACTGCTGGGCGGCAACATCTGGGTCGAGAGCGAAGAGGGCGATGGTTCCAACTTCCATTTCACCCTCGTCGCCGAAGCCGCGCCTGCCGCCTGGCAAAGCAAATCGTTGGCATTGGTTCAGCGCAACCTGGCTGTGCAAAACGCCGATGCGCTCGTTGGCAAGCGCGTTTTGGTCGTGGATGAAAACGCCGCCGTGCGTTTGGCGCTGACCTGGCAATTGCAAGCGTGGAAGCTGCGCCCCTTCGCCAGCGCCTCGACCGCCGAAGCCTTGGGTTGGTTGCGGCGCGGCGACAATTACGATCTGGCGATTATTGACAGCCGTATGCAAGGCGCGAGCACTACCGAATTCGCGCGCAACTTGCGCCTGGTGCGACCATCGTTGCCGATTGTGTTGCTGGCCCCGCTGGGCAAACGCGACAAAGTCACCAGCCCCGAATTGTTTGCCGCCTTCGTCAACAAACCGCTCAAGCCCGCGCAACTGCATCACGTCATCAATTCGATTTTCGGCGGCGAACCAAAAGACGCCGCGCCCGCGCCCGCCCTGCCGCAACTGACCAGCGAATTCGCCAAACGCTTCCCGCTGCGCATCCTGCTGGCCGAAGACAACGTCGTCAACCAGAAGATGGAAATCCGCCTGCTCGAAAAAATGGGCTACCGCGTCGGCCTCGCCTCCAACGGCCTCGAAGTGCTCGACGCGCTGGAACGCCAGCATTACGACGTGGTGCTGATGGATTTGCAGATGCCCGAAATGGACGGCCTGGAAGCCACCCGCCGCATCCTGAGCCGCTGGCCCCAAGACCACCGCCCGCGCATCGTCGGAGTCACCGCCAACGTCATCAACGAAGACCGCGCCACCGCCATCCACGCCGGCATGGACGAATTCATCAACAAACCGATCCGCGTCGAAGAGTTGCAAGCCGTGCTCGCCCGCTGCGCACAACTGACGCTCAATGGCAAAGCCAAACACGACAGCCCGCTCGCGCTGCCTCCTGCTACGTCAGGTCGCGGCTACCTGACCGCCGTGCCGACCAATGGCTACGGCAAAGCCGATACCACAACCTTGCCCGCCAGTGAACTCTTTCGTGAACTCACGCTTGATTCGTTTAGAGAGACAGGCCGCGACCTGAACCGCCCCGCGCTGAAAGCGCTGGAAGCCGCCAGCGAAGCTACGGCCACTGCCACGGCTGCCAATCTCAAAGTCCTGACGCCCAACTTTGACGAACGCGTAGATTACGACCTGATCGCCCGCGTCAACGAGATGCGCGAAGAGAGCGGCCCGCAATTCGTCAACGAACTGGTCACGCTCTTCCTGCACGACATCCCGGTGCGCATCGAAGCCGTCCGCACGGCCCTCGCCGCCGACGATGCCAAAGCCCTGATTCGCTCCGCCCACAGCCTGAACGGCGGCAGCGCCAGCGTCGGCGCCCGCGTGATGAGTGAGTTGGCGGCTGAATTGGAACGCCTGGGACGGCGCGGCGAACTTGGCGATGCGCCCGTGTTGTTGGCGCAGTTGGAAGCGGAGTTTGCCAGCGTGCGGACGACGTTGCAGCCGTTGCGTGTGACGGAGGAATTGGGGGCGAAGGAGCGGATGAGCGGGTAGCGATTAGTCGGTGCCGCGACCGGTAGGGAGCCGGGTAGTGCGTGATAGTAAAGTCGTGAAGTGTTATGAAACAGAAAAAGATTGCCAACATGAGTGATGGCGAGTTGTTGCCGGATTACGACTTAAGCAAAATGCGACTACTGAAACGCGGGCCAGGGTATAACAAGCGTTCCAAGCAAGCTGCCTCGAAGACCTCAAGTTTGATTGGTGGCAATAGTCGTAGCTGGCAGGCAGACATGAGCATTCGGTCAGGCGTGCGGCGCTCGCCGCGTCACGCTCCTGGTGGCAATAGTCGTAGCTGGCAGGTAGACATGAGCATAAAACAAGACTTTATCGCATTTCAGGAATCAATCGCTGACGAACTTTCTTCAACTCAAAACCGAGTGCGAAACCTTATCGGTGGAAAACACTGGTCGACTGATGGCGAACATAATGAAGCGGTGCTACGTCACGTACTTCGCTCTCGATTGCCAGAGTCTCTTCGTGTTGGAAGAGGGTTTGTCTGTTACCCGTCTTCCCAAAATGGCAGAAGCGATTCTTCGGGACAGTTAGACATCCTTATCACATCAAGGAATAAACCGACCCTACACCGCGATGGGGAGTTAGTATTCGTAACTGCGGATGCCGTCGAGGCAGTAATTGAGGTGAAAACGAAATTGCGCAGAAATTCCTTCGGTAAAGATGAGCTTGAGTTAGCCTTGATGCGACTTGCCACACAGGTGCAGCAAATTCGGAGCAATGCCAGATACAGGAGAAAAAGGTGTTGGGCGGGAATGTTTGTTTATGATGAAGGGGACATATGTCATCAGGGCTTAATGGAGACAATTCAGCGTTCAGCCGAGGGCGACATTGATAGAGCCATTGATTGCATAGCGTTAGGAACGGGCACGTTTGTCCGTTTTTGGGAGAACGGAAGAAATGAAGTCGCTAGTGGAGCTTTCCTAAAGTTCTCCATCCTGTTCTTTGAAACACAATGTTAGACTGGGTTTGAAAGGAATCCACTTCAAATGCCCAATCAAACTTC
>JAYUCP010000114.1:0-5896 GCA_043740245.1 Acidobacteriota bacterium | reverse complement strand
TCCGCAGGTTGGACAACCTACGGTACATTTTCTGAGGAGGTTGCTTCCATGACGCACAATCGAGATGAACGGCGCGTCTTCCTCTTCGCCGTTACGCTGGCCGTTTTTCAGTTTGTCATCTGGCACGCAGCTGCTGCGCAAGCGCCCGCGAACGCGCCGTTGGGCGAACGTTTGTATCTGACCCAATGCGCGATGTGCCACGGCCCCAAAGGCGAAGGCGCGCGCGGCCCCACGCTGGCGCGGCCTAAATTGCTGCACGCGCCGGATGACAACGCGCTCAGAAACATCATTCGCGGTGGCATCGCGGGCACGGGCATGCCGGGGACGCGCTTGATTGACGCCGAGTTGCGCGAACTGGCCGCGTATGTGCGCAAGCTCGGACAAGTGGCCGCGCCCGTGCTCGCGGGCGACGCCAAACGCGGCGAAAGGCTCTACCAAACCAAAGGAAACTGTTCCGCCTGCCATACGCTGGCCGGACACGGCGGCGCATTTGGCCCTGATTTGACGGGCATCGGCGCGAGCCGCAGCGCGTCGCACCTGCGCGAATCGTTGCTCGATCCCAACGCCGATTTCCCGCGCGACTTTGTGTTCGTGCAAGCCATCACGCGGGAAGGCAAGTCTTTGACCGGCGTGCGCGTCAACGAAGACACGTTTTCTGTTCAGTTCCGCGACACGACAGACAAGCTGCATTCGTTCTGGAAAGCCGACCTGCGCGAGTTCAAAAAAGATTTGGCGAAATCGCCGATGCCTTCGTATCGCGGCAAACTTTCGCCCGCCGCGTTGGATGATCTGGTCGCCTATCTGGCGAGCTTGCAGGAGGCCAAATGAAATCACTGTTGCTGCTCTCACTGCTTGCCATCACCGCGACCGCGCAGGTTCCTTACGAACGTATCCGCAACGCCGAACGCGAGCCGCAAAACTGGCTGACTTATTCGGGCAATTACGCCGCGCATCACTATTCGCAACTCAAACAGCTTGACCGCGCGAATGTGGACAAGCTGAAAGTCGCGTGGATGTATCAGATTCGCGGGCGGCAGCATTTCGAAGCGACGCCGCTGGTGTTTGACGGAGTGCTGTATCTGACCGATCCACCCAGCGATGTGACGGCGCTCGATCTGCGCACGGGGCGGCCCCTCTGGCATTACCGCCGCAACATTCCGCCGGGCGTGCCGGTCTGCTGCGGCCAGGTCAATCGCGGCGTCGCGGCGCTGGGCGATCAGATTTTCGTCAACACGCTTGACGCGCATCTGGTCGCGCTCGATGCGCGCACGGGGCGCGTGCGCTGGGACGTAGAGGTCGCCGATTGGCGGCTGGCGTATTCGATGACCGCCGCGCCGCTGGCGCTCAAAGACAAAATCATCAGCGGCGTCGCGGGCGCGGAATACGGCGTGCGCGGCTTTCTGGATGCTTACGACGCGAAGACTGGCAAAAGGCTGTGGCGCTTCTGGACGACGCCGGGGCCGGGCGAACCGGGCAACGAGACGTGGGCGGGCGAGAGTTGGAAGCAGGGCGGCGCGACGACGTGGGTGACGGGTTCTTACGATCCTGCGTTGAATTTGCTGTATTGGGGCACGGGCAATCCGGGGCCGGATTACGACGGCTCGATGCGGCTGGGCGACAACTTGTATTCGGATTGCGTGATCGCGCTCGACGCCGAGACGGGCCGTTTGAAATGGCACTTTCAGTTCGTGCCGCACGATGTCAACGACATGGATTCCAACCAGATTCCGGTGTTGCTCGACGCGAACTGGAAAGGCGCGCCGCGCAAGCTGATGTTGTTTGCCAATCGCAATGCGTTCTTTTACGTGCTGGATCGCGTGACCGGCGAGTTTTTGCAGGCAACGCAATTCACGCGGCAGACGTGGGCCAAAGGCCTTGACGCCAAAGGCCGTCCGATTCCCAATCCCGACAGTGCGCCCAGCGAAACAGGCGCGCTGGTTTATCCCGACGACGACGGCACGGCGAACTGGTTCAGCCCGGCGTACAGCCCGCGCACCAATCTGTTCTATCAAAACGTGCGCGAAAAGGGCGGCGTCTACTTCAAGGTGAACACCGAGTTTCAGCCCGGCCGCTTGTATCTCGGCGCGGTCAAGCGCGACCTCACGAATGAAGAACCTTACGGCACGTTGCGCGCGCTGCGTCCGCTGACGGGCGAGTCGGCTTGGGAATTCAAGTTTCAATCGCCGCCCTGGTGCGGTTTGCTGGCGACGGCGGGCGACCTGGTGTTTTCGGGCACAATGGAAGGTGACTTTTTCGCGCTCGATGCGACCAACGGCAAAGTGCTCTGGCGCTTTCAAACCGGCGGCGAAATCTGGTCGAACCCGATCTCGTATGAATTCGAGGGGCGGCAATACATCAGCGTTGCGGCGGGCAGCAGCCTGATCGTATTCGGCCTCAACTGACGAATGATTGCGACAGCCCGACGCGCCGCAACAGTTTCGTCGCCCATTTATGTCACTGAAGAGGGCTGCGCTGGGCCAATTGCTGTTTCGTTTCGCCGATGAGCCGTTCGAGCGCTGGCTTCAAACTCTCGTTCAGTTCCAAACAGCGGTCGAAGTCCTGCCGCGCTGCTTCCGCGCGGTTTTGCAGCAAGCGCACCAAACCACGCTGGGCGTAGCTGTCAGGATGGCTCGGCTTCAGTTCGATGGCTTGCGTGAAATCCGCCTCGGCCTGCGGCAGGTTTCCTTTGAGCTTCCAGAGGTTGGCGCGATTGAACCAGGTGTTGGCATAGCGCGGGTCAAGCGCCAACGATTGATTGTAGTCGCTGAGCGCGCCATCGAGATCGCCTTTGGCCTGTCGCGCCGCGCCACGGTCGCTCCAGGCTTCGTGAAAATCGGGGTTGAGTTTGATCGCACGGGTTTGATCGCTGAGCGCGCCTTCAACTTCGCCTGCGTGTAAGCGCGCCACGCCGCGATTGTTCCAGACTTCGGCGTAGCGCGCGTCGAGCTTGAGCGAGCGGTCGAAGTCGGCGAGCGCGCCGGCCAGATCGCCTTTGAGACGACGAGCCAGTCCGCGATTGCCCCAGGCGGCGGCCTGACGCGGATCGAGTTCGACAGCTTTATTGCCGTCGTCGAGTGCGCCGTCAAGATCATTCAGCAGAAACCGCACTCCGCTGCGATCCACATAAGCTTCAACGAAGCGCGGATTGCGTTGCAGCGCGCGGTCGAAATCGGCGAGCGCGTGCTTGTAATCTTTCAGTTGATACCGGCTAATGGCGCGATTGTAGTATGCATTAGCCCCATTCGGGTCAGCGGCAATCGCCAGATCGAAATCGGCAATCGCCCGTACCCATTCACCTTTGGCGTACCACTGATTGCCACGTTCGATGTAAGAACTGGCGGTCGCCGCGCGCGAAGCCAGCGGCTGCGCGAAGCTCGGCGCTGCTCCACAGATTGCCAACAGGCATAAGATCGTCAGGAGGTTGCGGTTCATTTTGTTTTCCTCTTCTCTTTGTTCGGTGATTACGTTCGGCAGGACGGAAGCCGCATTGCTGTGTCTCGCCGCCCCGCCTTACAATGAGCCGACCTTTTCACTCAGTGGCTCAACTCGCGGCGGACGATAGGCGAACGAACTCTGCAAAATCCTGTGAAGACTTCGGGAAAAGTGCGGGAAATTTCCTGAAGGGTTCCTGGAAAATTCCTGGAATGGTTATGAGCCAGCAAGCAAAGCACTTATATGAATTCGGGCGGTTCCGGCTGAATGCGCGGGAACGGCTGCTTCAGCGCGACGGCGCGACGGTTTCGCTCACGCCGAAAGCGTTCGATCTGTTGTTCGTGCTGGTCTCGCGGCACGGCCACCTGCTGGAAAAAGAAGAATTGTTCAAAGCCGTCTGGCCCGACAGCTTTGTCGAAGAGTCGAATCTTTCCTCGAACGTCGCGTTGATTCGCAAGGTGCTCGGTGAGGGAGAGAATGGGCTGAAGTTTATTGAGACCGTGCCGAAGCGCGGCTATCGCTTCGTGGCTGAAGTGCGGGAAGCGTCATCGGCATCTGACGATGATTTCATTTCGGAAGAAGCAAAGCCGCAGGCCGCTGCGCCGCCGCTGGCTTCAGCGCCGCCAGCCAGCCGCTGGGTGCGGCCAGTCGTCTTCCTTGCGGCGAGTGTGATTGTCGGTGTCGCGGGCTGGGCGGTCTGGCGGATTGCCTTTCGCTCCTCACCCACCTTGCCGCCGCCGCAAGTCGTCCCCTTCACCAGTTTCCTGGGCAGTGAAATGCAGCCGTCTTTTTCGCCCGACGGCAATCAGCTCGCGTTCGTGTGGGATGACGCAAACAATCAGGACATCTACGTCAAACAACTCGGCAATGAATCGCTGCTGCGCCTGACGACCGATCGCGCTGCTGACCTCTGGCCGTGCTGGTCACCGGATGGCCGCTCCATTGCTTTTACGCGAGAGTTGGCGAACGGCGCGGCGTTGTACCTGATTCCTTCGCTGGGCGGTGCGGAGCGCAGAATCACGCCCTTATCGGCGGTGGCGAATGTTGACCATTACCAAATAAGCTGGTCGCCGGATGGCGAGTGGATCGCGGTACAGGATAAAAGCGCGCCCGCAGAGCCAGCGGGTATTTTTCTGGTGGCGCGCGCGACGGGCGAAAAGCGCAAACTCACTGCACCGCCAGCGGCGGCACACGCTGACCGCTCGCCAGCCATTTCACCGGACGGCAAGACGGTGGCCTTCGTGCGTTTCAGCAGCAGCGCGGTGGGCGATCTTTATCTGGTTCCGACAGCGGGTGGTGAAGCCCGGCGGCTGACTTTCGATAACACCGGAATTTCGTCTCCGGTCTGGACTCCTGGCGGCCACGAAATCCTGTTCTTGCGTGGTGATACAAAAGGTTTGTGGCGAGTGTCAGCCGCTGGTGGGACGCCGACAGCCGTTGAGGCTGCCGGGCGAAATCTGACTTCTCTTTCCATCTCACGGCAAGGCAATCGCCTGGCCTGGACGCAAACCAGCAATGACCAGAACATCTGGCAGATGGAACTGGCCGAAGCGGCCTCAACAAGAGGCCAGAAACAGTCGCCCCCTCCATCGAAGCCGACGAGGCTGTTGATCTCTTCGACCAGAGTTGATGTCAGCCCGGAATTCTCGCCGGACGGCAAACGCATCGTCTTTGCGTCCAATCGCTCCGGCAGTAATGAAATCTGGGTCGCGGACAGCACGGGTGAGCGCCCCGTCCAGTTGACGGCCTTCCAGCGCGGAGGCACTGGCTCGCCACGCTGGTCGCCGGATGGGCGGCAGATTGTCTTCGATGCCCGCCCCACCGACAGCGCCGACATCTACGTCATCAGCGCCGAAGGAGGCCAAGCGCGCCGCTTGACTACCGACCCGGCGGAAGATGTTGTGCCGAGTTGGTCGCGTGATGGCAACTGGATTTACTTTAGCTCGAAGCGTAGCGGCAGCCCGCAAATCTGGCGCATGCCCGCCGCTGGCGGAGCAGCCACACAGATCACTGCACAAGGCGGCGTAGACAGCATGGAATCGCCCGACGGCCAGTTTCTGTATTACACCAAAGTGCGTTATGCGCCCGGCATCTGGCGCAAACCGGTGGCGGGTGGCGAAGAATCGTTGGTGCTCGATCATCACCGGGCGGGATATTGGCGCTATTGGGCAGTAGTAGAACAAGGCATCTATTTCGCTACGGCGGAACAGCCCGAACAGCCGCTGATCGAATTCTTCCGCTTTGCGACGGGCGAGGTAATGCCTGTCACTATGCTGGCGAAAGAGCTTGGCCGCGCGACTTCAGGTCTCGCCGTCTCACCCGATGGCCGCTGGCTGATCTGGTCACAACTGGATCAGCAGGGCAGCGATATTCTGCTGCTGGAGAACTTCCGCTGAACAGTGATAAGCCGGCACTCAAATCATTGCCACAAGTTCCTTCCGTTGTCAGACAGGAGACCTTTCCA
>JAYUCP010000113.1:0-14684 GCA_043740245.1 Acidobacteriota bacterium | reverse complement strand
TAACGCTACGTTGGCGAAGCCCTTCAAGTGGACTTACAAAGGACGACCGCTTCAGGTCTAAACCAGAGGTAGAATTTCAGGAAAGCTCCACTAGTCCGCTGGCTGTCTCGGCCTGTCGCTCAGTCACCGGGACTGCCAGCGGACTAACAGTCCGCTGTACATTTTTGAAGGAGAACTATGGCTGAACCCAAACCCGCACTCGCCACCTTCGCTGCTCTCGCCGATTATCAAATCGCCGAGATCGAAGCGGTGCAAACACCCGCGCTGCTCATTTACGCCGACAAGGTGGTGCACAACATCGCCGTCACCATCCGCGCGCTGGGCGGCGATGCCAACCGCTGGCGGCCGCACGTCAAGACCGCCAAGCTCGGTTTCGTGATGCGCATGCTGGCCGAGCGTGGCGTCACCAACGTCAAATGCGCCACGACGCTGGAATTGCAAACCGCTGCTGAGGCCGGTGCCACCGACATCCTGGTCGCCTATCCGATGATGGGCGCGAATGCGCGGCGCGTGTGCGAACTGGCGGAGCAGTTGCCGCACTGCCGCATCTCCGCGCTGGTCGAAAACGCCGCGCAGATCAACGCCTGGCTGGGCAGCCGCGTCGGGCTATTCATTGACGTCAACTCCGGCCTGGATCGCACGGGGCTTGAACAAGAGCGCACGCCAGAACTGATCGCGCTGGCCCAGGCCATCGAGGCAGTCGGGTTGATCTTTCGCGGCTTGCACGTTTACGACGGCCACATGAGCAAGTACGCCGACCTGACGACGCGCGAAGTGATGGCGCACCAAAACTACGATCACTTGATGGAACTGGTCAGCGCGCTCAACACCGCTGGCATCATTGTCGAAGAGGTCGTCACCGCGGGCACACCGGCCTTTCCCTGCGCGATCACGTATCAACCCTTCAACGACGCGCCCTTCGTGCAGCGCGTCTCGCCCGGCACGGTGGTTTACGGCGATTGCACCAGCACGGGCCAATTGCCCGCCGCCTGGGGCTACGCGCCCGCTGCCGTGGTTGTCGCCAATGTCGTCAGCCAGCCGACCGCCCAGCGCATCACCTGCGACGCCGGGCATAAGGCCGTCTCGGCGGATGCGGGCGTGCCGACCTGCACAGTGTTGGGCCGCCCCGAATTGCAACCCGACAAACCCAGCGAAGAGCATCTGCCCATCAACGTTCCGGCAGGCGTCACGGCTCCGGCCATCGGCGAGTATTTGTATTTGGTTCCGCGCCACGTTTGCCCAACGGTCAACAATTTCGATCACGCGTTGATCATCGAACAGGGCCGCATCGTGCGCGTCGAAAGCGTGACGGCGCGCGGACGTGAAGCGCCAATCAAGCTGGCTTGAGCTTGTGCTTGTGCTAGAATCCCGCGTCAGCAAAGGAGGTCAACAC
This sequence comes from Acidobacteriota bacterium, assembly GCA_043740245.1. Classification (GTDB taxonomy): domain Bacteria; phylum Acidobacteriota; class Blastocatellia; order RBC074; family RBC074; genus JACPYM01. Next base: position 13,291 of record JAYUCP010000113.1, on the reverse strand, counting down.
ATCATGCAAATCTTTATTTCTTACGCCGCCGCCGACCGCGAATGGTTCGAGAAGCTCAAAACCGATATACACCAGCGCGGCATTGACGTTTGGACAGACACGCCCAACGCCGAACTGCGCTGGTCGGAACGCATCGAGCAAGCGGCCCGCGCGGCGGATGCCTCGATTCTGCTGCTCGCTCCGCAAGCGCGGCCCGACGAAAAGCAAAACCGCACCTGGCAAGCGGCGCTCTGGGCCTTCTGGCAGGATTCATCCAAACGCCTGATCCCGTTTTTGCTGGGCGAGGTCGAAGTGCCGGGCTTCGCGCGCGGCACGGCGCTGGACAATGGCGGCTATTTGAAGGTGATTCGCGCGCGCGACCCGCAACAGGATTGGGAACGCGCCGTCAACAGCTTGGTCGCGCTGTTGCGCAACGAAGGCGATATGAGCCAGGTGGAACAGGTGCCCGCCGTCACCGAGGCGGATCGTGAGGCGTATCGCCGCTTCGACGCCTACTTGAGTGCTGAGATCGAACAACAAAAAGCGTTACTGCCTTCTCCGGCTGAATGGCGCGCCCGCGCTTCTCACTATTGAAGGCGAAGACGATCAACAACGAAGCAAGCCATGCCTGACGACGAATCCTCAATCTTGAGCGGCCCAATTAACAGCCCGCGTGACGAACAGGAAGCAGTCTTCATCAACTGCCCTTTCGATGCCGACTTCGCCCCGTTGTTCGAGGCGCTCGTCTTTGCCATCGTCGCCTGCAAGTTCGAGCCGCGCTCCGCGCTGGAATCCGCCAACGTTTCCGAGCCGCGCATGGAACGCATCACGCGCGCCATTTTCACCTCCAGATACTCCATCCACGACCTGTCGCGTTGCCGGGGCGAAGGCGAGGAACGGCTGGCGCGCTTCAATATGCCGCTCGAATTGGGCATTGCGATGGCTTGCCGCTACCTGACACGCGGCGCGCCCCATGAACACGACTGGTTGTTACTGGTGCCGGAAGGTCACGTATATGTCAAAGTCGTTTCCGATCTGGCGGGCTTCGATCCGCTGAAACACGACGGCAGCGAGCGCACCGTGGTGCAATCCGTGATGTTGTGGCTGACGATGCGGCGCGGCGTCTCTCCGTCCCTGCCCACGCCGAAAAGCGTGCTTGACGCCTTGCCCAAATTCCGGGCCGAACTGGCCCAACTCAAAGCAGAATGGGGTCCCGAACCGCCCTGGCCTTTGCTGGTCGAAGCTGCGAAAAGAACGGTTCCCAGCCCCACGTCAACTTTTCCCTGAGGAGCAAAACCCATGTCATTCCCGAAAACCTGCGCACTCCTGCTGACCGTGTGTTTATTGGCGCAACCCGCGCTGCTGTACGCGCAAACCGCCGCTGAACCGCTCGATTACGCCATGCTCGGCAAAATCCGCGACGAAGGTTTGCAGCGTTCGCAAGTCATGGAGCACATCGTCTGGCTCTCTGACATTTACGGCCCGCGCCTGACCGGCTCGCCCGCGATCAAGCAGGCCAGCACGTGGGCGCAAAAGAAATTCCAGGAATGGGGCCTCGCCAACATTCACGAAGAGGAATGGCCGTTTGGCAAAGGCTGGTCGCTGGTGCGCTTCGACGCGCACATGACCGAACCGCAAGTGTCGCCACTCATCGGTTATCCGAAATCATGGACGCCCGGCACACAAGGGCGCATCAACGCCGAAGTCACGCTGGCGAACATCCGCACCGAAGCCGACATCGAGAAATATCGCGGCAAGCTGAAAGGCAAGATCGTGCTCACGCAACCGGCGCGCGCCGTCAGAATGCTGGAAGACCGTCTGGTGCTGCGCATGAACGAAGCCGACATCAAAGAAGCCATGACCACGCCGATTCCGCCCGCGCGCCCAGCCGGTGGCGGGCGCGGCGGCGCGGCGGCAGGCGGCGGTGATTTCGCGCGCCAACGCGAATTGCAAACCAAAGTGCAAAAGTTCTTCCTTGAAGAAGGCGTCGCTGCCCTCTTTGAACGTGGCAGCGATGGCGATCTCTCCGCCGGTGGCAGCGATCTTTCGTGGCAAACGCAACACACCGACGGCGGCACGATCTTTGTGCAATCGGGCGGTCCTTATGCCAAGCGGGGCGACGCCGCCAACGTGGGCGAAGTTCCGCCCCAAGTCGTCCTCGCCGTCGAGCATTACAACCGCATGGTGCGCATCCTGGAACGCAACCTGCCCGTCAAAGTCGAACTCAACATCCAGGCCGAATTTCACGAAGAGGCCGCCAGCAAGGGCTTCAACGTGATCGCCGAAATCCCCGGCAGCGACCTCGCCAGCGAAGTCGTCATGCTCGGCGCGCATTTCGATTCGCATCATTCAGGCACCGGCGCAACCGACAACGCCACGGGCAGCGCCGCGATGATGGAAGCCTTGCGCATTCTCAAAGCGGTCGGGGCCAAGCCGCGCCGCACCATCCGCATCGGCCTCTGGGGCGGCGAAGAGGAAGGGCTGCTCGGTTCGCGCGCCTACGTCAAAGAGCATTTTGCCGATCCGACGAAGATGGAATTGAAACCCGAACACGCCAAGCTGGCCGCCTATTTCAACCTCGACAACGGCACCGGGCGCGTGCGCGGCGTCTGGTCGCAAGGCAATCTGGGCGTGATGAAAGTCTTCGAGCAATGGGCCGAACCGTTGCGCGACCTGGGCGTGACGATCATCAGCCCGCGCTCTGTCACCAGCACCGATCACCTCTCGTTTGATGCGGTCGGCCTGCCCGGCTTCCAGTTCGTGCAGGAGCGGCTGGAATACAATTCGCGCACGCATCATTCCAACATGGACGTGGTGGATCACGTCGTGCGTGAAGAGATGATTCAAGTGGCGACGGTCGCGGCGGTCTTTGCCTACAACGCGGCGATGCGGAATGAGAAGCTGCCGCGCAAGGCGTTGCCGGGGCCGTCGCGTAATCCGCGTGAGCCGGAGAATTAAAGGAAAGCTTGGTTGTTTTTGTCGCGTAGCGACAGTTGAATTTAGCCGTGGTTTTCAAACCACGGTAGTGGGACGGCGTAGTTCCGCGTCGCGTCAGCGACGCTTGAAACCTGTTCGACAATCGCTTCCGTTTCAACCGTCGCTACGCGACGGGGGCATTCGTGCCGCACTTCCCGGCGTTGAAACGCCGGGCTAAATTCGGGTCGTCGCTACGCGACTGCAAATCGCCGCTTATCTTTTCACCTCCGCACATTTGGCCTTGCCCCGCTTGACCTCTTTCCGCTTCTTGGCTAGTTTGCCGGGGCGATGGCGTGCGCCGTGCAAACCGCACGCGCCATCGTGCCCCAAGCCGTTCATCCACGAGGAACCAAGCTCATGCCTGCACGACCTGGACAACTGACCGCGATGATTAGCAGCACCGCGCGCGATTTACCCGAACACCGCAAAGAGGTGATGGATGCCTGTCTGCGTCAAGGCATCTTCCCGGTGATGATGGAGCACCTGCCCGCCAATGACGACGAAGCCATCGGCGCATCGTTGCAAATGGTGGATGAAGCCGACATTTACATCGGCGTGTTTGCACATCGTTACGGCTACGTGCCAGCGAGCCACGATATTTCAGTCACCGAGATGGAATACAACTGCGCCGTTGAACGCGGTATTCCGCGTTTGATCTTTGTGATGGGCAAAGGACATTTGCTCACGGCGGACGATGTCGAGATTGAGAATGCTGCCAAGCTCAAAGCCTTCAAAGACCGCGCTGGCAAAGAGAACATCGTCAACTTCTTCAACTCGCCCGCCGATTTGCGCGCGCACGTCATCAACAGCCTGTCGCAAGTGCGAGCCAAACTGGACGAGGCGGCAGGCACCAACAAGACCTTCAACTTCCACCCGCCCAACCTCATCCCCACCGCACCCGCGCCTTACATCGCGCATCCGTACTCGCTGCTGCAAACCAAAGACGTGATCGGGCGGTGCGACGAATTGAAGCTGCTGACCGATTGGGTGACGCGCAACGAGAGCGTCCCGGCCAGCATTCGCCTGTTCAACGTCGTCGCCATCGGCGGGATGGGCAAGAGCGCGTTGACGTGGAAGTGGTTCAACGAGATCGCGCCCAACGAATTGCCGCAGTTGGCCGGGCGGATGTGGTGGAGCTTTTACGAGAGCGATGCCTATTTTGAAAACTTCGTCATCCGCGCGCTGGCCTATACGAGCGGGATGACCGAAACAGACGTGCGCGCCTTGCAACCGCACGAACGCGAAGACCGGTTGTTTCACTTGCTCGATACCAGAGCCTTCCTGCTCGTGCTTGACGGGCTGGAACGCATCCTGCTGGCGTATGCGCGGATGGATGCGGCGCATCTGGACGCCTTGGGTGCGCGGGTGCCCTCGCCCGCTGGCGTGGTGCCGGACGAAATGGAGGCCGAGGTGACATCCTCCGGCAGCAGTGGTCTGAGCGCCGAGTCAGCGGGCGGGGGCGCCCGCGTTCCCAGGCATCGCCTGCGGATGTGTAGCGACCCGCGCCACGGACGCTTTTTGCGACGGCTCACGCAAGTAAAACAATCGCGCATCCTCATCTCTACGCGGCTTTATCCGGCAGATTTGGAAACGAACGCGGGGCAAAAATGGCCCGGCGCTGATGGCATCGAACTCATCGGCTTGAGCGACGATGATGCGCTGGCGCTCTGGCGCGCCTTCATCGGCGGCGAACGCAGCGGCACGAGCGAACGCTTGCTGCCGTGCTTCCGGGGCTTCGGCAATTATCCGCTGCTGTTGCGCGCGCTGGCGGGTGAGGTAGCCGAATACAAACCCGCGCCCGGCGATTTCGACCGCTGGTGGCAAGACCATCCCGCGTTCAACCCCGCCGCGCTTGATCTGCGCAACGCCCGGACGCACGTGCTCGGTTACGCGCTCGAAGGCTTGCGCGACGTGCACACCCGCACGCTGCAAACGCTGGCGGCCTTCCGCATGCCCGCGACGTGGGAGACGCTGTGCGCCGTGCTGGTCGGAGCGGATGATGGGAAGCCTTGTGCGAATCAAGACGCACTGGCGACCGTGTTGATGGAACTGGAAGATCGCGGGCTGGTCGGCTGGGACAAGGTGGCGAACCGTTACGACCTGCATCCGATTGTGCGCGGCGTGGTGTGGAGCGGCGTGACGGACGAGGCGCGGCGTGGCATTTACACCAATTTGCACGCCCATTTTGAAGCCGCGCCAGAGATTGACGAAGACGAGGTCGGCAGCTTGGAAGAACTTACGCCTGCCATTGAGCTTTATCACACGCTGATTGGTCTTGGACGCTATGACGATGCCGGAAGATTCTTTCACTGGCGATTGGAGATAGCCACCCTCTACCGCTTGAACGCTAGCCGCCAACGGGTGGAATTACTGGAGCAACTCTTTTCCAATGGCGTGGAGACTTTGCCGCAATTGCGCGCTCCGGCTTATCAAGCCGTAACGCTCAATTCGCTGGCGGCGGCATATCACTTCTGCGGGCAGCCAGGGCGCGCGGCACTATTGTTTCGCCACAGCATTACAATCCAGTCGGAGATAAAGAGCGACGATGAGGTCAGCGTCGGCCTCGGTAACCTGTCGGAAGCGTTGCGGCTGTCAGGCTTGCTCTGCGAAGCGGAAGCGACCGCGCGCCGTGCCCTCGTCATTAGCCGCAAGCAGCAGGATCGCAATCAGGAAGCGATCAGTCTGTATTTGCTCGGTTTGTCGCTAGCGGGGCGCGGCGCAGCTATCAGCCTCGCCTCGCAACGATCTTTGCGAATGTTTATCGCGCAGTCTGCGCACCAATATGAAGGCCATGTCAGCTCCCATGTCGCTCAACAATCGTTGTGGTATGGCGCGTTTACGGCAGCAAACACTTTCGCCGACAGCGCGTGGGAACTGGCGCACGTTAAGAAAAACGAGCGCGATTTCATCCGTGCGGCTCGCTTGCAGGGTACAGCGGCGCTGGGGCTGAGCGACTTCGCCGCTGCCGACGAACGCTTGCACCACGCGCTGACCCGCGCACGCCAGGTGAACCTCGTCGAAGAAGAACTCCCCGCGCTGATTGCCCTCGCCGAATTGCGCCGCCAGCAGGCGAAGCCGGACGAAGCGCGCGAACTGCTCGGCGCCGTGTGGGACAGTGCCGCGCGGGGGCCGTATCCGCTCTTCCACGCCGATGCGCTGAACGTGCTCGCCGCCCTCGAACGCGACGCGGGCCAGACCCAGGCCGCCAGCGCAGCCGCCACCGCCGCCTACCGCCACGCCTGGTGCGACGGGCCGCCGTATGCCTATCACTGGGGCCTCGCCGCCGCGCGCCGCCACTTGCAGGAACTCGGCGCGCCCGAACCTGAGCTTCCGCCCTTCGACCCCACGCAACACGAACCCATGCCGGAGGTGGAGATCAATCCGCGCGATGAGTTTTATGTGGAGGTTGGGGAGGAAGAGGCGGGCTGAATTTTAGCCCGCGAAGGCGGGCGGCAGCATAAAGCCCAGGGTGGAGCACGCTTCGTGCGGAACCCTGGGTAGCCGTGCGGTTAATTTCCCAAGCCCGCGAAGGCGGGCGACAGCCATTCGCAGCTACGCGGCCATCGCAATGTCTGCCGCCCGCATTCGCGGGCTTGCCTGCATTCCGCCGATGTTCCCAGGGTTCCGCACGAAGCGTGCTCCACCCTGGGCTTGATGCTGCCGCCCGCCTTCGCGGGCTGAGGGCGCGCAGCAGTTGCTAGGCCACACGCGCGACGGGCCGTTTGACCATTTCGGCGTATTGCGCGGGATTGCTGGCGCTGGCTTCCATCATAGGTGTCAAAGCGCCCCGGCTTTTTCAAAATACGGTTCCATCAGCCGGATGCCCGCCAAGCCCGGCAGCGTGCCCATTTTGGCGTCAATCTCTTGCACCACTTTGCGGCGCGCTGCGGGGGGAAAGACGGTGGTGAAGAGGCGTTTGACTTCCGCCGTAGTCTTGACGCCCGCGCCGACCGGCACCCAATTGGATTCCAGCAAGCGCCGCGTCAGCCAGCGGGCACCGCGCGTTTGTTCAAGCTGTTCGCGGGCGTGATTGAAATACCACGCGAAATGGCGGCGCTCCTGTTTGGCGATGCGGTCGCACAAGGTCTGCAGCACCGGATTTTGCGTGAATTGTTTCAGGTGTTCATAACCACGCAGCGTCGTCAGCTCTTGAATCGCGCCGAACGAGAGATACACCGCCGGGAATTGATGATAAAAGACGCGCGAGAAAAGCGGCGTCAGCACCAGTTCCAGCCATTCCTGAAAGGTGCCGCGCTGTTTGACCTGCGCGACGCGGTTCTCTTCCAACGGATGGCCGCAGGCCGCCAGCAAGCGCGCCAATTCGTAGCCGTGAAAGAATTCCTCGTAATTCCAAGTCGCCAGAAAGGCCGTGACCGCGGGTTCGAGGGCGATCTTCATGCCGAGCAGGCTGCGCAGGTAACGAATCGTCTGGCTTTCGATGTCTGAAAAATACGTGATGACAAACCGTTCATCCTCGGTCAGTCCGACGCGGCCCGCCTCGGCCCAATCAAGGTCACTGGTGGCAATCCGGGCCGAAGCGCCGATGTAACGCTCAATGTCTGATGTCATAAGTCAATGTCCCCTTTCCCCAACGATTACGGGCTGAATGGCACAGCGGATTCCAGGCACCTCTCCGGAACGGAGAAAACTTGTGGGCGTTCCTTGCCTGTAAACAAGGCACAGCGCAAAATTCACGGCAAGTTGAAACCAACCGCCCCGGCTTGTCACTTACCCGGCGAATTACAATGAGGAACGCAGGCAATGGAAATGTGATGAGCAGTTGGGCGATAGCGAGCGAGAAGCGAGGGACAATGGCCTTTTCCGAAATCGCGCCCGGCGTGATTACGCGCGCGAAGCACGGGGATGAAGACGCCTTTCAGCTCATCTTCAACCGCTACGGGCGGCCCGTGCTGAGCTTCATCAACAACCTGGTGCAGAGCCACGAACAGGCCGAGGAACTGGCGCAGGAGACTTTTGTGCGCGCCTACCGCAACCTGCGCGGCTTGCAGGATGAAGCGCGCCTCTCGACCTGGCTCTTCGGCATCGCCCGCAACGTGGTGCGCGAAGCCGTGCGGCAAAAGATCAAGGCTGAAAGGAAGGTAGACCTGGACGCGCCCGAAGCGCTCCGCTTGCCCGCGCCGGGCGTCTTGCCGGAGGGCGCGCTGCTCGACCGCGAATTGACCGTGAAAATCAGCCGCGCGCTGGCCGACCTGGACGAAGACAAACGCGTCGTGTTCAGTTTGAAAATCTTTCACGAGAAGAGCTACGAAGAGATCAGCGCGCTGACCGGCCATTCCGTCGGCAAATTAAAGACCGATCTGCACCGCGCGCGGCTGGAAATCCGCAAACGGCTGGGGTCGTATCTGGCCGCTGCTGGCTCCTTATAGTAGCGAATTTATTCGCGGCGTGACGGAGCGAATAAATTCGCTACTACAAGGAGTGGTTCGGCAGGTTGAGTGAGGCAGTTATGAATTGCGAACGTTGTCAGGCAGAACTCGAAGATTTCCTCTACGGCGAATTGGCTGAAGGCCAGACCGCCGCCTTGCGCGCGCATCTGGCGGCGTGCGCGGCTTGCACACAGGCGTGGGCGGCACTCGAACGCGAGCAGGAAGTCTTCGCGCAATACTACGAACAGACCGCGTTGGAACCCGCGCCCGAAACGTGGCGGGCGATTCAAACGCGCATCCGGGTCGAAGCGCCTGCGCCGGTGGTTGCGAATGGGAGCGAGCACGCTGGCTGGTTCAGCAGCGTGTTAGCGTGGCTGGCGGGCGCGGCGTTGGTGCGGCAGGCGGCGTTTGCGGCGACGTTGATAGTGCTTTCGGTCGCGGCGACGACTTACTATTTCAAAGCGCAGCAGCACAAAGACAAACTCGTGGCGCTTGGTTCATCGCCCACGCCGACACCTTCGATTGCGCCCGCGCCGAGTGTGACGCCGCAGGTTGCGCCGGTGGCGAATGAACAACCGCCGCGTCCGGTGCTGGTCAAAAACGAACTGCGCGCGCCCGTCAAAGCGCAACCGAAGCTGCCCAAACTGAGTGAAGCGCAGTTGATTCAAACGCACATTGCGCGTGCCGAACGCGAATATCAGGGCGCAATCAAATTGCTCGACCGTGTGATCGCGCGCCATCGCGGCGAATTCGCGCCCGGTTTGTTGCAGCAGTATCAAAGCAGCCTGGCGCTGATTGACAACTCGATTACCGAGAGCCGCCGCGCGTTGCGCGAACGCCCCGAAGACGCGGCCAGCGGGCAATTCCTGTTGGCGGCGTATGCGAAGAAGCTGGAATTGATGCAGGAGATTGCGACGCAGGCGGGACAATGAATTTGAAATTTGAGATTTGAAGATGCGAAACCATTTGTACAACTTGCTGGCCTTGTTTGCGCTGTTGACGGCATTGACCGCCGCCGCGCCCGCGCAATCGTTCCCGCGCGAGTTGCACGAGGTCTACAACCTGAACCCCGACGGCTCGGTCACCGTCACCAACACCAGCGGCTACATTCGCATCACCACCTGGAACGAGAACCGCGTGCAGGTGGACGCCGTCAAACGCGCGCGCCGCGAAGAAGATTGGCCGCTGGTCGAAATCCGCGTCAGCAACCGGCCCGAACGCTTGGAGATCAACACCATCTATCCGCGTGGCCGCTCGAACAGCACTTCGGTGGATTACGATCTGAAAGTGCCACGCGGCGCGACGCTCAGCAATGTCGCTTCGACCAGCGGCGATGTGACCGTCAGCGGCCCCGTTGCCAGCGTGGTGGCGCGTTCGACCAGCGGCAACGTCGCGGCCAGCGATGTCACGGGCAATGCGAATCTTTCGAGCACCAGCGGCAACGCGCGCGCCGAGCGCATCGGCGGCAGCCTTTCGATCAGCGCCACCAGCGGCAACGTGATTGCCAACGACGTAGCCGGGCGGATGAATGCGCGCAGCGCCAGCGGCGACATCCGCGTCAGCAACGTGCGCGACGACGCCAATGCGTCGTGCGCCAGTGGTTCGATCCGGCTGGAACAAATCGGTGGGCGCGCGGCGGCGCACAGTGCCAGCGGCACGGTCACCATCCGCAACGTCAGCGGCGATGTCGAAGCCGCCTCGAACAGCGACAACGTGTTGGTCGAAGACGTGCGTGGCCGCGTCGCCGCCACTTCGTTCAGCGGCGCCGTCGTCGTGCGCAAGGTGGATGAAGGTGTGCGCGCCACCGCCACCAGCAGCAACATCGAAATCACCAATGCCAAAGGCCGCATCGAAGCCGAAACGATCAGCGGTTCGATCACGCTGCGTGAGGTTGATTCGCACGACTTGCGCTTGAAAAGCCTGAGCAGCGGCGTGCGCTATCAAGGCAAGCTCTATGCGGATGGCCGCTACGAATTCAACAGCTTCAGCGGCGACGTGGTCATCACACTGCCGCCCGACAGCGAATTCAATCTGACCGCACAAACCTTTAGCGGCTCGATCAACAGCGACTTCCCCATTCAATTGACCGCCGGCAAACTCAGCAGCCGCGGCCCCGTGCAAGGCGTCGCGGGCAAGGGCGGCGCGCAACTCAAAGCCGAATCTTTTAGTGGCAGCGTGCATATTAAAAAGCTTGCGCAGCGCTGAGGATGGGAGTGATAGGAGTAATAGGAGAAATAGGAGCGGGTGGCAGACATCTGCTCCTATTGCTCCTATCACTCCCATCACTCCCATCACTCCCATCACTCCCATCACTCCCATCACTCCCATCACTCGCAATCTGGCACGCGAAGCCTATCGGCATGGCAATCGTGATCGGTTAAACTAGCGGCGGCGCTGAGCCCACGATGCGCTTCGACAATTGAACCAACTCATCAGGAGGATGTCATGCGAATGCTCGTTGCCGCTCTTTGTTGCTCGCTGTGGCTGGCGTACAGCACAGCCAGTTACACCCAAGCTCAGGAAAACCAAGCCAGGCTTGCCGCCCCCCAGCAAACCACCGACGAAGAATTGAAATATGATGACGGCTCGACCGAAGGCCAGCCTGTCGGCCAGGCGAGTCTGACCATCGTCAACCGGCTGACGCCGGCGCGTTATCCGGCCACGCTAAAAACCATCCGCGTCTTCTTTCGCCAGGTCAATCCATCGCCGGTCGGCAAACAGATTCGGTTGCTGGCGTTTTCGCGCGCGACCAGCAGCACCGACGACCCGCGCAATCCGGTTTATCAGGTCAACCAGACCGTCGCCATTCCGCTGGTGTCGAACAATGGCGAATTTGTGGATTTCGCCATCAGCAACGGGCCGACGATTACCTCCGGCGATTTCTTTGTGGGTTTTCAACAGAGCACTGACGTTGGGGCGCCGTTCTTCTGGTTCGACAGCAACACGCCGCTGGCCAATCGCGGTTACGCTTCCTTTGACAACGGCGTGAATTATCAAGGCAACATTCAATTGAGCGGCGGCAGCAGCTTCATCAATTTCATGATTCGCGCGCTCGTCACCGTCCCATCTGTCGGCCCGCTGGCGACGGTCTCGGCGGCCAGTTTCGCCCCCGACGGTCTCGCGCCCGAAGCCATCGGCGCGGCTTTTGGCGCCAATCTCGCGGCAGGCACCACGGTCGCCACCTCCGTCCCGTTGCCGACGACGCTGGGCGGCGTTTCGGTGCGCGTGCGCGACAGCCTGAATGTCGAACGGCTGGCGCCGCTGTTTTTTGTGGGCGCGGGCCAGATCAACTATTTGATCCCGCTGGGCACCGCCAACGGCCAGGCGCTGGTCACGGCGAGCAATGCGAGCGGCCCCATCGCCAGCGGCCTGCTGGCGATTGCCGCCGTCGCGCCGGGGTTGTTTACGTTTGAATCGAATGGGCGCGGCTATGCGGCGGGTTACGCCTTGCGCGTGCCGGTGAGCGGCCCGGCGTCGGTGACCTTCTTTGCGCGGCTCAATCCCGGCACCAACACTTACGTCGCCAATCCGATTGAATTCGGCGCGGCCACCGACCGCACGTTTTGCGTGTTCTTTGGCACGGGCCTGCGCGGGCGCACGAGTCTGAGCAACGTGCGCGCCAACACCGGCGGCACAAATCTGCCGGTGGATTTTGCCAGCGCGCAAGGCGATTTGGTGGGCTTGGATCAGGTCAACGTCGAGGTGCCCCGCACCTTTGCCACGCGCGGCGATGTGGATGTGGTGCTGATGGTGGATGGCAGGAACGCGAATACAGTGCGGGTGAATTTTAAGTGATTGCAGATTGCAGATTGAGGATTTCAGATTGCAATCCCCAATCCTCAGTCTGCAATCTGCAATCAATCATCGGCCTCCATCAATCCCAAAAATCTCGCCGGTAATAAAGCTCGCTTCATCCGAAGCCAGAAACGCGATCAACTCGGCAACCTCTTCAGGCGTGCCCGCGCGGCGCAAGGGCGTTGATTCGATGATTTGTTGCAAGCGTTCGGGCCGTGAGAATTTGTCGTGGAAGGGCGTGAAGATCAGGCCCGGCGCGACGGCGTTGACCGTCACCTGATAGGGGCCGAGTTCGCGCGCCAGGCTTTTGGTCAACGCGTTCAATCCGGCTTTGGCGACTTCGTAAGGCAGCGTGCCGTAAGCCTGCCCGTAGGCATTGCCCGCCGAGATCAAATCGGAGACATTGATGATGCGGCCCTTTTGCTGTTTCTTGAAATGGGGCAGCGCGGCTTGCGTGCAGAGAAACGCGCCTTTTAGGTTGACGTTGATTACCGCGTCCCAAAGTTCGTCGGTGATCTCTTCGGTGCGCGCCAGCTTGACGGGCGAACCCGCGTTGTTGACCAGCACGTCCAGGCGTCCGAAGTTTTGCAGCGACTCTTCGATCAAGCGCGTGACCTGGCCGCGTTCGGTGACGTCGGCCTTGACCAGCCAGGCATTGCGGCGCATTGCTTGAATCTCGTTGACGACCTCCGCCGCGCCGCGCCCGTTGTTGAAATAGTTGACCACCACCGCCGCGCCGTTGCGCGCCAAGGCCAGCGCCGCCGCGCGCCCGATGCCTGCGCCCGCGCCCGTCACGACGGCCACCTTCCCACGAAAATCGAATGTTGCTGCCATAGTTGAACCGCGTCTTCCTGATTGAATGCAAAAAAATAAGAGGAAGCCGAAGTTTTCCAGCTTCCTCTTATTTTTGCAAATCTCGTCAGGCTTTACCACGGTGAAGGGTGCGATTAAAAGTGGGACTTGAAATGCCACGACCTCGCGTCGTGGATTTTACGCTACCCGCTAAACAAACAGATGCCTACTTCCCGGATGCCCCGCGCTTGTCGCGGGGAGGCTCACGCTCGTTGCTGAGAGAGCGACCATCGTGAGCCTCCCCGCGACAAGCGCGGGGCATCCGGGAGTTTCCTGGCCTTTGGTTGTAGCAACGAACGTGA
>JAYUCP010000112.1:0-14690 GCA_043740245.1 Acidobacteriota bacterium | reverse complement strand
GAAGCCTGAACTCCATGCGCTTGTGCGTCAGTCCTATTTTTATCTGCGGCCAATCCCCTTGCTTACCGCGCCAGCCGCAAGCTTTTCAACACCTGCTCGAACGCCGCTTTATACGCCTGCTGCTCGTCTTCGGGCGCAATGGTGATGATGTAAAACAGCCGCCCATCCGCCGTCGCCGTCGTGTAGGTCACATCCACTTCGGCCACGCCCGTATTGGCCGACGGCCCGGCAATCGCCGCGACGTAACCCTGTTGCCCGCCGAAGTTGATCGGCTGCGGTTTTTTGATGACTTGGAAATCGGCGTTGTCGGCGATTTGTTGTTGAATCAGCGCGGCGGTCGCGCGGCCCAGATCGCCGCCTTGCGCCTGCGCCACGCCGACAAAGATGCCGTGCGTGACGATGAACGAGCCATCGTGTTTTCCATAAGCCCCGCGCGGCGCAAAGATCAGCGTCGCAGCGCCGCCTTCGATGGCATCCCAATTCGCGGGCACCTGTATGGCGAAAGAACCGTCCTTGGCTTGTTGCGCTTTGAACTGCGCGGCGGGTCGTTGCGGACGTTGGCCCATTTCCATATTGCCGGGGTCTTTCGGCCCGACGCGATGCAGTTGGCTCTTGTTCGCCAGTTGCGGCGCGCGCCCGGTCAGCCGCGCTTTGGCGGCTTCGAATTCATTCGTGTCGTGCACGGGGTTGGCGGCGACCGGCAGTTTGGCGGTCTCTGCGAGAATGTACTTGATGCGATTGCCGGGGTCGGGGTGATCGCTGAGCAGTTCGGGCGTGCGCTGGCCGCCTTCGGCCTGCAGCGTCTTGAAGAAATTCGCCATGTCGCGCGGATCGTAACCGGCCTCGGCCAGCATGCGCGCGCCTTCCAGATCGGCCTGTTTTTCGGCGCTGCGCCCGAATTTCAAGAAGAGCATATTCGCGCCGAAGCCACCCACCTGGCCGATGATCTGGCCGATTTCAGGATGTTCGCCCGCGCCCGTAATCACGCTGAGGATGCCCAGCCCGCCCTGCGCCAGTTTGGCTTGCGAAGCCTGATGCGTGCCGTGGCGCAAAGTGGCGTGCGAAATCTCGTGCGCCATCACGCCCGCGATTTCACCTTCGTTTTTGGCGGCGGCAATCGCACCGGCGTTGACGAAAAGGAAGCCGCCCGGCAAGGCGAAGGCGTTGATCTCTTTGGTGGCGACGACCCAGGATTGAAAATTGAAGCGTTCGCCCGCTGCCTTCGACGCGAGTTTCAGGGTCAGTTGCTTGATGTAGTTGACGACCTGCGGATCGTCGAGCATCGGCGTTTCGTGCAACACCTGTTGCGCCGATTGCTGGCCCATCTGCACGTCCTGTTGCGGGCTGAACAGATTGAAGCCCGGCTTGAACTGCGGCTGCGATTTCGAACCGGGCGGCGCTGGCGACGGGCCGCTCAATTGCCCGCCACCGCAGGCTGCTTGCCCGATGAAGGCTATTAACAAAAACCCTGCTGCCAATTTCGCTCTCTGCATTGCCAAGACTCCTGCTGTGTTTCGTAGGACGGACTTTAGTCTGTCCGGCCGCGTAGGACAGACTAAAGTCCGTCCTACTGCTTACTCGCAAACTGTTTGAACAAACGTTCTGCCGCGCTGACGGCTGTTTTGCGCGAGACGAAACGTTCAACCTGCACCATCAACTTATTATTCACGCCCGTCACGACGTGGCTGCGCCCGTGCGCCAGCGCGTCCAGCGCCGCGTCCACGACCTCTTCCGCCGTTTGCACCTTGCCGCGCAGCTTGCGCTGCGTCGTGCCCGCCACCGCGCCAAAATTCGACTCGGTCGCGCCCGGACAGAGCGCCGACACGCGCACGCCTTGATCGCGGCATTCGGCCCAGAGGGCTTCGCTGAAAATGAGAATGAAACTTTTCGTCCCGGAATAGACGGCGAAATAGGGCACGCCCTGAAACGCGGCGGTCGAACTGACGTTGAGGATCGCGCCCGCGCGGCGTTGCAGCATCGGTTGTACAAACAGGTGCGCCAGCGCGACCAGCGCCGTCACGTTGACCTGAATCATTTCCAATTGCCGCTCGAGCGGCAGCTTGGCGAAATCACCCGCCACGCCGAAGCCCGCGTTGTTGACGAGCAGATCAACGCGTAAGCCTTGCCGCTGGACTTCGTCAAAGATGAATTGCGGCGCGTCCGGCTGGGCCAGATCGGCTTCGATCAGCGTGACGTTGACGCCGTATTGGCGGCGCAATTCGTTGGCTAGCATTTCTAAACGATCCCGCGAACGCGCGGTCAAAATCAGATGCGCACCGGCAGCAGCCAGCGTTTGCGCGAACGCGGTCCCGATACCGTATGACGCACCGGTCACCAGCGCTGTTTGGCCTTTCCATTCGGACATCAAAGTTTCCTTTCGAGTTGTTTTAGGGAGGTGTGCACGATAGACGAAGGCCGGGGAGAAAGCAAAAACCTGGGTAAAAGCTGCCGAGGATTACTGGGAGTGATGGGAGCGATGAGAGTGATGGGAACGCGCGGCTAGTATTTGCTCCCATCACTCCCATCACTCCCCTCACTCCCATCACTCCCATCACTCCCATCACTCCCAGAGAGGTCACCTTGGATAATAACCAAAGCGCGTCGCCGTCTGGCAATTGGGCCGTTTGACCTTGACGCGAATCGTGCGGTACTTGCCGTCGCGTTCGGCGCGGGTGGGCGAATAGAAGATCACGTATTGGCTGCGCAATTCCTCGGCGACCTGCTGATAGGCCGCGCCCAGATCGTCGAAGCGTTCCGGCAAAAAGATGCGCCCGCCGGTTTCCTCGGCAATGCGGGTCAGGTTCTGCTCGCTCTCAGACAGCGTTTGCAGATGCAGCCGGATGCCGTCCAGGCGGATTTTGTTGAGCGAACTGCCGCCGCCGCGTTGATAAAACTCAAGCTCCTCGCGCTCTTTGTTCGCATCAATGCGCGTCTTGCTGACGACGTAGGTGGCGACTTCGGATTCCTGCAAGGCGCGGAAGGCGCGCTCGTTAGTGATGCGCCCGAAGCCGCTGTCAATGCCGTCGGTCAGCACGATGATGGCTTTGCGGCCTTTGATCTTGTCGAGCTGTTCGTTGGCCGCCAACCAGAGGGCTTCGTTGAAGCGCGTGAACATGCCCGATTGCAAACGATTGAGCGCACGCTTGAGCAACAGGCGGTTGGCCGTCCAATCCTGAATCAATTCGACTTTGTCGTGAAAGCTTATGAGCGAGACCTGATCGCTGGGATCGAGTTGCGTAATGAAGTTGTGCGCCACCGTTTTGAAGCTTTCCAACTCGTTGACGGCGCTGCTGCTCGTATCCACCAGCAAGACGACGTGCACGGGCAGGCGTTTGAGCGCGAAGGAACTGATCGGTTGCGGCTGGCCGTCTTCGTAAACGGTGAAGTCTTCGGCCTTGAGATCGGTGACGAACTGGCCGCTGGCGCGGTCGCGCACGGTGACGGGCAAGAGCACTTCGAGCGTCTCAATCGAGATGGTTGATGAAGGGTCGGAGGCGGGCGGGCGTTGTTTGTCTTGTTGCTCGCGGGTTTGCCCAGCGAACGGGGCGACGGCAAGCAAGCAGACAAACGAAATCAGCAAAACGCGGAAAGCAGGATTGAACATCTTGATCACTGCGGGATGCGTGTTCGTAGTTCCGCCCGATGACGAATGCGGTTGTGTGAGTGGATTATGCTGTGAGCCCCTTGTAGTAGCGAATTTATTCGCTCCGTCACGCCGCGAATAAATTCGCTACTACAAGGGAAAAGCGCTAATCCAACCTCATTGACCTGAAGGCGGAGCTACGAACGGCTATTTCACTTCGATACCCATTGCCTCGGCCATCGCTTTGATGACCGCTTCGCTGACGCGGTTCTTGCGCAACTCGGCCAGGGCTTTGGCGGAGACATCAAACTCCACCTGCGAGCTTTCGATCTTGCGCAGGATGCTGCCTTCGGAAAAGCCGGCTTCGATCAAATCCAGGATCGTTTTGTTATCGAGTTTGGGCGCGCGTTCCAGCTTGGGCGCGCCAGGGCCACCGGCTTCGCTGGGCGGGCGAATGATCTTGACCGAAGCCGAGCCGAAGGTTTCGCCTTCATTCGACGCGCTGCCATTGGGGCCGCCCAGGCCGCGCGATTTGCTCTGGCTCTTGCCGCCGGAGCGCGAACCGAAGATTGGGGTTTCAGGTTCATCCACACGCGAGCCGGCGCGCGGATCGGCTTGGCCAGGCGCATCTTTTTGGCCGGGCGCGGCCGAACCAGGAGGATTCGGATTCACGCCGCGAAAGAAGGCGTCGTCGTCCTGTTTGAAAAACTCATCATCCGCCAGTGAACCTGTCGCCAGCCCGCCGCCGAGGTTCTGGCGTTCGATCATCGCGGTGATCACCTTTTCGCTGACGTTGTTTTTTTTGAGCTTGACCAGCTTGGCCGTGGTGATGTCGAACGAAGCGGGCGACGTGCGGATGAGCGCAATGATCGTGCTCTCTTTGAATCCGGCTTTGACCAGATTGATGATCGAATCGTTGGAGAGCACTTCGCGCACGGGCGCGCCTTGAGTTTGACCTTGGGCTTGTGTGGTTTGAACCGTGCCGCAGGTGAGTAAGAGCACCAGCACGACTGGAACGAACAATTTCATAACAGACCTCCTCTGCTTAGTGACAATTCCGGCAAGGCAGGCGATCTCGTGGAGGGTCGCGTTGAATTTTGATCGAAGGGGGTGCGGCGCGGGAATTGTCGGTGAAGTGTGCGACAAACTCAAGCGGCAGAAATGAGCAGCAATCTACGCACCGGCGGTTGTCAACGATTCGCCGCCGTCACCCGCCGTTCCTTCGCCTTCTGTTTTTGCTGCGCCATCTGGCGCTGCAATTCCGTGGGTGTCACGACCAGACCTTGCGCGACGGCACGCCGGTACGCGACGTTGATACTGGACACGTAGTTTTGCGTCTCGCGATACGGCGGCACGCGGTAGCCGTAACGAACCACCGCATTCTCACCCGCGTTGTACCCGGCCAGCGCGAGATTCACATCGCCGTTGAACATGTGAATCAGGCTTTTGAGATAGCGCGTGCCGGCGTCCACGTTTTCGACCGGGTCGTTGATGTTGCGCACGCCCAGCCGCAGCGCCGTGCCCGGCATCAATTGCATCAGGCCGCGCGCACCCACGGGCGAGAGCGCGCGTTGATTGAAGCCGGATTCCTGCCGCATCAACAGGAAAATCAGCAGCGGATTGACATCGTATTTGATCGCGTTGTGCACGATCAGTTGATCCAGGCCGCGATGCCCGGTGGTGAATTTCATATCGGGCAATTGCAGGTCGGGCAGCGGCTCATCTTCGACAATGTCGTAGAGAATCTTTTCGACCGCCAGGCGATCCACGAAGGTTTGAATTTTGCCCAGCCGGTAACCGATGCGCTCCGGTTCTTCCCAAACGGCGTCGGCGTCAATTTTGATACCGCCTTTGAGCATGATGCGGGTGATTTTGGGCGCAGGTTCTTCCGGCTTGGCTGCGGCTTTATCGGCGGCTGGGTTGGCGGTTTTGGCTTCCTCGGCGGCTTCGGTTTTTTTGGCGGCGATGGTTTCGGCGCGTTTGGATTCGGCTTTCTTGAGCGCGTCTTTTTTGATTGCGCTGATGGTGCCGGGAATGGTGCTGTGCCCCGGTTGACGGGCGCGCAAGCGGGCAGCTTCGGCCTGGGCGGCTTCGGCTTCGAGTTGGGCTTTGACTTGTTCGGGGGTGCCGTGAATCACGCGCGCCACGTCGCTCTTGCGCAATGGCTGCATCACCTTCCCTTGCCGGTACCAGAGATCGTCGCCAACTTCCCAGACCTCATCGGCCTCAATCGTGCGCCCGTCTTTCAAGCGCACTTGATCGGCGTAAACGGCAACGCCCGCCAGAATATGGCAGGCCATCGCCACCAACACGCTGAACGAGAGCGATTTTCTGCGGAATTTCAGCCGCAGCATTGTCCCCATTATCATTTGTCGGCACCAAACCTTCCTTGGGATTGCAGAATGCAGATTGCGGATTGCATATTGTTTTCTGCTTCTCGCGTGACAGTCATCTCTCAAATAAAGATGGCATTCTGCAATCTGCATTCTGCAATCACACATGCGCCATACCGAAGTAATTGCTCCAGGCAATGTCGAGCAGATCGGGCGTGAGATGCGGGGCCAGACTGCGGTAGGTGCAAATATCTATGAAGCGATTCAGCAAATCGCGCGGCTCGCAGGATTTCATCACTTTGCTTTCGACGCGATATTTGGCAACCAAATAATCGAGCACGGAATTTTCGTAGCTGATGCCCAGCACTTCGGCGCGCCTCTCAAAAATCTTGCGATAGGTCTTCTCATTCGGCGGCTCGATCATCACGCGGTAACCGAGACGGCGTAAGAACGCTTCGTCCACCAAATCTTTCGGATTGATGTTGGTCGAGAACACTACCAACTGCTCGAAAGGCACGGCGATCTTTTTGCCGGTGTGCAAAGTCAGGAAGTCCACTTTGCGTTCGAGCGGGACGATCCAGCGGTTGAGCAACTCTTCGGGCTCGACGCGTTGCCGGCCAAAGTCGTCAATCACCAAAGTGCCGCAATTGGCTTTGACCTGAAACGGTGCTTCGTAATAACGCGAGGCGCGGTTGTAAATCAGGTCGGTCGTTTCGAGCGTCATTTCACCGCCGACGATAATCAGCGGGCGCATGATGCGCAGCCAGCGCCGGTCATACGAATCGTAACCATCCTCATCGAACGTGCGCTCGTGGTTGTGCGCGTCATAAATGTTGATGACGTGCTCGTCCACCGCCACCGCATACGGAATCCAAACCGGTTTCGGCAACGCATTGTTCATGCGTTCGGCAACCGCCGTCTTGCCTAAGCCCGGCAAGCCTGAAAGAAACAGACTGCGCCGCGAGTTGAGCGCGAAGCCGATGGTTTGCAGCAGCGATTCCGGCAGCACCAAGTCTTGAAAGGCATCGGCGACGGCTGATGGCCCGATGACTTCTTCGGGCTTGGCTTGCGAACGCACCATCGCGCTGTAAGCCGCCAGCGAAACCGGCGCTGGCCCGACATAGCCGGAGATTTCAGCCAGACGTTTGATCTGATCCCAGCCGCGATCCAGCACGGCGTAGCGGTTGTTGTTGAAACTGACGCGCCCGCGCACCTCGACCAGCTTTTCGCGGTAAAGATGCTGCATCAGGTCTTCGGCGAGATGCAGCGGCAGGCAGATGCGCTCCGAGATCGCCAGCGTCGTCATGCTGCTTTCGGTGCCTGCTGTCTTGAGCGCCAAATCGGCGAGAAATTGAAATGACATGCCGGTGGCTTCGACGGTTTCCGGCATCGGCGGGATAAAATCCTGCTCGACCATCACATCTTCATACGTCATCACGTTCCACTCCTCACACCCATCCAAATGCGGAAGGTGGAATGCGGAGTGCGGAATGAAACCAATCAGCCTCGCTGTTTATTCCGCGTTCCGCATTCCGCGTTCCGCAGTTCATTGATCCACCGTGGTCGCTTCTTTCGGCTGATTGGCGACAGCCAGTTTCTTATACTGCTCGTTGAGCGAAGCGGCTTCGCGCAAACGGCCCGTGCGTTCATAGAGCTGGGCCAGGTTGCTCAGCGCGGGCAGCGAGGACGGCTGCGTTTGCAGCGCGGCTTCATACGCCTGAATCGCCTGATCGTATTTGCCGTGCTGGCTGAACACATAACCCAGGTTCAAGTTGGCGCCGAATTCACCCACGGCTTGCGTGAAATGATAGCGCGCCTTCTCGAATTCGCCCTTGCGTCCGTAGGCCAAGCCGATGTTGTTGTGCAAGCGTTTGTCGCTGGGCGCGGCCTGCAAGCCTTTGCCAAACCATTTGACGGCTTCGCCATAATTGCCCGTCAGGTAATAGGAATACCCGAGGTTGTTCAGGAAGCGCGTGTTGTCGGCGTCAACGCGCAACGCTTTCTTGTATTCGTTCTGCGCATTCTTGTACTGGCCTTTCTCGTCGTAACAGACCGCCAGCATGTTGTAAGCCTCTGAGTTATTCGGATCAAGCACGAGCGAACCGGACAGCTTTTCGATGGCCGAATCAATGCGTCCCTTGCTGTGCTGCTCCATGGCCTCGTCGTAAAGTTTCGCCGCCGCCGCCGCCACGGAACTGGCTTCGACATTGAGCGCCTCGGCCTCTGGCGGCGCGCCATTGGCCGTGCGATTGACCGGCGTCACTTTCACCTTCTGAATATCTTTCTCGCTGGCCCGCGCGACCTCGTCATTCGGCCCTTTGCCGCCTCTGAAAATGCGCGCGACCAGGCGCACGGGCGCGCTGATGATCTTTTTGAAGGTGCCTTGTTTGCCTGCGGTCGTGGCGGTGGGTTTGACATTGCCCGGCGTGTCGTCCACGTCGCCATAAAGAAAAACTTCGGTCGCCGTCAGTTGATCGGCCAGGCGCAGCCGCACACCCGGCATGGCAACCAACAGGCCGAGCAGCAACGCCATCGTCAGCGCGGCGGCCACGGCGGGTTCTTTTAACAAGCGGCGCCAGCTTTTCTGGCCGCCGGTGGATTTTTGCGGGTTGATCAATCGTTCGTCTATCATTGGGTCTCACCTTTCAATGCGCTTGCGCCTGCGCGGGGGTTCCGAGGGAGGAATAACGGGCGTAAGCACGCACCGTTAATCATTCGGAATTGCCTCTCAGGGGCTAAGCTGAATCGGGTTGATTTGGGGCACCGACCATTTCAACCTATCGCCTCACCAACACCAGCTCCCATGAAAACTTGCACCTGCGAAGGAAATCGGTAAATCAATCACTCGGTAACTTGCGGCCAGTTCGGCTCAGGTCTTGCTGCGTATCGTGACCAATCAAGCGGCGGCGCTTAATAGAATCGTTGGGCGCACGCGCCGCCAGCGCGCGTCACACGCCTGAACCGGCCAGCGTGCCTCAAACTAATTTGTCAAAAACAGCTTCAACTAAGCTTCAATCATTGGGGGCACATCTGAAACGTTTCAACGTATGGATGCTGTTTGCGGGGATGCATCAGAGGGTTTCTGCGGGGGCAACGCGGCGGCACTCAAACGATCTTGCGCGGCCTGATTCAGAAGAAGTCGGAGGCCATGACCTAAGAGACTTGCCTTGGGGCGGTCACGCCGGAAAGGATTCTCATCTGTGTCGCGTTACTTTTCAACTAAAAAGATAACTATTTCCACGGCTCGTCTGATCTTGCCGAAACTGCCGGGCGCGCATGCGCCGGTTTAGAGATCCCATTCTTCATCGCGTTCGCGCAGTCTGCGCTTGCCCACGACCGCACTCAGAATCACGACGATCACCAGCAAGACAGCGATCAGGATGTAATTAAGCGTCAAATCGGGCCGCGGCTCCTCTTCCATCTGCAAGAGCCGCGCGCCCATGAAAAAAATCGCATTGAGAAAAAGCATGGGGCATCACTCCATAGCGCCGCAATCGAACCGGCTAACTCAAGACCGATTCAAATTCAGCGCACCAACACCGCCAGCAAGACGGCAAATAACGGAGCGCTCATGCCACCCAGCGTCATTGCCAATGCCAGCATCCCTGAAGCCGAAAACAACCAGGCCAGCGCCCCGGCTGTTAAACCAACACCCAGGCTGACCAGCACAAACCGGTTGATGACCTGCCGCATTTCGGCCTGCCGCAAAAAGCGCTGCAGATGCGTCACCACCTCCAACCGGGCCAGCACGCGCTGCAACAATGGGGCCGTGGCCGGCAACGCTTCAGGCAGCCGCCGGGACTGGCCTGGGGCTTCTCCCGCCTGCGCAATCTCATTCAACCGCCGGTCAATCGCGCGCCGGTACCGCGCCGTCTCACGCGTCAGGAAAAAATAGACGGCCGCCGTGGTGAACAGCAGCGTCAACCAGAGATACAGATAAACCAAAGTCATAACGATTGCGGATTGCGGATTGCGGATTGCAGATTGCGGAATCGTGGTTTGAATCCGCCATTCGCAACCCGCCACCCATAATCAATAAGCTTCGAACAAATGTGCAGGCATGCGGAAGCCGTATGCTTCGAGCTTGTCCGAACAGCGCGGGCGGATACCGGTTGCCTTGAATGAGCCGAGCACTTCGCCTTTTGGCCCCATGCCGGTGCGTGTGAATTTGAAGATGTCCTGCATGGTGATGATCTCGCCTTCCATGCCGATGATCTCGGTCACGTGCGTGATCTTGCGCGAACCGTCGTTCAAACGCGCGCACTGCACAATCAAGTTAATCGCCGAGCTGATCTGCTGCCGCATGGCTTTTTCGCCCAGGCGCAGGTTGCCCATCGCGATCAAGGTTTCCAGGCGTGAGAGCGAATCGCGCGGCGTATTGGAGTGGATCGTCGCCAGCGCGCCGTCGTGACCGGTGTTCATGGCCTGCAACATATCCATCGCCTCGTCGGAACGCACCTCGCCGATGATGATGCGTTCGGGGCGCATACGCAGCGAGTTTTTGACCAGATGGCGGATGGTGATTTCGCCCTTGCCTTCGATGTTGGGCGGGCGCGTTTCCAACCGCACGACGTGTGGCTGTTGGATCGTCAATTCGGCTGAATCCTCAATCGTCACAATGCGTTCGTCGTTCGGGATGAAACCCGAAAGGCAATTCAACATCGTCGTCTTACCGGAGCCGGTGCCCCCGGAAATCATGATGTTCAATCGCGATTTGACGCAGGCTTCGAGAAATTGGGCCAGGGCGGGGGTCAGGGTTTTGAATTCGATCAGGTCGCTGATCTTGAGCGGGTCTTTGCCGAAGCGGCGGATCGAGAGCGAAGGGCCGTCAATCGCCAGCGGCGGAATGATCGCGTTGACGCGCGAACCGTCGGGCAGGCGCGCGTCGCAGAGCGGCGTCGTTTCGTCCACGCGGCGGCCAATGCGCGAGACGATGCGATCAATGATCTGCATCAGGTGCGCGTCATCGCGGAAGACGATGTCGGTCAGTTCCAGCTTGCCGCGCCGCTCGACATAAACCTGCTTCGAGCCGTTGACCAGAATGTCAGAGACCGTCTTGTCTTCGAGCAACGGTTCGAGCGGCCCCAGCCCGAACAGTTCGTTGATGACGTCGGTTTGGACGCGCTCGCGTTCGAGACCGGAGAGCGGGATATTTTCTTCATCCAGGATGCGATCCACCGCGCGCCGCACGTCGGCCTGCATCACCATCGGATCCATCTTTTCCAGCTTCGACATGTCGAGCCGGTTGACCAGGATGCGCCCGATGCGCAAGCGCAATTCCTGCATCTCCGCCGTATTCTCGCGCAAGCCGCCGGTCTGTGGCGGCATGGTGCCCGAACGATACGACGGCGTGCCGAATTGATTGCCGTTGGCATCGCCGTACTGCCCGCCATTGGTGGGCGGCTGCGGCCCGCCGGGACGAAACGTCGTAGCCTGTTCCAATCTAGTTCTTAAATCTGACATAGAGGGATATTCCTTTCCGAATCACCTATTCCCGCAACAACACCTATTCAGTTCACATGCCTAGTCAGGCAGCGGCCTGCCTAACAACTCAATTCAGTCAACGACCACGCAGCTACCAGCCACGTGTCAGCGTATTTCAAACCTATTCAAACCGTTCAACGGCGTCCGAACAAAAACCAACTGCTGCGACCGCTGCGCGCCGCGTGCGCCGCTTCATCCTGTGCCAGCCGTTTGCCGCTCAACTGGCCCGCCAACTGATAAAAATCCTGCGCGAGGGGCGGTTGCGTTTTGCCCAGCACGAGCGGCTCGCCCATGTTGATCGAAGCGATGGCCGCCGGGTAATCGTTCGCCAGCGTCGCGTAGACTTTGCTTTCGAGCACCTGCTCGACCTGCTTCAAATCGAACTCGGGCGTTTTTTCGTAGCGGTTGACCACCAGCTTGATGCGTTCGCGGTCATAACCGAGCCGTTTGAAAAGATCGAGCGCGCGTTTGGCGCTGCGAATCGTCGCGATGTCAAAGGTCAACAGCACAATCCGTTCATCGGCGCTGTCCAGCGCGCCGATGGTGGTTTCATCCAAGGTGCGCGGCAAATCCAGCACAACGTAATCCATGCGTACCCGCAACAACGACAGCACACGCATCACGTGGGCCACTTTCACTTCCTCTTCGCGCCCGCTCTCGACCGGCGCGGCCAACAAGAAAAGCCGGTCGTTGCGCGGCGTCAAATAACTTGCCAGCAAGTGCTCATCCAACTTGTCAAAGTTCTGCACCACGTCGGACAAGGTCGCCACCGGTTCCAGGCCCAAGTAAAGCGGCTGGTCGCCCGCCTGCAAATTCAAATCCACCAAACACGTCCGCGCCTCGGCCACGCGCGCCAGGCTCGCCGCCAGATTGGCCGCCACGAACGTCGCCCCACAGCCGCCCTTGCTCGCATAAACCGCGATCACTTTGCCCGGCGGTTTTTCAGTGGGCCGTTGAAATTGCTGTTCGAGCTTGCTGAAGACCGCGGTGACTTCTTCCAACAACAGCGGCTGGCTCAAACACTCCAGCGCCCCGGCGCGCAAGGCTTTCAAACTTACTTCCGCCGAAACGTCTTCGCTCGCACAGATCACGGCAGTGCCGGGCAATTCCTGGCGCATGCGTGCGACCAACTGGAACGACTGCTGCAAGGCGCCGTTGAGAAACACCAGCGCGGCTTGTGGTCGTAAGCGATTCAGTTCTTCAAAGAGCTGTGCTGTCGTCAGTGTGGCGCTAGGCAATTCGGCCAGCAGCGCCAGCGGCGTCTGGCAGGCGCTGCGCAACAGCACGCGCTCCTGCAAATTCAGGCTGCGCCCGATGATGATGACGGAGAGGGTCTTCAACACAGGTTCCTCGGCTCAAACTGGAGCGACAAAAAGGATACGCGAACTTGCGTTCAATCAGCGGCCCTCGCGCGGCGCCATTCCTATTTTCGGGTCAAAACCTGTGGCCTGACTCTCGGCCAATCTGATGGGATGCTTGCTGGCCCTTTCCTCTCAGCAGGTGGGATGCGCGGGCGGCACGTTGGACATTCACGTTCAGAAGACTGCTAAAAACTGCGGGGCGGATTATATGCACATCCAGTACTAAACTCCATTGAAAACTTCACCTATACCCAGCGGACACGCCCCGCCTTACGGCTTATCTTTTTTGAGCGGCTTGGGCGGCGCTTTTTCGGTCTTGCTCTCCGGCTTACTCGTCCCGCTCACACCCGCCTGCACAGAAATTTCCGCACCCTGCTTGCCAGTGATGGCGTGGCCGGTCTGCCCTTCGAGGCTTTCAACGGGCAGTTTGTGCGCATCGGGTTTGGCGTCGGCGACTTGCGGTAACTGATCTGCTTTGAGCGGCTCGACGATCTTGACGGTGACTAGGAAGATCAACTCTGTCTCTTGGCGTTGAAAGCTGCGGCTCTTGAACAATTCGCCCAGAATCGGCACTTCGCTCAGCACCGGGACTTTGGCTAGATTGACTTGCTCGGTGCTGTCAATCAAACCGGCCAGCACAAAGCTCTGGCCATCGCGCAATTCGAGCATCGTCTTGGCGCGGCGTATGCGCAAGCCCGGAATCACCAAGCCCTGCACCGTTATGCCCGCGCTGAAATCCAGGCTCGAGACCTCGGGTTCCAGCGCCAGCCGGATGTGATTTTCGTCCAGGATCGTCGGCGTAAAGCTGAGCTTGATGCCGAACTCTTTGAATAGCACCGTGATCGGCGGCGCGCCCGGCTGCCCGGCGGGTTGGATCATCGGCACCGGAAATTCGCCGCCCGCCTGAAAGCTCGCTTGATGCCCGTGCAAGGCAATCAACGTCGGCGCGGCCAATTCACGCAACGCCCCGCGCGCCTGCAAAGCGCGCATGAATGCCGGTGTGCCCACGCCTCCCAAACCACTCAACCAAACATTGACCGACGAATTCGCCAAGCCGAAGCCTTGCGGACGGCTCAGATCAACGCCGCCGCCCTGCCCTGCTCCGCCCGGGCCGTGCGCCGCGCGTGTATTGACGATGGCGGGCACAGTGTTGCTGACCAAGCCGTTGGCAACTCCCAAGTCGCGCACCAAACGGCGATCCACTTCGGCCACGCGCAACTGCAATTGCACTTGCGCCGTATCGAGCACGGGTGCTTTGAGCAGGTTGTTGACCTTCAAGCCAGTGGCTTCGACTATCTTTTGCACCTGCTCGGCCATTTCGGGTTTGCTCACGTTCCCCGACAGCACAACGCCGTTGGGCACCTGGCTGAGCTGTATGTTCTCGTTCGGAAAGAGCAGCCGAATCTGATTATCAATGAGCGTCAGGTTGACCTGCACATAAACATCGAAGATCAACAAGCGCGCCGGTTCGCCCGCCGCCGCGATGGCCGCCGGACGCTTCGCCCACGCCAGGACATTGACCTGCCCGAACCCCAGCCCGTTGATCAAAAACTGCTTTTCCGAAACCGGCACGACCTCGGCAATCTGATTGTCGGAAACCGAAACGCGTTCGTAGGGCTGATCGAAATCCACCACGCGCGTCTGCCCGACCAGCACATTCAGTTTCAACGGCAGCGCGTTGTTGGCAAACGAAGCTTGCAACGTCAGTCTTTCAGACGCCTGGGCTTGCGCTGGGGCCTCAACTTTGGCTTCAGCTTGGACCTGCGCTTGCGCGGCATTCCGGCAAAACAACAAGGCCAGTGGCAGCCAAAGCAGCCGCGCAAACTGTCTGTTTTTCCTATCATGAAATCTCATTGCGTTACCTTGCAGAACAACGCGCAAGAGCATGGAGTTCAGGCTTCAGCCTGTCTTGGAGAGCGCGAACACAGG
>JAYUCP010000111.1:0-14714 GCA_043740245.1 Acidobacteriota bacterium | reverse complement strand
GGCCTTGCGCTTGCCCGGCGCGCGTTGGCCGGAAGCAGGCATTTACGACGGCATTGATTGCAACAGCCCTTTGCATTGGGATGCGCAGGGCCGCTTGCATGCCTTTGCGTCGGCGCTCTTTCCTTATCACAGCGTCGGCCCGGACATTTACCGCTTGAACAATCCCGTGTTGGGCGTGCAACGCGTCAGCATCACGCCCAATGCGCGCGCGCCGATCAACGGCCATCTCTGGTTGGAAGCAACGCACCGCGACACCAACGGCTTGCTGTATGGCTGGTATCACAACGAACGCGGCGCGGGTTGCGCGAATACGTTTTTGACTAAGCCTTACATCGGCGCGATGGTTTCGCGCGATGAGGGGCAAACGTGGCAAGACCTCGGCATCATTATGCAAGCGGGCGAGGCGATGACCAATTGCGCGACGGGCAATTTTTTCTTTGCCGGTGGCGAAGGCGATTTCAGCGTCGTGCTCGACCAGGCCAAACAGTACTTCTACATTTTCTTCGGCGCATATCACGCCGACATTTCAGAGCAGGGAATTTGCGTGGCGCGGCTGGCTTACACAGACCGCAACGATCCGGTGGGCAAGGTGTGGAAGTGGTACAACGGCCAGTGGCGCGAGCCGGGGTTGGGCGGACATACGTCGCCGCTGCTGCCGGTGTTGACCGATTGGCATCGCAGCGACGCCAATGCGCTGTGGGGGCCGGCGGTGCATTACAACACCTACCTGGAATGTTATGTGATGCTGCTCAACCACGCGATCAACGGCCAATGGAATCAGGAAGGCGTTTACGTCAGCTACAACAAATATGCGAGCAATCCGTTGGGCTGGAGCACGCCGGTGCGCTTGCCGATTGATCCGCAAGGGCGCGCCTATCCGCAAGTCGTCGGCCTGCAAAAAGGCGAGACCGATAAAGTAGCGGGCCAAAACGCCAAGCTTTTTTTGCAGGGCGAGTCGCGCTATGAACTGGTTTTCATGCGGCCCGGCGAAGGTTTGGGGCTGACGTTTTACAACAATCGTCCGCTGCGCCCGGCCAGCAGCACGCGCGTGAATATGCCGCGCCGGATTCGCTAACGAATAAATTCGTTACTACAAAGGGGAGATCGTGCTTCGCTGAATACTGTCATTCAACAACAAAAGGGCTGGCGAAATTTGCCAGCCCTTTTGCTTTGGTTGTTATTTCAATTCGTTATTTGAAATTGACGCGCACAGTGTTCGCCTGCCGCCCATCCACATTGAAGCCTAGATTGACTTCACCGCGGCCAGCCAGCGTTGACGGCACGCGCACGTTCAGTTGATCCAAGCCGACCAGCGCGCCTTGTTTGCCAGCGAAACTGACTGCGCCATTCACAGGCGTGAAAGCATTTGCGACAAGCGGCGAGAACATGACCGTCGCTGCCGAAAGGGCGCTGCGATAGCGGAAGCCCGTGCCGAACAAGACCAGATAAACCTGTTCGTTCGGATTGCTCACGTCAATGGGCACGGCGACATTCGTGCTGCCTTGCGTTTGCGTGAGCGGTTCGATTGCCGTCGTGCCGTCCGCGCGCACACGGTAGACCGCGCCTGCCGGCGGCCCGCTGCCATTGGCGTTGGCGGTGAACAGGCTGGGCGAGACGAAATTCAAATTGGCGTAACCCACCGACGGTTTGCCATCGGCGTCGAGGATGGTGACGGTCGCCAGTCCTGGCACACTGCTCGCTGGAACCTGGAAGTTGACCTGATTCGGCGAGACGAAAAACAGCGGCGCAATGCGTTCGGTGCCAAAAGCGTCGCGCACGTACACGCGCGTACCCGCCAGTGTGGTCGGCAAGGGAACTTTGCTGGCCGCTTCGGATTTGGTCGCCAGGTCAGCGCCAAACGAAGTCACGATGGCTTCGCCCGCCAGACCCGCGCCGCCAAAACTGGCCGCTGACACGGTCGAGAGTGGACGCGGATTGAGCGTCAGGCGATAAACGCCGCGCCCGTGCGTGGCGGCGATCAAGCTGCCGCTGGGCTGGTGATAGCGCATCTGCAACACCGAAACGCTGGGGAAATTATTGCCCAGCCGAACCCAGGTGCGGCCATTGTCAGTGCTTTGAAATACGCCGAGGTCTGTGCCGACGAAAATTGTGGCGGGGCGCGTCGGATCGAGCACGGCGGAATTGACCGGAACATCGGGCAGGTTGCCGCTGATGTCGGTCCAACTCGCGCCGAAATTCTCGGTCAAAAAAACATGGCCGGGCGTGCCGGCAGTCGCGCGATTGAAGCCGGAGAAGGTCGCCACCGCGCGTTGCACGTTGCGCACATCGAGCGCGATGTCGGTGACAAAACGATTCGGCAGCGGCGAACGCGTGACGTTGCGGAAACGCGTCTTGGCAATTTCGTGCGCGTTCTGCGTGACGTAAATCAGGCCGTCGCTCGAACCCGTCCAGACGACTTCGCCGACCGCGTCAATGCCTCCGCGCGAAGGGAAGGCCGCCAAGGCCGTGATGACGCCCTGGCCCTTGGTCAAATCCTCGCCGTAACCGTCTACGCCGCCACCCAGGCCCATCCAATTGCGGCCGTGATCAATTGACCGATAGACGCGATAGGTGCCGAAGTAAAGCGCGTTGTCATTTGCGCCGCTATAGCCGGTGTTCAGGGTCATTGGGGCATAAAACGCCACGCGGTCGTTCGGATTCAGATTGCCTGATTTCGGCACGATGCAACCGAAACAGCCGCGTTCGGTCCAAGTCTGCCCGCCATCCAGCGAGATCACCGGCCCGATCACCGCGCCGTTACCCTGGCTCTTGATGTTGTAGAACGTGTGATAGATGACCGACGGGTTGGATTGATCAATCAACACCGCGCCGCCATCGCCATCATCAATGTGGCTCCAGGCGGGCGCGCCGGAATGCAGGTTGGTGCCGTTATCCTGCGTGCCGCCGATCACCAGGTTCGGATCGAACGGATGCACGGCCACCGATTGAAACTGCGTGATGCTGAGATTGGTGTTGAGATTGTTCCAGCGCCAGACATTCGTTTTGGCGTTGTCGCTGCGCCAGATGCCGCCGTCATTGCCGGTGAACAAGATGTTGGAATTCGCCGCGCTGAGCGCAAAGCAATGCGTATCGGGATGCAAGCCAATTGGCGGCACCGTATTGGCTCCGCCTTGGATGGTGACATCCACACTCAGATCGTCCCAACTGCGCCCGGCGTCCAGGCTGCGGAAAACTGTGCCGCCGGTGTAAGCAGCATTGGCTTGCGTGCCGTAATACAGAATGTTGCCGTTGGTGGGGTCGGCGAGCAGCGCCAGATTGTAGTTGGCCTGTCCGGCCGCTTGCGGACGTGTGACCGCCGCCCACGATTCACCGTTGTCGGTCGAACGATAGATGCCGAGCAATGAGTCATCCACGCCCGCAAACGCCGCATAGACGGTCGAAGCCGTTGATGTGCCGATGGGCGGGCCAAGCGTCAGCACGATGCGTTCGTAGCTATCATTGCCATTGTTATCGGTGCGTGGGGGCAGGCCTCGGTTGAGATACTTCCACGAGAGCAGATCGCCGCCGGTGTCCGAACGATAAACGCCTTCGGAGGTGATGCCTGTGTAAACGATCTTTGAATTGCGCGGATCAATCACCACATCCGAAGCCAGGCGGTCGAGGCGGCTCACCGTCGGGTTGACGTTGATCCAGGTCAGCCCGCCGTCGTCCGTCTTCCACAAACCGCGATTGCCCAAGGGTGCCGGGCCGGGCGTCGTCGAAGCCGACAAGAAGAAGCCGGTATTGGTCGCCACGAAAAGCGTGCTCGGTTTGTCTGGATCAATGGCGATGCGGCTAAACGTGCAATTGAGGAAGACGGGCAATTTGGGATCGGTGGTCGAGACCGGGCCGACGATCTGCGTCCACGATTGGCCGCCGTTGGTCGTTTTGAACAAGCCCGCGCCGTAATAACTGTCGCCTGAGCGATTCGGTTCGCCCGTGCCCAGATAGATAACGTCCGGGTTCGCCGGATCTATTGCAACTGCGCCGATGGCTTGCGATGGCAGATCGTCCGTCAGCGGCGTCCAGTTTTGCCCGTTGTCGAGCGAGCGCCACAAACCGCCTTGCGCCCCGCCGACATAGACGGTTTGATTGGTCGTGCCGTTATAGCGCGGATCGAGCGCAATCGCGGTGACGCGGCCAGCTACGGCATTACGGGCGGCTGAATTGTTGTCGAGCCGTGTGCGTGTGCCGAAGACCTGTCCATTCAAAATCGGGCGCGGCCCTAACGCTGTCCAGGCAATCTCCTGTTCGGGCGCGACAGCCAGTTTGCCTTGCAAGCGCAAATTGTTTTGCGCACGCTCAGCCGCGGCCCATTGATCGAAAGCCGCAAGCCGCGCGCCTTGCGGAATCTCTGCCAATGGATAAGCGCGTTGCTGATAAAACCATTCCTGGCGCTTTTCGCCTTCGCGAAACTCTTCGCCCATCTTTTCCCCTTCGCGCTCGGCCCGCAGCCATTGGCTGGTCGCGCTGCGCGCCGCTTGCGCGCCCAATTGGGCGTTGTGTTGCGGCATGGAAAAATAGGCGAGTGCGAACAGGCCCGCCGTCAACGCCAGTCCAAGGACGGCTGAGCGGACAAAGGGGGAGCGGCGCAGGTGGTTAGGCAGCGCTTTCGCAAGCAACAGGAGTATCAGCATACGGACCTTCCTAATTTGAACTGGATTGTGAGTTATCGCCGTGTGCAGGGGCTTGCACGGCGCAATGAACTTGGTGATTTGCCAATGCCTGCCGGTTGGCGCGCCGGCCAGGTTAGTTGGAATTTTTCAGGAAGCGAGCTTGAAAGCTGAGTCAGGGATGAGACTCTGTTCGTGGGTTAGCTCGGGTTCGGATGCGGGCGGATACTAGCACAGGAGCGCCGGATTTGTACCCCGGAAATTTTTAGCGGAGGTTAAGGGCCAGTAGGCGTGCGACGCTTCCCTGGTGTGAGCGATGGCGTGTGTTTGGCTTTCAAGTATTCGAGAAAGACTTTATGCGCCACGCCAAAAAAATAAAGAGAGGGATCGCCGACATAATCCGCCGCGAGTTCCGCAACTTTTTTGCCCACGCGATTGAAGGTTTCGTCGGCCAATTCTTCCGGTATGTGACAGCCGCGCACGGTGAAGATTTTGATTAAGCGGCGGCGAATTTCTTCATAGCTTTTGCCGGCGGTTTCGCGATCCGGCCCAAGCCAATCCAGCAATTGGTTGAAGGCTTCCGGTGTCAGTGCGTAATCTTTTTTTATGTAGTGAGAAATAGGCGCAGTATCGTGTGAGAACGTCACCAACTGGGCATGAGCAATTTCCTCTGCCGCCGCTCGCTTGGCTTGCGCAACAAGGGTTTCTGTTTCTTGTCGAGTTTTCATAAGATCGAGTAGCGCTTGGACAATTTCATTGCCTGCATTGGACGTCATGACCTGAATTGTTTTTGCTTTGCTAGACATGCAATCTCACTTCTCCTCCGGGCTTTTTGTATGGTTACCTTTTAGTTGTCGCTTCAGGTCTCCAATTCTCTCGCCCACGAGAAAGACAAAAGCTAAAACGATAAAGCCCGCAAGAGCGAACCCAAAAAAAGTGAGCACCTCTTGCTTGCCAGTGTGCAAGGTATAGACGAACAAAACACCAAGCATCAGGAGCGCGCTCAAGGCAGCATAAAGGTAATCACGGCGCTGCTGTTTTTCTGCCTGCAGATGTTGTAAGCGGTAATCGTGATGCAAGAGCGTAGTCTCACGTTCAGCTTCGATCCTGGCAAGTTCAACTTCGCGGTAACTCGTGGCTTTCTGCCGCTCTGTGTCAATAAACTCCCTGACCGTTTTGACGACTGAATCGGGCAAGCTCAACTGCACGCTCCTGTTTTCCGCGTCGTCGGGTGGTGGTAAAGAAGTCAATTGACCGTCGGCTTTGTTTTCTTCCGCCATAGCCATCTATCTCCATTCTTCAAATGATCTGCCGGATGGAATCTTAACACTATTGCTGCTTTAGCGGACACTCACGCGCACAGTGCACGGAAACATCGTAGCCGCAACCAAGGGCGAATGGCAAAACCCGCACGAATGGCCGTTTACTTACCCTTTTGAATCATTTGAAGCAACCGCTCCGCGTGGTTGCGGGCGATGAGCGGAACGCCTTCATCCTGGATGATGTCTTTGAGCAAGGGGATGAGTTTGGGCGGGTCGGCTAGGCGTTTGCCGCGCAATTCGCTTTCGAGCAGGCGCATTTGGGCCGGGGTCGAAATCGGATCGGTCTGGCGGGTGTTTTCGATGTCGAAGACCAGCATTTCCTGCGTGGCGATGCCGCGCAAGAGTTCGGCCAACCGGCTCAGCGCCGAGTTCTCGGTGTAGTTGAATTTGACGCTGCGCTCTTTCCCTTTATGGGCATAGCGGATGGTCATGGTGCCAAGGTGCGAGAAATCTTTTTTGTGCTGATAGTCCTCGGTGCTGTCCAGAAAATTCAATTCGTTGAATAGCGATTGAATCTGTTTGAGCAGCGCAGCCGAGACAGTCATTTTGTTGACGATCTCATCGGCATCTTTCTTTTTGAACAGATACTGCCCCGCGCCGGTGCCATCGAATTCGACTTCGATGCGCGGGATGGTGAAACGCTCGTTGACGAAGGTGTACTGATATTGCGTCAGATTGGCATCAGGGTCGCGACTGGCTTCGAGCGCGCCCGGTTTCAAACGCTGTTGCGCCATTGCGCTGCCGCACCAGCAAACGAAAGACAGAATGATCGCAACAGTCAGGTTTTTCATATCAGGTCAGCTAGCAGCCTTTCGCCCCAACCAAAGTCAAAGGCTATTCTTCCTGGATTTAACGAGAAGCGCTCGCACTGCTGCCCTTCTTGGTGTCGAAAGGCGTTTGCAGATATTGCTGGGCGACGGCTTGCGCATTCTCGTAGTTGCCGCCGTTGCTGAGCGCCTTGTTGTATTCGGCCACGGCGCGTTCACGCTGACCCAGCGCATCCCAGCCGTTGCCGCGATAAATATACGACCACACTTCGATCCAATCGGGGCGCAGGTTGCCGTTCAAACCTTGGTCAAAAGCATCGAGCGCTTTTGAGTAATTGCGCTGCGTCATATAAAGCAAACCCAGGTTGTACCAGGCCCACGAATGGCCGCGATTGAGTTTGATGGCGGCCTGGAATTGCTGTTCGGCTTCGGTGTATTCCTGCTCGCGGAAATGTTCGATGCCGCGCCGCACGATGACGCCTTGGCGCAACTCTTCAGAACTCTTGATGACCTTGTTGTCGGGATCAACCACCACATCCACCGGCTTGCTCTTGGTTTGCACATCGAAGTCAACCGAGGTGCCTTTCAGATATAAATCCTGCCGCTCGTTGCCGGCTTCGGTTTTCAGCAAGACAGTGATGGGCATCTCGAAGGTGTCGAGTTCCTGCTTCACCGTGCCCGGCACGCGGAAGCCGTCTTTGGTGCGCAGCACGCGCCAATCGGAATGGAACTCCGGCACGCCGGTTGAGTCTACCCATTGACCGAAGAAGAAACGCATATTGCGTTTGGCCGTGGCGCCGGCAAATTGCTCGAAGTCATCCAGCGTGACGTTCTTGCCGTCGAATTTTTTGTAGTAGTCGCGCAGCATCTGATCGAACTGTTTATCGCCCAGCAACTGGCGCAGCATATTGAAGACCAGCGCGCCTTTGTAATAGATGACCGAGCGATAGGCGGGCGTCTGATCATCCAATTGCTTCGGCGCATTGCGAATCGAAGCGGCTTGTTCAAAGGCCAGCGCCTTCTCCAACTCGGCCTGAATCTCTTGCTGGAACTGCGTCTCGTTGGTGTTCTCTTTGAGCGCCAGCAGCATGCTGAATTCTGCCAGCCCCTGCGATAACCAACTGTCGTCAAAGGAGCGCAGCCCGACCGCCTGGCCCCACCATTGATACGCGACTTCGCGGCCCAGTTTCTGTTCATTGGCGGTCGTCATCACGCGCGGCGAAAGGAAGATGATGCCCGCGCCGCTGTAGGTTTCGAGCGTATCGTCATCGGTTTGCGCGACGATCAGTTTGTTGCCGAAGGGGTAGTTGCCAAACTTGGAGCTGTAGTATTCCAAATGCTGGCCGATGATTTTGGCGACGTTGTCGGCCAGCTTGTCGTCGCCCACTTTGACGTAAATATCAATATCGAAGCCCGATTGTTTGACGTTGCGCACGATGTATTTGGCCGCCGCGATATTGCCGGGCAGCACAGGTTTGGTGCTCACGAATGAATAGGTCACCCATTCGGTCGGCGCTGCTGTCGGCACGATCGTTTGGCCATTCGGCAACAACACTGGCGACATGTCCTGCTTCTTGGTTTTGTCATTTTTGGCTGCGTCGGTTGGCACCGGCACGACTGGCGTCTCGACTACGGGTTGTTCGCTATAACCCGTCACGATGATGCCCTTGGGCACTTTGACCTTGATGTCGTAGGTCGCGCGGTCAGCCGCGTATTCGTGGAAGGGAAACCAGCGCGCGGCATAGAACAGATAGGAACCTTGCTCGCCGATGTAGGCCAAGCGGGCATTGCTAATCGGGCCGCCCTGCGCTGATTCGAGCGCGCCTTCGTATTCAAACAACAGCGTCACCGGTTGATTGGCGGCCACGACGCTGCCCAGATCAATGCGCACATCGTTTTTCTCGCGGTTGTCCTGGATGAATTGCAACTCAAGTGTGCTGGGTGTCGGTGCGGGTGTCGGCGCTTTGGCG
Organism: Acidobacteriota bacterium; assembly: GCA_043740245.1. Lineage (GTDB taxonomy): Bacteria > Acidobacteriota > Blastocatellia > RBC074 > RBC074 > JACPYM01. Next base: position 6,042 of record JAYUCP010000111.1, on the reverse strand, counting down.
GCAGTCGTCGCGGCAGGCGCTTTGGCGACAGGTGTCGGAGTTGGTTTGGCGCCCTTCGGATTCTGACGAGTCAGCGTGGGAGTATTTGGCCCCACCGGCACAGTTTGCACTGCGGGCGTGGGCGTCGGCATCACATCCAAACGCGCAATGCGTTTGACCGAGAGCGAGCCATTGAGTTCAAAAACAACGGAGCGTGTGTCGGAGACAGGCGTAAATTTGACTTCGGTACGGGCGCGCAGATACTGCTGCGACGGTGTCAACTCGGCCTCGATCTTGTAATGCTGCACATCCAAGTCGGTGACGCCCTTTTGCGCAGAAGCGTTGCCTGAGAACCAATTCAATCCCACGCACAGCAGCCCGGCGATAACGACCGTTGAGAAACTGTTCTTCATAGTGCTTCTTCCTGCTTTCTTGCTCACGTTGTCCTGCTCTGAACTTGATGATCCGCGACTTGCGGCGGGGATTATAGCACCCCGGTTCGGTTTTTGAAGTTACGGCCCCGCGCGCTGCATAAATCAGGCATAGAACGGAATCAATGACGGGTCTTGCGTCTTTGCCGTGTGTAGTGTGCTGACTTTGCAGCAATTACCTGATGCCGCACAATGACAGTGAGGCAGGGTCATGAAACATTGGCGCAGAATTCGGCAGGCGGTGGAATACGGAATGGCGTGGCCGCACTATTTGCTCTTGGCCCGCACGCTGCGCGCGGCTTGGCTGGTGCGGCGTCATCTGGCGGAGCGCCAAGCCTCACCGCAGCTTGCCGCGACGATTGCCGCCGTTGAAAAACTCTATTTGCCGCCCCAGCGCGGGTGGAGCGGTGTGGATGCGGTCACGATCATGCGCTTTGCCGGGTTTGTGGTTGGCGTGCCGTTGAGCTGGGGGCGTTGCGTGCAAAAATCTCTGATCGCTTATCGCTTGCTCAATGGCTATGGAATTCCGGCGCGTTTTTGCTGTGGCGTGCATCGGCAGAATCAAGCATTGGATGGGCACGCTTGGGTTGAAAATCTGAGTGAGCCGCGGCAGGCGCTAGGCGAAAGCCAAGACCCGTTTGAGCGTTACTTGCCGATTTACTCCTCGCCTTTGCCAGCAGTACCAAAGGCGTGTTGAGCGATTCAGCAGATGAACGAAAGGCATGCTGTTTGAAACAACATGCCTTTCGTTCAGCGTGAAATTGGTTTGGCCGCCCGTCTACTTGGCCGGTTTCTTGTACTTATCAATCAACGCCTGCAAGCCCTCCATTTTGCCGTCGTGACGAAACCCGTAGAACTGTTTCAACTGCTCCATGATTTGATCAGACATTGGCTTGAGTTGGGCATTGCCATCGGCCGCCGCGACGCCCCGCGCATACCAGTCAATCACCTCGTCCATGGCCGCGAGTGCTTTGTCGAGTATGTCGGATTTGCGCTCGGTCTGATATTTCTTGGCCAAATCGTTGTACTCATCGTTGGCGATATTGCCGAGCAGGGCCAGCGTCGAAACATCGTATTGATCCAGACCGGCGGATTTTTCAAGGTTGTCCTTGGCTTTGGCGCGTTCGTTCGCAAAATAGGCGATCAGGCCATTGGCCTGATAAATACGCGGCAACCAGGAATTGCGGAAATCAGCCCAGAATTTGGCGTCGGTCTTGGCGGGCTTCTTATCGGCTTCCATCAATTCGACCGCTTTGCTGGCGTATTCGGCGGCCAGCTTGGTGTGCTTCCAGGTTGGCCCGTTCTTTTGAATCTGTTGGGCGCCCGCAAAACCCAGTTGCGCGTAGACAAAAACATCGTCCGGTTGCGCCGCCAGATACTTCGCGCCCTCGCCGAAGGCCTCATCAAATTTGCCTTGCTGCGTGTAGGCATCAATCAGCGCCGGTTTAACCAACTCGGCCTCGCCCGGTTGATCAAAGGTAGCGATGAATTGTTGCGCCGTTTGCAGTTTGATGTTGGCGTCCTTCTCCGCAGTGATCTGGTTGGAAAGGAACTCCGCCAGCTTGGTGCGTTGCGTGGTCTTCTTGAATTTTTTGATAAATTCGACAACTTGCTTGGTCTTCTCAGCAGTGTTCGGCGCGGCATTGATTTTCTGCAACGCCTTGGCTTCGTCTTCAGAAATCTTGGGTTGCTCTTTCGGCTTGTCTTGCCCGTTAAGCTTGGCAGCGGTTGTCGGTTGCGCGCACAGCAGCAACGCCAGGGCGCACACAGATAACGTCCGCGAAATTATCAGCAATCGCATCATGTCTACTTTGACCTCGTGTGAAATAGATTTGGAAAATAGGTTGCGGCGCGCTGGGCGCGCTTGGCCGGCATTATAGCTGGCGCGGGCGCATGTGGCTACGGCACAGCGCACCCTAATAATTTCTTGATTGACTCGTTGCGATCTTTCGGGCTATGTTGAGCCCGCATCCCAGCAACTGTTAGTAGCTTCATTCCCCTTTGTTGGCTGGTAAAACAGTCAGCACCTCTCCCACGAGTGCTCTCCCAACATCTACGAAGCTTTAGCCCCGGGATTATTCTGAAGGAGAATACTCACTATGCTTAAAGCACCTTTGCTTTGCCTGCCGAAGCTTTGTCTAAAGCTAATTTTGCCTTGCCTGTTAGTGACCGGCCTGTTTGCTGATGCGCATGCGACGGTCATGCGTTATTTGGAAATTGAAGAGTTGGCGCAACTCTCGACCGACGTGTTTCAAGGGCAAGTGCTTTCGACCAGAACCTATTGGGACGAGAGCCATTCGCGCATCTATACGGCTGTGCGAGTGCAGGTCAACGAAACTCTGAAAGGCGCTGCCAAACGCGGCGCTCTTGTCACGATCACACAATTAGGCGGCGAACTAGATGGCATGCGGCTCGATTACAGCGGCCGCCCCCAGTTTAGCAACGGCGAATCGCTTGTGCTCTTTACCAAAGCCGGCCGCAAGCAGGACCTGATTGTGGTCGGGCTGAAGCAGGGCAAGTTGCGTGTGGTTGGTGATGAGGTTGTCCGCGATTTCAGCGGCATCACATTGCTTGAAGAAACCGCTGCCACCAACTTGGGCAAAACAGGCCGGGCGGCGGCGGGCAAGCCACAACGAATCCAGACCAGAATGACCATGAGCGAATTACGTCAGCGGTTGGCGAAATTGTAAGCAAAGGTGTTCGGGAGGCGCGTAAAAAGATGAGAAAGCTGCAGTCCTTTTTGCTGTTGGCGGTCTTGCTCGCCATTAAAACGGGGAAGACCGAATCATATGTGTTTAGTAGCACGTCGGGCGGTGTCCCGATCCACTGGAATTTGACCAACCCGTCGTCACCAATCGTGAAAAATGGCCGGGTGGTTTACAACCTCAATCCGGCCGGCAGCGACGATGTGCCGTTCGCCCAAGTCGAAGCCGCCATTGCGTCGTCGTTTCAAGCCTGGGAAAACATCCCCGATTGCAACATTGCCTTTACACGCGGCGAAAATCGCAGCGAGACGGGCGGGCAGAACGACGGCATTTACCAAATTTACTGGCGTGAAGATTCCACCATTGACGACGGCCTGGACATTTCAGGCGCGTTGGCTGTGACCCGCATTTTTACCTTTGTGGGCGGTGGCCGCGATGGCGAGATCGCCGACGTGAGCCTGACGTTTAACGGCAAGACCATTGCCTGGGCCACCGACGGCAATGCCAGCCGTGTGGATATTGCCGAGGTGGCTACGCATGAGATCGGCCATTCGTTTGGGCTGGATCATGCGCCGGTCGGGGCTTCGACCATGTTTCCGCGCACCGGCACAGGTTCGTTGCGCAATCGCACGCTTTCGACCGACGATCAAATCGCCGCGTCGGTGCTTTATCCCAGCAGCACCTTTCTCAGTCAGACCGGGACTGTGCGTGGCAGCGTGCGTGATGGCGCTGGGAACGCGCTCTTTGGCGCACAGGTGGTCGCGGATGACGCCAACGGCAATGTGATCGCCACGGTGCTCTCGCAGCACGACGGCAGCTATGCCATCCAGGGTTTGCCTCCCGGTGCTTATAGTGTTTTTGTCGAACCGCTTGATCCACCGGGCGGCTTGTACTTTAGCCGGGATGATCTGGCCGGTTTCTATAATCAGAGCAATACTGATTTTATCGTTTCGAATGACAGCGCGGTTTCCATCCGTGCAGGCGGTGAGACCGTGCAGGATTTTTCGGTGACGCGTGGCACACCGGCCATGCAGGCGTATTTGGTTTACAACCCGTTGACGCACAGTCTCTCGAATGTCGCGATTGCCGTGGAGCGCGGCCAGACAGTTACCATCGGTCTTGGCGGGCCTGGGCTGCCTGTGAGCGGCACCCCGCTCAGCGTCAGCGGCACAGGAATCACATTATCGAATTTTCGCTTTGCGACGCTGAGCGGTGGCGCCGGGACAGCCACACTTGCAGACGCTAACATCAGCCCGAACGCCGCGCCGGGCGCGCGTAATTTGATCGTCACAGTCAATGGCCAGCGTACCATCGCCACTGGCGCATTAGAGATTACAGGTTCCAGTGCGCCACCACCCTCGCCAGTCAATGTTGTCTCCGCCGCGACTTTCTCCTCGAAGGTGGCGGCAGAATCCATCGTTGCGGGCTTTGGTACTGTACTGGCGATGAGTCGCGCTAGCACGACGGCTTCACCATTGCCGACTTCATTGGCAGGCACGACCGTGCGCCTGCGCGATAGTGCTGGTACGACCCGTGACGCGCCGCTCTTTTTCGTTTCACCCACGCAGGTCAACTATCAAATTGCGCAGGGGCTACAATTCGGGCCCGTGACGGTCACCATCACCAATAGTGCAGGCCAAGCCTCGGTTGGCAATATCGTGCTGGAGCGCGTCGCGCCCGGACTCTTTACCGCCAACGGAAATGGCATGGGCCCGGCGGCGGCCGCTGTCTTGCGTGTCAAACCGAATGGCGCGCAAAGCTACGAGCCGGTTGTGCGCCTGGATGCCGCGGCTGGTAAATTCGTCACTGTGCCGATTGATCTGAGCAACGCAAATGACCAGGTATTCCTGCTGCTCTTCGGCACCGGCCTACGCTTTCGCAGCGCGCTGAGTGCCGTTTCTGTCACAGTGGGCGGAACCGCACAGCAAGTCACTTTCGCCGATAAGCAGGGCGGTCAGGTCGGTCTCGACCAGATCAATGTTCGGTTGAGCGGGCTGGCCGGACGTGGCGAAGTGGACGCCGTTGCGATTGTTGACGGGCAAAGGTCGAACGTTGTGCGAGTAAACATCAAGTGAAGAGCTTATAGCGATTTGCAGTTGGTTGCGACCCGGTGTCAGTAGCCCGACCGTGCGGGAGGGCTGGTTTCGCAGGCTAGCCCTCCCACACGGTCGGGCTACTGACACGTCGCACGCATGTGCAAACCGCTATAAGTGCGGCCTGCGTGGTGAAAAAGAAAAGGCGTGAGAAAGCATCTCACGCCCTTTTCTTCGCTCATTAGCGCGCCGTTACCAACTGGTCAGCCCCAGCCGTTTCAAGGCGTGGGCCGATGGGTAGCCGGTCGCGGGCAGACCGTAATTCTTCTGAAACTCCCACATCGCCAGGATGGTCGCTTCGTCATACAGGCCGTTGGGTTCGGTATTATAAAAACCGCGCTTGACCAGTTCGTACTGAATTTCCAGCACACGTTCTTGCGGAATCGCCAGGTCGTTGCGTTTGGCCGGCGGCGTGCTGTTCTTGGTGACAATCGCGCCGAATGGCGTCAGGGGGCGTGCTTCCGGCAAGGTCAGCAGCTTGGCCACGGTTGGCGAGGTTGAGCCGTATTCGATGACTTCAATTTTGTCCGGCAATTGAATCTGATAGCCGGGCGTGTCTGACGGGGCATTTATTTCGCGCGGGCGTGTGGCAGGTATTGCTTCGACCCGCTCGCTGCCGCGCGCCGGATTGCGTTCTGGCTCACGCACATTCGCTGTTTCGTTGCGGCGCAGGGGCGGTAGGGCTGCGACGGCCTTTTCTTCTTCGCGCTCGGTGCGCCGATTGTCGGAGCGTGTGGCGCCGGTTTCAAGCTTGCCGAATTTGCCGCGCCGCTCGCTTTCAGCCTGCGGTTTCGCGGGCGTAAGCGGCGTGAAGCTCGCCCGCGTCAAGCGCGA
>JAYUCP010000110.1:0-14719 GCA_043740245.1 Acidobacteriota bacterium | reverse complement strand
CTGCTTGACCGGCTACCGACTACCGACTACCGATTACCGACTACCGCAGATGGAATTCAAATCTTCCTACATCAAGGAAGCCCTCAAAGAGCCCGTCAACATTGGCGGATTGCTGTTGGCTGGGCTGGGCGCGGTCTATGCGATGACGATGGGCGTTGATCCGACCTGGGTGCTGGGCGGCGCGTTGGTGGCCGAAGGCGCTTATCTGGCGACCGTGCCTGCATCCACGCTGTACCGTCGTCTGGTTGATCAACGTTCACGTGGTATGTTGACCGAAGTGCGTAAGAAAGAACGGCTCGACCTGATCAAAACCTTTGATCCGCGCGAACGCGAGGCCGTCGAATATCTGAGTTGGATGAAAACGCAGATCGGCAGCAACTTCAAAAAGTTTTCGGGCCTGCGCGAAGAGCCGCCGCAATTGCGCGAATTGGAAACGACCTGGGAGGCCTTTGTTGATCTGCTGGACGAATACCGCCGCCGCAAAAACCATCTGCGTTCGATCAATCGCCAGGCCGTCGAAAACCAATTGCGGCAAGCCGAGCGTTCATTGCAAATGGCCGAAGAGGCGACCAAACCGCTGCACGAAAAGAATGTCGAGATTCTGCGCCGCCGTTTGCAAACCTTCGACGACATCGAACGCAGCGTGAAGCGCGTCGAAGCCCAATTGCAGATGATCGAAAACTTCTTTGGGCTGGTCAACGATCAGGTCGTCACGATGCCTTCGCCCGAACACATCTCGTCGCTCGATTTCGACACGCTGCTGACTTCGATCGAAGTCACCAAAGACATCTTGTCGCAAACCGCTTCAGGCTTTAGCCAACTCGACAGCTTCAATCCGGTGCGCCAGCCACTGTTGGCCGAGCGCCAATGAACGCTTTTCTGAATGGCCGCCGTTTGGCTAAGCTGCAACCGTGCCCGACAGTTCCTCCCCCGCATACCACTCACGGAGCATTAACCGCTATGTTGTATCAACGCACCAACCCACACCATTCTGCCAGTCAATACTTGCGCCTGCTCGTTTGCGCACTGTTGCTGCCGCTCGCTGCGTTCGGGCAGGACAAACCCCAAGGGCCCGATCCGCTGGCGCCCATCTATGTCACCACGCGCATCTTTCAACTCAGCGCCAAAAAGGGCAGCTCTGAAGAAGTCAGCGATCAGGTCTTTCGCCTGAAAACCGCCGGCCTGTCTGATGAAGATAAATGGCACACGGCTTTTCTGAAGACCTATCCAGGACTGACGCCGGCGTTGCTGCAGACCAGCAACCTGCGTGTGTTCCGCACTTCCAAACCGGGTATCATCAACTTTGGCCAACAGGGCGGACGCACCTTGCAAATCCAAATTTTCGCCGCACAAAGCCCCGGCGACGGGACGACCCCAGGCACGATGTTGATCCCCGAAATCGGTCTGCATTCCGTCAACAGCAGCACGCCCTTGACGCTCTCGATGCAACCGCTCGAGGTCGAAACCGGCATGACCTATTACTTCGCGGCCCCGCGCTTGAAACTCACTGAGCAGGACTACGCTGAGTTCATCCGCAAAGGGACGCCCGCCACGGCCTTTGCCGCTGACGATCATTTCATCGTCTTTGCTTTCTCAATCGAGCTGAATCGCCCGGCGCAAACCGCGCGCGTCTTCAACGAAAAGGAATCCGCCGCGCTGTTGACCGCCGCGCAAAAGAAGGTGCAACCGGAACTGACCGACACCGTGAAGAAAGCCGGCTTGAGCGGGCGCGTGCAGGTGCGCGTCGAAATCGCGCCCGATGGCAGAGTCGTCAAAGCGCTCACCCAGAGTTCGACGCTCCCCGAAATGAACCGCGCCGCCGTCGCCGCCGCGCGCCAATGGGAATTCTCGCCCGCGTTGTTTGCGGACAGCAAAGAGCCGATCAGCGGGTTGTTGACCTTTGAGTTTGCGGCGGAAGCGAAACCGGCGGAAGTGAAGCAACAGTCGTCGAATTGAGGAAACCGGCTATGACAACCAGAAGCGCGACGATCACCGTGGACGCGGATTTGGCGCAAGCCTATAGCAGCGCGCCGAAGACGAAACAGAAGAAGGCCCTGTCGGCAATGCGGCAGGTCTTGCGCGCCACACCAGCGGCAGCGCCGCGCCTGTCGAAACAGGAAACGGAGTTGTTTCTCAAAATCAATCGCACGCTCCCGCCGGACGAGCAGCGTCGGTATGACGAGTTGAAACAAAAACTGGAAGACGAAACGCTCACGCGGGCTGAGCATGCGGAATTGTTGCGCTTCGTCGAACAGTATCAGGATATATCAGCGGAACGACTGGAAGCGGTGATTGAATTGGCGAAGTTGCGCGACATCACGCCGCAAGAAATGTTAAGGCAATTGGGAATTGACCAGCACCGTTATGCCTGATGACCGCATCACAGCCGTCCAACGCCGCGCCGTGTTTGAGCGCGCACAATATCGCTGCGAATACTGCCGCACGCCCGAGGCATGCGTTTCTGATCCTTTCGCAGTCGAACACATCATCCCACGCTCGAAAGGCGGCAAAACCCGGCTCAACAATCTGGCTTGCGCTTGTACGGCTTGTAATGGACACAAACACAAAGCCATCGCAGCCGTTGACCCTTTCAGCCGTCAGCTTGTTCCACTTTTCCACCCGCGCAAGCAACGCTGGGCGGGGCATTTCTCGTGGAGTGAAGACGGTCTGCGGATGGTTGGGCTGACACCAACAGGCCGCGCCACCGTCAAAACGCTGCAAATGAATCATCCAAAAATGATCAAGCTGCGCCAACTCTTGTTACTTGCTGGCGCGCATCCGCTGAATGAACAGGAACTGAATTGATATGTCCACCACCCACTCACTCAACACCGCCGCCCAACTACCCGCCTGGGCCGCCGAACTCGCCCGCAAGTATCGCGCGGGCGAGGCCAATCACTTCCTGCTCTACAACAACGTTTACGACCTGAGCAAAGCGCGTAACGGCTATGTCTCGCTGCTGAGCTTTCTGCAACAGGAATTGCTCGGCCAAAAACGCATCGTGCTTTACAACCGCAGCGAAGGAATCACCTTCGATTCCGACGAAACGTTGCGCGCCTTCATCGCCCAACAGCGCGTGGCCGATCCGCTCGTCAATGTGCAAAGCGCCAGCCAACTGCCGCACGACGCGGGCCGCGCGTTGCCGCTGATCGAACGCTTTCTCTACTTCGGCGAACGTGTCGCCGTGGTGCTCAACTTCGCCGAAACGATTTTACCGGCGGGCGAGATCAGCAGCCTGTCCGGCGAAGACCGCACCGCGCTCGTTTCGCTGCAACGCTGGTTGACCAGCGCGCGCCTGTTTGACACCGACAACATCGTCATCCTGATTGCCGAAGCCTTCACCGATGTGCATCCGCGCATCCGTGAAAACTCCCGGCTGGCGCTGGTCAAAATCCCCTACCCCGACGAAGCGCAGCGGCTGGCTTACCTAAGCGAATTCCTCAAAAGCTATCCGATCAGCAAAGTCGAGATGAAGCAGGAGCAATTGGCCACGCTGACTTCAGGGTTGAATTTGGTGCAACTGCGTTCGTTGCTGCTGGCGGCGCGCGCGCCTGATGATGACGGGCTGACCTATGAAGACGTGCGGCTGAAGAAGAAAGAAATCATCGAGGCCGAATGCGCGGGCCTGATCGAATTCGTCACGCCGCGCCACGGTCTGGACAGCGTCGGCGGTCTCGATGGCGCCAAAAATTATCTGCGCGACATCGCCCAAACCATCAAGACCGGCAACACCGACGAAGCACCGATGGGCATCTTGATGTGCGGCCCGGTCGGCACCGGCAAGACGTTTCTCGCCGAATGCTTTGCCAAAGACTGCGGCCTGAATGTGGTCGAGTTCAAAAACTTCCGCGACAAATGGGTCGGCTCGACCGAGGCCAATCTGGAAAAAATTCTGAACCTGCTGCAAACCCTCGCGCCCATCGTCGTGCTGATTGACGAAGCCGACGCCGCGCTCGGCAACCGCGAGGGCGACGGCGATTCGGGCACCAGCAGCCGCGTCTTCTCGAAGATCGCGGCGGCCATGAGCAACACCGAAAATCGCGGGCGCATTCTGTGGATATTGATGACCTCGCGTCCCGACCGCTTGCCCATTGACTTAAAACGCCAGGGCCGCTGCGAAGAGCACATCGCGCTTTTCTATCCCGAAACGCCCGCCGACCGCCAAGCCATCGCCGAAGCCATGACACGCAAGCTCAAACTCAACCACACGATCACCGACTGGATGCCGATTGCGCAGAACCAACTGCATCTGTCAGGCGCTGACATCGAATCCATCCTGATCCGCGCGCGCCGCGTCGCCCGCCTGGCCGGCCGCAAAGAGATCGCGCAAGACGATCTCGCCAACGCCGCGTATGAATTCACGCCCGCGCGCGACGAGCAAGCCATCGAGTACCAGGAACTCGCCGCCGCCCGCGAAGCGACTTCACGTTCGATGCTGCCGGAACGTTTCAAACAAATGACGAGCGCCGAGATGAGCGCGCGCATAGACGCGCTGCGTTTGCTGGCCCGTTGAGACAGCGGCGATTAAGCAAGCTGGCGCTCCCGACTACGGATTGCGGCCAGCTTTGTGCTAGAGTTCCAGCCAGCACGACGATCCACACATCCACCAACATCAATCGAAGGAGTGACAGGAATGAACACCACACAGGAATTTTGGCGTTTCAACCGCGCCTTGCTATTGGCCTTGACGCTGCTGTGCGCGAGCGCGGCGCACAATGTCCGCGCACAATCGCAGGCGCTCAACGCGCAAATCGAAGGCCTCGTCAGCGACGCCAACAGCGCCGCCATCCCCAACGCCAAAATCATCGCCACCAACGTGAGCACCGGCGTCACGCGCGAGACCGCCAGCGATGCGAATGGCTTTTACCGTTTGCCGCTGCTGCCGCTCGGCAGTTACCGCGTCAGCGCCGAAGCGCCCAGTTTCAAAAAGCTCACGCGCGACGGCATCATCCTGACCACCGGCCAGAGCGCAACAATCAACTTGCAATTGCAACCCGGCGCGGTCACCGAATCCGTCACAATCACCAGCGACGCGCCCATCGCCGACATCGCCAAGATTGACGTGGGCCGCGTGATGAATGAGACCGAAGTCAAAAATCTGCCGCTCATCTCGCGCAATCCTTATAACTTCTCGCTGCTGCAGGCCAACGTCACGGGCCGCCCCAATTCCGAATTCGGCGTGCCGCGCATCAACGCGAACGGTTACGCACGGCGCACCAACTACATGCTCGACGGCAATTTCAACACGCAGGCCGACCGCGCGGGCATTCGCCTGATGCCGATCTCGGAAATCTTCGTCAGCGAGGTGCAGCTTGTCACCAACGGCTTCGCGGCGGAATTCGGCAACACGCCGGGCTTGATTATGAACGCCGTCACGCCGGCAGGCACGAATCAATACCACGGTTCGGGCAGCTATCGCTTCCGCCGCTCGTCGTTCTCGTCGCGCCCGTTCTTCTTCAACCCCGCGCTGCCCAAGCCGCCCACCGTCGTTGACGATTACTCGGCGGCCGTCGGCGGGCCAATCATCAAGGACAAGTGGCATTTCTATACGGGCTTCGAGAAATTGAGCCGCGATCTGGCGGGCGAACCGGCGCGCGTGATCACCGTCTCGCAGGCCAATCAGGACGCGCTCAAGGCCGCGGGCGTCGCCGCCAGCGCCTTCCCCGGCTCGATCCCGGCGGCCCAACGCGTCGGCTTCTTCATCGTGCGCAGCGATTGGCAGTTGAGCGAGCGGCAGCGTTTCGTGAGCCGCTACAACTATTTCCGCAACAATTCACCCGACAACATCGGCGGCGGCACCAATACGCTCGAACGCAGCATTGACTTCATTGACCGCTCGCATTCCATCGGCGTGCAGTTGATCTCCAGTTTCTCGTCCGGCGTCTTGAATGAGTTGCGCTATCAATACGCGCGGCGCAATTCGCAGAACCTGCCCAACGATCATTCGGGCAAGGGGCTTTCGATCCTGATCACCGGCATCGCCGCCTTTGGCGCGCCTGAAAATGCCAACACCATCGCGCCGCTCGAATACTCGAATCAGGTGACCGACAGCCTGACGCTCACGCACGGCGCGCACACGCTCAAATTCGGCGGCGGCTTCAACCGCATCAACGACGGGCGCAAGTCGGGCGTCTTTCAACGCTACACCTTCGCCACGGTGGCCGCCTACGCCGCCGCGAAGAACGGCACGGCCCCGCGCGGCTACACGCAATACGTCGAAGCCCTCGGCCAGCCGGACATTGCTTATCAATCGGTCTTCTATCACTTCTTCGCGCAGGACGATTGGAAGGTCACGCCGCGCTTGAAATTCAATTACGGGCTGCGCTACGACCTTTACGACGTGCCGCAGGCCTTCGACAATTCGCCGCTCGACTTTTCCAAGAACTTCAACGTGGACAAGAACAATTTCGCGCCGCGCGTGGGCGTGGTTTACGGGCTGCGCGAGGGCGAGCACGCGACGGTGGTGCGCGCAAGCGCCGGGCTTTATTTCGAGCCGCCGCTGCTCGACCTTTACCTGCGCGGGTTGCAGAACAACGGCAGTCCGATCTTTTTGAACTACACCTTCGCGCCGACGGCGACGGGCGCGCCGGCCTTCCCGGCCACGCTCGGCGCGCTGCCAGCGGGCGTGACGCCGCCGCGCCAGAGCATTGACGCCGTCGCGCCGGATTACCAGAACCTGTCGGCCTTCCACACCAACGTACAGATCGAACAGGCGCTGGCGCGCGATTTCGCCGTCACGGTGGGCGGGATTTTCTCGCGCGGCAATCACCTGCCCGTTTACCGCAACATCAATCCGATCAATCCGACCGGCACGCTGGCCGACGGGCGACCGCAATACAGCGCGACGGTCAGCGACGCGACACGGCGTTTTTCCGCCTTCAACAACGTGCTGCTGGCCGAGTCGGCGGGCAATTCGACTTATGCAGCGGGCGTGCTGACGCTGACCAAACGCTTTGCGGACGGCTATCAATTCAGCGCCAACTACACCTGGTCGCATTCGATTGACGACGCGCCGGAGCAGAACCTGGTGGCGACGACTTCGCTCGTGCAATCCGACCCGACCAATCGGCGGCGCGATCGCGGCAATTCGCTGGCCGATCAACGCCACACCTTCGTGCTGAGCTTCGTCGGGCGGCCCACCTTCAAATTCGAAAACAAATTCCTGCGCACGCTGGTCAACGACAATCAGGTAGGCGCGATTCTGACGGCGAACAACGGCGAGACCTTCAACATCGTCTCGAACGTGGACGTCAATCGCGACGGCGTGACCGGCTCCGATCGCCCGCTCTTCATCGGGCGCAACACCGAGCGCACGCCGAAGCAGGTGAACGTTGACCTGCGCTATTCGCGCTTCGTCCGCCTCACCGAACGCTTTAACCTGGAGGTCTTCGGCGAGTTCGTCAATCTCTTCAACCGCAACAGCATCTTTCAGGTGAGCGGCGTGGTGACGACCGACGCCAACGGCGTGCTGGCGGCGCCGCTGCCCGACTTCCTGACGCGCAGCACTGCGTCGCCGGTGGCGCTGGATGCGCGGCAATTTCAGCTTGGGTTCAAATTCAATTTTTAGCGCGGGGCCGGGCGGGTTTGCCTGCCCGGCTTTCCTTTGTCAAAGGGGATTGTTGAAAAGGGATGGTGGATAGTTTTCAGCAGGAGGTATGCAATGGCTACTGGTACGACGCTCGATAAATCGTTCAAATTCGCGCTTAGAATCGTCAAGCTCTACCAACATCTGGTTGACGTGCGCAAAGAGTTTGTGTTGAGCAAATTTCTGCTGGCTGCGGGCACGCAAATCGGGGCGCGTGTCGAGAGTGCGCAACAAGCGGAGGATCGCTTCGGCTTTATCCGTGAAATGAGCGTGGCGTTGCAGAAAGCCGCCGAAACGAAATACTGGCTGAAGCTGTTGCAAGCGGGCGAATATCTGACGCAGGCGGAATTCGATTCCATCGCTGCTGATGACGATGAATTGCTCGCCTTGTTGACCAGCATCGTCAAAACTTCAAAAGGTCTCAAGTAACCGGCTTTCAACTTTTCACTCTCACCTTTTCACTATCTCGCAGGAGAGGCTTGGTCCTCGCGTTCGCTTGAACTCAATGACAGCTTCCGAACTTAACCGCAAACCGGCTTTCCCCGCCCCCATCTACGCCGAAACCGTTCTCAACCACCTGTTCACCGACGGCCAGCAATTCTTTTTAGAGCACCTGCTGCACATCCACTACGCGCACTGTCTGATGCTCGCCAAACAACGCATCCTCACGCGCGTTGAAGCTGGCGCGATCTTGCGCGGCTTGGACGCGCTCGACCGCCGGAAAATCCTCACGGCTAAATACGACGGCAGCGTCGAAGACCTCTACTTTTATGTCGAACGCGAACTAATCAAGAGCATTGGCGAAGATTTGGCGGGCAAGCTGCACACCGCGCGCAGCCGTAACGACATAGACATCACGCTTTACCGGATGAAGCTGCGCGGCGACCTGCTCGAACTGAGCGCGGCCCTGCTCGGCTTGCAAAATGAATTGATCAGCCTCGCGCGCCGCCACACGCGCACCGTGATGCCCGCACACACCCACACGCAACCGGCGCAACCGACGACGCTGGCGCATTATCTTTCGGCTGCCATCGAATTCATCGGACGCGATCTGACGCGGCTGCAAGCGGCCTTTGTCACAGTCAATCGCAATCCGCTCGGCGCGTGCGCGATCACGACGACTGGCTTTCCGATCAACCGCGCTTTGACGGCAAAGTTGCTGGGCTTTGCAGGGCTGGCTGAAAATTCCTATGGCGCAGTCGCGTCGGTGGATTACCTGCTGGAGGCCGTCGCCGCAGTGGCCGTCAATGCGCTCAATCTCGGCAAGTTCACGCAGGACTTGCTGCTTTGGGCCACACAGGAGTTTTCCTTTCTGACGCTCAATGACGCCTATGTTCAGACTAGTTCGATCATGCCGCAGAAACGCAACCCGGTCGCCTTGGAACACGTGCGCATCCTGCTCAGCCGCGCCGCCGGCCAGGCCCAGGCCGTGATGACCTGCACGCACAACACGCCCTTTGGCGACATCAATGATTCTGAAGACCCCTTGCAACCACTGGTGCATCGCTGTTTCGGCGACGCCAAACGCGCGGTGAAGTTGTTGGCGGGCGCCATCGGTGCGCTTGAAATTGACGTGGCGCGTTTGCGGCAGAAAGCCGCCGAGAGTTTTTTGACGATGACCGAGTTGGCTGACACGCTGGTGCGCCAGGAAGGGCTGAGCTTCAACCAGGCGCATCGCCTGACCGCACAAACCGCCAAACGCTTGCCCAATCATAAAGCGCCGCATCCGCTGATCGTTGAAACCTTGCAAGCGGTGGCCATTGAATTGTTGGGTCGTGAATTGAAAACGGCTTCGGCGCATTTGCTGGAAGCGCTCTCGCCGGAAGGCTTCGTCAACATCCGCACCGTCAGCGGCGGCCCGGCACCCGCGACCGTGACGGAATTTCTCAACCGGCAAAAACAATCCGGCCAGCAAGTGCAACGCTGGCTGAACGACCAGCTAAAAATGCTGGCCGCGCTGCCGCGCAAGTTGGCGCAGGCCAAAAGCCGCTTTTCAGCGTAGCGGATTTGGCCGCAGCCTCGCTTGTCATTCGGTTTATGTGTTTTCAGAATTGGCTTGGACGTGCGAAAGAATCACGCGGGCCGTTTGTTCCGGCGTCATCTGCGAATTATCAATGACGAAGCCAAGGTCCGGGTTCGCGCCGTCGGTCTGGTAGTGGTAGGCGATGCGCGAGACTTCCCAGTCGCTGAGCACGCGGGCGCCGCGTTGTTGCTGCGATGTTTTCAGCGGCGGGCGCAGGGTGAAGAAATGAATCGGGACATCGAATTGGCCCAGCATCCAAGCGTGGTCTGCGGCGCGCAACGGATAGCTGAACACGACATTCAAGCCGTGGTTGAGAAACACCCGGGTCACCGCCACGGCGCTTTCCAAATTGAGCGGGATGCTTTCTTCCAGCGGCATCCAGGCGATGAACTCGCGCAGCGAATCCACTTCGACGTGCGCGGTGCGCGGCAACAACTGGCAGAGCATTTTCGAGGTCGTCGTTTTCCCCGCGTTGATCGAACCGTTCAACACAATCAGCATACGTTTGTTTCTCGCTCCTTCAGTTCCCGCTACAGCTTAAATGGCAGCGTCTTTTCGCTGCCGTCGCGCACGATCAACAGGGTAATTTCGGCAGACTCGGCGCTGGCGCTGCGCACGGCAGGCTCGCCGATGCGGCTCAGCAGGCGTTGCAAATCGGCCAGCGTCGTAATGGGTTTGCCATTGACCGCCAGCAGGCAGTCCCCGGCTTGCAGGCCGTTGCGCTCGGCTAAACTGACAGGCTTGACTTCGGTAATGAGCAACCCTGTCCCGGTTTTCACCTTGAAAAACAGCGCCAATTGTTCGCTCAACGGCAGCACGCTCAACCCCAGGGGCGGACGGGCGGGTTGTCTGGACTTGCGACAATCTTCGCTGCCGCTGGTGGTGCCATCACTAATTGCCTTATCAACATCTGCGCGCCGCAACGCCGCCTGTTCGGCATACGTCGCAGCTTCTTCCAAGCGTTTTTTCGCCTCTTCGGCGTTGCCTTTTTGCCGGGCCTCTTCCGCCACCTGGCGCAAACGGTCGGCCTCGGCTTGTAACAAATCCGCCTCGGCATACAACCGCTGACATGCATCCGCCAAGCCTTGCCGTTCACCCAGCGTCACTTGCATCGTCAGCGTACCGCCGCCACGCAACACCGTGACCGGCAGCGCACTGTTCGGCGCCATTTCGCCCAACAACTTGTAAACGTGCGCGGCATTTTCGATAACGATTTTGTCAAAGCTCAAGATAACGTCGTTCACGCGCAAACCGGCTTTGGCCGCCGGACTGTCTTCGACGACTTTCCCGACGATGGCGCCTTTGCTGGCGGGCGCATCACCCAGGAACACGCCCAGATAAGCCCGCACCTTGCCGCGATAGGCAGGGATGGCTGGTGCTGTCCCAGTCTGTGCGGCAACCAGCAACGAAAAAATACCGATGATGAATATGGCTGGCACAAACAACCGAACCAACGCAATGTTTCGCATAAACAAATAACCTCCGCTTGCACACGCCCGCAGCGGCGCTTCCGTTCCCCAATAATCAACGCCGCTTGAAAACCACGAGAGTCAAATCATCTTCCTGTTCCTCGCCGCTCATCCAGGCCTGCACAGCCCCTAACAGCGCCTCTTTGATTTCGACGGCGCTGTGTTGCCCGTGGCGTTCCAAGACCGCGAGGATGCGCGCTTCGCCGAACTCTTCGCCCAGCGGGTTGCGCGCTTCGAGCAAGCCATCGGTGAAGGCAACAAAAATATCGCCGCTGTAAAGCGGCACGGCGGCCTGTTCATAGCTCGTTTCGGCAAACAACCCAACCACGGTGCCGCCGCATTCCAACCGTTCAAATTCGCCTGTGCCGCGCCAGACGAGCGGCGGATTATGGCCCGCGTTGGTGTAGCGCAACGTCGAACTATGCTCATCAAATTCAGCATAGCAGAGCGTGACGAAACTCGCATCCGGCGCGACGGCTTTGAGTTGTTGATTGACGCGCGCCACGATCTCCCCCACCGCACGCAATTGCGGTTGCGCTTCCTGGCAAGCCTGAATCTGGCTGCGCAGATGGGCCTGCAAATTCGCCATCAGCAAGGCTGCCGACACGCCTTTGCCGCAAACATCCGCGATCACGACGCCGGTCAACCCCGGCGCGATGCTGACGAAGTCGTAGTAATCGCCGCTGACCTGTCGCGCCGGCAAACAAACGCCGGGAGCAAAATCCAGCAGCTTGCTTTGCGGCAAGGCGCGTGGGAAGAGGCGCGCTTGCACCTGCGCGGCGATTTGCATCTCTTGATCGAGCCGCTCTTTTTCCGCCGAGACGCGCAGCAGATCGCGGATGGAATGGATCATGCGATTGAACGAATGCGCCAGGTCGCCGAGTTGATCGTGGCCCACGGCCTGAATCTCGTGTTGCAGATCGCCCGCTTCGACGCGCCGCGTGCCTTCATACAAATAGTGCACGGTGCCTGTGATCGTGCGCGTCAAGACCGCCGCCGAGACGACGGCCAGGGCGGCGATCAGCGCGAAAAACAGCGCCACCGGCCCGATTACCCAAAACACGAGATAGCCATAGCGGCTGCCGGTGCGGAACTGTTGCACGCGTTGCCAAATATGCGCGGGCTGCAAAAACGCATCATCCAACCGCAACACTGCGCCTTCCAGCAAGCGGCCCGACTCCCATTCGTAAACAGGCGCAAAGACGGGAATGCCTGAATTGTCTGCGGGCGCAAATTCGCGCGCCTCTGCCAATGATTTCTCATCCAGTTGCGTCCCGCCATTGGCAGCGCCCACCAACGCCACCAATACGTAGCCGGGCGAAACCGGCACACCGACCGTGCTGCTCAGGTTGGCGCACAGACCGCTGACCGGATATTTCATTTGCAACGCCGTGCGTTCACGCGGGTCGAGTTGAACATAGTGAAAGGCAAACACCTCGCGCCTGCCGGTCGTGTGGCGTTCCATCATCAAGCCGTGAAATTGCGCTTGCGTGCTGAGCCACAGCGGCATCGCCGGTTCAATGCTGGCCGTAAACTTTACGTGCGGAAAAATCGGGCTGAGCGCGGCGGCGTGTTCGCGCAAAATTTCAGCCTGCCGGGCCGGATTGGTTTTCAGTTCATTGCCGAGCGCCTGCGCCGCGGCGCGCGATTCGGCCAGATAAACATCCAACTGCCGCCGCGCCAGATTCACATACGTTTGGGTCAAGAGCACATAGCCGAGCAACACCGCCAACAGCAGCACCAACCCCAACGGCAACACGCCAATCAACAACCACGTGACGACCAAGCGCCGCCGCAAGCGCCACAACAGCCGCTTCATCAGCCACGCCACGCCGCGATAAAGCCAATACACCAACAACAGCAAGGCGCCCCACGAAGCCAAGTCCGCCAGCGTCTTCAACCACACGCTGCCAAACAGCGTCGGCCCATTGGAAAAGACCCAATTGATAAACCAGACGGCAACGCCCACCAGCATTGCTTTGCCAGCCAGCGTCGTCGGCCAGATTTTTTTGATGGGAGTGGTCACGGGTAGTCGGTAGTCGGTAGTCGGCGGCAGTTAGCTTGCGGTTATGCTGTTGCGTAGTGACCTTGAAAGACCATTGAGCAGACGTCCGACTTCACCAGTACGACTCAACAGTTTTGCGGTATGTTGCGGCTCAAGATACTTGAGCCTTTCGGCGATGATGACTTGTGTCTCAACCTCGCAAAGCGACCCATAAGCAATCGCCAAATGATGAAGAAACTCCTTGTCAGATTCCCGCCCCTGCCCCTCGGCAATGTTCGATGGCACTGAAACTGCAGCGCGCCGGACTTGATTGGTCAGGCTGTAAAGCTCTTCCCTCGGAAACATTCTCGTGGCTTCATACACTTCCTCCACCAAATCCATCGCCCGTTTCCACGTATCTAAATCGCGATAGTTTTTTCCAGCCATAGCTTTCCCCTTTCTTGCTGATGTTGTATTTGCAGTTGGATTAACACCGGCTACCGACTACCGACCACCGACTACCGACTACTCCGTTTCAAACTTCGGATACAGCGCATCAATCACATCGCGGTATTTATCTTCGACGAACTTGCGGCGGATTTTGAGTGAGGGGGTGAGTTCGCCGCCTTCGATGGTGAATTCCTGGGGAATGAGCGCGATCTTTTTGATCTTTTCGTGCGGGGCCAATTCGCGGGTGACTTCGTCAACTTTCTTTTTGAAGTACTCGACGATGCGTGCGTGCTGCGCCAGTTGCGCAGCCTCTTTGACTTCCAGGCTCAGCGTCTTGGCGTAAGTGCGCAGCGCATCCAGATTCGGCACGATCAGCGCGGCGGCGAATTTGCGCGCATTGCCGATGACGATGACCTGTTCGACCATCGGGATGCCGCGAATCAGGTTCTCAATGGGTTGCGGCGCGATGTATTTACCCAGGCTGGTCTTGAGCAAATCCTTCTTGCGGTCGGTGATGCGAATGTAGCCGTCGGCGTCAATCGTGCCGATGTCGCCGGTGTGGAACCACAGGCCGTCGTCGTATTCTTTCAACACCTGCGCCGATTCATCTTCCATCCGGTAATAGCCCTGCATCACGTTGTCGCCTTGCACCAGCAATTCGCCATCCGCCGCCGCGCGCACCTTCACGCCCGGAATCGGCGTGCCGATGGTGCCGATGCGATTAGCGCCGGGGCGATTGAACGACACGACCGGCGATGTTTCGGTCAGTCCGTAGCCCTGCAAGATGATGATACCCGCGCCCAGGAAGATATAAGCCAAGTCAGACGGCAAGGCTGCACCGCCTGAAACAAAGAAGCGCAAGCGCCCGCCGATAGCCTCACGCCACTTGCTGAATACCAGTTTGTCCAGCGCCTTCAATTCCAGCTTTGTGCCCAGCGGCACGCGCTTGCCTTGATCCTGCAACACAGCGGCCGCGCGGCCCAGCTTGACGGCGCGATGAAAGAGCTTTTGTTTCCAGGGCGGTTGATCCGAGGCGCGTTTGTTGATCGTCGCGTAAATCTTCTCGAAGAGGCGCGGCACTGCGGTCACGACGGTCGGGCGGATTTCCTTGATGTCTTCGCCGACGTATTCGACACCGCGCGCATAACAAATCTGCACGCCGTAAAGCATGTAAATGTAAAGCACCGTGCGCTCGAACACGTGCGACA
>JAYUCP010000109.1:0-36656 GCA_043740245.1 Acidobacteriota bacterium | reverse complement strand
GCTCTCAGAAGAGAACTTGTTTCGGGACTGGTGGGTGTTTGCGCTCAAGCAGTTAGCTCAACTCACTCCCATCAGTCCTTAACCGTGGATTTGGGCTTCAGCTGAAGCCTGAACTCCATGCTCTTCTGCTTTGCCTGTCCAAGCTTGCTGCGTCAACCCTGCCCTACCGGCCCAAGACCGTCACCAGTGAATTCAGCCATTGTTTGCCGCGCTGCAACCAGGGGAACGGCTCTTGGTTGAATTCAGCAGCCGCGACAATGCCAGCGGTCAGTTTGGCATTGCTCACTTCGCCGCCCACCTCGGCAAAGACCGCCGCCGCGCGCATCGGATAGGCGGGCGCGCCCGCGCTTTGCGCCAGCAGAATGCCGTTCTTGTAAAAGTTGACGCGCGCGCCTTCGACGGCTACGCGGAAGATGTCACCCGCCACAAACGTCGCATCGCCCAGGTACGCGCCGCTTTCCCGAAATTCGACGTAATTCCCGTTGGTAAACACGGCGGCAAAATCAATCGAAGCCTCTTTGCCCAGCGCGCCTTGGGCGTTCAGTCCGATGGCGTGATATACCTGCGGCCCGCTGGCGGTGATTTCGAGCCAGCCCGCGCCGCTCGCCAACGACTGTTGCGAAGCCGCGCTGCCATCCCAACTGCCGTCATTCGCGCCAGCCGTCTTGCGCAAGACAGTGCCGAGCACCGACGTATTCACCAACTCAGTCCAGACGATGGCATTGCCGGCGGCCGCGCCAGCCGCTTGCGTAACCGCCACGCTTTGCCCGGCCACGGTCAAAACCGCGTTGCGTTGCGCGCCGGTGTTCGCCGCCGCCGAGACCGTCACCGTGCCATTGCCAGTGCCATTCGCGCCCGCCGTCACCGTCAGCCAGGCGGCATTGCTCACAGCCGTCCACGTGCACGTGGTTGGCGTCGTGACATTGAGATTCGCCGTGCCGCCCGCCGCCGCCAGATTCAAGCTGAGCGGCGCGACGGCATAGGTGCAACCACCGCCGCCGCCGCCACTCGAAATTTTGGCCGTGGAGATTTCGCCGTTGAGATAACTGAACACCGCCGCCGCTTTGAGCGGATACACCGGCGCGCTTGAACCGCTTGCCAGCCGCACTCCGTTCTTATAAAAATTCACGACGCCGCTTTCGACCGCGACCCGGAACACATCGTTGGGGACAAAGACCGCATCGCCGCGATACGCGCCCGACTCGCGGAATTCGACGAGGTTCGAATTCGTGAAGACGACCGCGTAATCCAACGAATCAGGCGTATTGAGCGCGCCCGCGCCATTCAACCCAGCGGCGCGATATACATTCGGCCCGCTCGCGCTGAATTCGACATACCCGTCTCCGCTGGCAATCGCTTGCTGCGAAACGGCGCTGCCATCCCAACTGCCATCGTTGCTGCCCGCCGTCTTGCGCAACACTGCGCCGCTGAGCGTGCTGTTGACCAGATTCGTCCAGCTCACGTTTTGCACGCCGCCGCCGCCGGGCTGCGTCACCGTCACATTGATCGCAGCCGAATTCGTGCTCGCGCCCGCATTGTCAAAAGCCCGCGCGCTCAGGCTGTACGCGCCCGCCGCCACATTCGTCCAGGCAAAGGCATACGGCGCGGTCGTGTCTTCGCCAAGTTTGGTTGCGCCCTGATAAAATTCGACGCGCGCAATCGTGCCGTCGCCATCCGCCGCATTCGCCGCCAGGTTGATCGTGGCGGGAGCGGTGAAGGTTGCGTTGTTGGCCGGGGCCGTCAGACTGACCGTCGGCGACTGATTGGCGGCGGGCGCGCTCACTTCTTCACTACCGATCTGTTGCAGATACGCGACCAGCTTGGGCAAGTCAGTCGCGCTGATCGTGACGTTGTTGTGCGCGCTGACCGCCGCTTCGAGCGTCGCCGCCGAACCGTCGTGCAGATACGGCGCGGTCGCCCACACGTCGCGCAAGGTCGGCGTGTCAATGCCTGTCAGCGGCAGGCCCAGCCGCGTGCCGCTCGATGGTTTGAGCGTGCCGATGTTGCGCAACGTGCCGTTGGCCGCTTCGGTGAATGGCACACCGCTGTGGCATTGCGCGCAATTGGCCGTTTGGAAAATTTGCCGGCCCGTCGCCGCGTCCGCCGTCAGCGCGCCGTTGTTGCGATAGGGGCTTTGCGAAAAGGCGCTTAGCGAAGCGACATACGCGGCCAGCGCATCCAGGTCGGCGCTGAGGCCGGTCTTGCGGTCGCCCAGCGGCTGGCTGCGTGTGCCCGCGTTGAATTGGGCATCGGCCATCAGGCCCGTGCCGCCTGACAGATTGCGAATCTGGCCCTCGAAATCCTGAATCTCATCGAAGTTCGCCGACCAGTGCGAGAAACCGTGCGCCGCCGCGCGCCCTTGCAGCGCGATGGTGTTGCGCAAGCCTTCGCCAAAGCCGGTCAAATCCCACACGCGGCCATCGTGCCCGCCGTCGTTGTGGCAGGATGCGCAACTGATGTAAGCATCCTGCGCGAGCCGCGTGTCTTTGGCGTCGTAAAAGAGCTGCTTGCCGCTGAGCACCTGTGCCGTCAATCGTTCGGTTGCCACGGCATTGAGCGTCGCCAGCACGGGCACAGTTTGCGCGCCGCCATTCAGCACTCCGGTCAGATCGAGCACCGAGACCGTGCGATCCATGAAGTTGCTGACAAACAACCGTTGTCCATCCACCGATAGCGCCAGCCCCTGCGGCGCGCGGCCCACGTTGACGCGAATGATTTCGCGTTTGCCATATGAATCCACCACCGCGACCTCGCGGCTGCCTTCGAGCGCGACAAACAGGTAATTGCCCGTACGGTCAAACAGGCCGGTGCTGGCGATGCCGCCGTTGTTGTGGTCAATGCGCGCCGGGTAATCCTCTGCGCCCGTCGTCAGGTTGATGCGCGAGGTGATGCTGCGCACGGTGCTGTCAAAGCTCAGATTGCGCCCGTCGCGCGCCAGGCCGCGCAACAGATTGTCCTTTTTCGACGGCGTCCAGGCCGTCACGCCATCCGGTGAAATGACCGCCGGGCCGAGGTAGTTGGGAATGCCGCGCCCGGAATTTTCGGTGTCGGGATCGTTGCTGTGTTGCAGGCGAATCGTTTGCGCGACGGCCAGCGTGGCGGTGTTGATGACCAGCACTTCGCCGCCGCCGTTGGCGGCTTGCGGCGCGGCGGTCTCTTCGCCCGGCACGCGCGGCGAGATGAAGCGCGACAGATAAACGCGGCTGCCATCGCCCGTGATCGAAAGATGGCGCACGTTCGGCCCAGTGTTCACCGTGCCTGTGACTGCGCCCGTCACCGCGTCCAGCCGAATCAATTTGCCTGCTGCTTCGAGTGCAACCCAGGCTGCGCCGCCGCCGAAGGCGATGCCGAAAGGTTGCGCGGCGTATTGCAGGTTCAAGGTCTGCGCGACCGTCAACGTCGCCGGGTCAATGATGCTGATCGTCGCCGCGCCCTTGTTGGTCACCCAGACGCGGCCATTCGGCGCGATGGCGAGGCTGCGCGGCGCACGGCCTACGGCAATTTCAGCGGCTTTGGCATTGGTCACGGCGTCAAACACGCTGACCGTGTCGCTGTCTTCGTTGACTACCCAGAGCCGGTCATTCGCCGCCGCGCGGTCTTCGAGCACGATGTTCATCGAGACTGCCGGACGGTTGGCTGTGCTGGGCAGATGCACCGCTTGCACAAACATCGTGTTGACTTCGAGGCCGCGATCATCAGTCGCCGTGCAGCGCACGACATACAGCGCGGCTTGCGCAAAACTGTGTGTCACACTCGCCGACGCCGAATACGCCGTCTCTGCCGTGCCGTCGCCAAACAGCCATTTGAACCGCGGATTGAGGCCGTTGATGGCGCTGGCCGTGTAGCTGATGTTGGTGTTCACGGGCTTCGGCGTGGCGCTGATGGCATTGAGCGCCAGTTGCGCATTGACCGTCCAGGCGAAGCTGCCCGTCGCCGTGCCGCCTTTGCCATCGCTGACGGTCACGTTGACGGTGTAATTCCCTGCCGTGGTAGTCGTGCCCGCCAACACGCCCGCGCTGCTCAAGCTGACGCCGGGCGGCAAGCCGGTTGCCGTGAAGGTCAGCGTATCACCATCGGGGTCAGTCGCGGTCAACGTAGCATTGACCGTGTTGCTCACCGAATTGACGCGGTTCGGCAACGCGCCCAACACCGGCGGACGATTGGCTTGCGGCAACGCGCCGAACGCGCGCACCTCGGCCAGCGCGAGGTAATTCGTGCCCGCCAATTGCACGCGCACATAACGGCCACTGATGCCCGCCGGAATGTTCAAGGTGCCGGGCGCAATGCCCGCCTGATAAAACCGCCAGACCGAAGCGTCGTTGAGAATCGTCGTGAAGCTGCGGCCCGTTTGATTGGCCGTCGAAACAAAAACATAAAAATTCTGCAAGCGCGATTGGCAGCAATCGGTGCGATTCCACAGTTGCAGGCTGTCAAGCGTATAGCTCGCGCCCAAATCAACCTGCCACCAATCATTGGCGGCGGCGCTGTTGGTGTGCGACACCGAACCGGCTCTGTAATCGCCATTGGTGTTGCCATCAACGGCGCGCGACGCCACGGCCGTTTCAAACGTCGAAGCTTGTGTCGCCGGCTTGCCCTGCGCCACATTCGGGCGACGCACGAACCAATCAAAGGCCACTTGCGCACTGGTGCCATCGCTGATCGTCACCGTCACGCGGAACGTGCCGGTTTGCGTCACCGTGCCGCTGATGAGGCCCGTCTGGCTGTTGATGCTCAAGCCCGGTGGCAAGCCCGTCGCGCTATAACTCAGCGTCGCGCCCGTCGGGCTGGTCGCGCGCACTTGCAAGCTGACGGCGGTGTTGAGCGTGCTGTTTTGCACGACCGGCGTCGTCACCACCGGCCCCAACGCCGTCACGACCTGGATGACTTTTGCCACCGACGGCACGCCTGTGGAATTCAACGCAAACAGCATCCAGTACCCCGGCGTCAGCACGTTGCGATTGCCATCCAGCGTCAATTGGTATTGCCCGCTCGATGGTGACGTGAAGGGCACACTCAAGTAGCGCAAATCAGAGTTGAGATCATGCGTCAGCCCTGTAAATTTGATGAGGCTGAATTTCGCCAGACTCGCCGTGGCTTGCACGCTGATCGTCTGGCCCGCCACGGCTTGCGCCGGCGCCGTGCTGATCGTGGGGCGCGCGGCCAGCGTGCCCGCTGCGGTGTAAAGATAGGGCGGCGTGAAAAGCTGATGATCGGGATGATCTGCCGCGCAACCGCACAAGCCGCCACCGCCCGACCAGACGCGCCCATCCGTCATCAAAACGGCGAGCGAGTGATAATTGCGCGGCACCGAAATATCAGCCACCGCGCGCCAGAGGCCCGTGTCGGGATTCCAAATCTCAGGCGTGAGCACGCTGCCGGTATCGTCAAATTCCTGGCCCACCGTGTTGCCACCCACCACCAGCACTTCACCATTCGGCAGCACCAAGGCGTTATGAAACTTGCGCGCGTAGGTCAGCGCAGCCACCGGCGTGCGCGTCGCATTCGCGCCGTTCAAATCAATCACCTGCGCCAGATTGGTCGCGGCCACATTGCCGCCGTCAATCTGCCCGCCCGTCATTAGTATCTTGCCTTTGTCATACATCACCGCGCCGGCGTATTTCGGATACCAACTATTGTTGAGGCCCGCGCTCGCCACGCTGCCGCTGCCATTGGGATTGATCCAATTCATCTGCTGCGTCGGGCCGGAATGAAAGATGCTGCCATTCGGCGCGAGGTGAAAATAGGGCAGCCAGTTGTTCTGATAGCCGGGGAAATTCAAGATCGGCCCTTGCAGGTTCGCGCCGTTGAGCAGCATCCAGCCCTGCCCCGCCGTCCACACTTCAGGATAAACATCACCCGGGTCGCCCAGCGCCGTGAAGACCATCCCGTTCGGCAAGGCCACACTGCCGGGATACCAGCGCCCGCGATTCATGTCTTCGGCGCGCGACCACAGATTGGTGCGCCAATCGAAAATGCTCACGCGTTCGCGCGTGCCGTCACCGCCGTTGACGAAGACGCGCCCGTCTTCGAGCATCGTCGGGATCGCGCAAAACATGCTGTGATCGTCGTTGTTGATCGAAGTGATTTGATTGTTGGCGGGGTTCCAATACGCGGCGTAAGTATTTGCGCCGCCATTGAACGAACGCAGATTATTGCCGCCCCAGGCCAGCAAACGGCCATCCGGCAAGGTCGCCACTGAAGCAAACACGAACGGCCACGTCGTCACGCCGCTCCACAGCCCAAGCTGCGACAGTTGCTCCGGCGTCGTGGCGTAGACGATGTCGCGCGGCAGGACGAAGGCTGGATTGTTGCGCGCGCGCTCGGCCAACAGCGCGTCGTTGCGCACATGGTCTTCGTCATCCACCGTGCCGGATGGACCCGGCGCGTGTGAATGCGTCGGGGCTGCCGCGCCCTTGTTCGCCGTTTGTGTTTGCGCCGACACCTCGCCGCGCTGTTGTCCAATGAGCAACACAAAGGCGAAACAGAGTAGCAGCGCAAGCGTCCGCAGCCAGACGTGTGTGTGAAGTGCCGAAACCATTGGATAACCCCCTGAAGTGGTTGGTGGTGCTGTTGCAAATTTGTTTTGGGTCTGCGCCGGAATGTAGAAGAGAGGCGTTCAGAAGACAACGTCATTCCGGGCCATTTCCAGCGTTACAGGCTGCTGAAAGTAACTAAGGCAGGTATTGCAGCCAGCACCGATTTCCCAGGCTTGTTAGCAATTGCCGCACACTTCGGCCAGCACGGCCAGCGCGGCCTCAACCTCTGCGTCGGTGTTGAAAAAATGCGGCGACATACGCAAGCCCACGCCGGGCCGGCAATCCACAAACACTTGGCGCGCCGCCAAACGCGCCACCATTTGGGGCCCGTCCTCAACGCCGAGCATCACCGTGCCGCCGCGCTCGTCCACATGCGCCGGGCTGTGCAACGGCCAGCCGCGCGCTTGCATGAATTCGACCATGCGCGCCGTGCGCCGCCGCGATTCCGCCGCGATCACAGGCACGCCGACTTCTTCGATCAACTGCAACCCGGCCAGACACGAATGCAAGCCGGTAATACCCGGTGTGCCCTGCGCAAAGCGGCGCGCGTCCGTGGCGTAACGCATCCCGGTGTGATCGAAAGCGAATGGCTCCGCGTGCGCAACCCAGCCGGTCAGGCGCGGCTGCAATTCAGTTTGCAAATCAGGCCGCACATAAAGGTAGCCGCAGGCCGGCCCACCGCAGAGCCATTTGATCGTGCCGCCAATCAGAAAATCCACCTCCCAATCCGCCGCCGCCAGTTCGACCGCGCCCGCCGATTGATACACATCCAGCAACACGAGCGCGCCTTGTGCGTGCGCGCGTTCGACGAGGGCGCGCGCGTCCACGCGGTACGAACTGCGATACGACACGTGCGAGAGCGCCACTAGACAGGTCGTCTCGTCAATCGCCGCGAGGATGCGTTCCATCGGCACGCTGATCCCGTCTTCTGATGGCACGACACACAACCGCGCGCCCAGCCGTTGTTGCGCCTCCCAGATGTAACCCATCGAAGGAAAATCGAGCGCCGTCGTCACGACTTTATTACGCGGCGTCGCGTTGAAATCGAAACACGACGCGACCGTTGATAGCGCGATGGACGCATTCGGCTGCACCTGCACCGAACCGGGCGCGCCGCCCAGAATGCGCGCCAACCGGTTGCCGACTTGTTCGGACAACTCCCACCAACGCGCGGCCCAGGCGTCCTCGCTGGTGTGCTGTTCCCACAGGTCGCAATAGCTTTGCATCGTTGCACGCGCGCCGCGTGGCATTGGCCCCAGGCTGTGACTCAACAAATGGATGCCGGACGCCAGCGTCGGAAACTCTTCGCGGCGGCGGTTGATGGGTTGTTCGGGCATCTTGATTCCTCAATAACGTAGGGGCAGACCTGCGTGTCTGCCCCGGTGGCGTCAGACGGCCTCGAAGGTATCAGATGCGACCGGGGCAGACACGCAGGTCTGCCCCTACGCTTCCCCTGACCGCTGACGACGTCGGCGGCCCAAGGCATAAAGCACCAACCCCACCACACCCCACAGCAACACCAACTCCAAACTCGTCAACGCGTGTTCGGCGATGCGCTGCCGCAGGCTCAGCTTACGCAATGTTTGCAGGTCTTCGACGACTTGCAGCGCAATCAACCCGCCCATCGTCAGCAGCGACACACACGCCGCCGCCAACTGCCACGCGGGCGGAATCGCCACCGTGATCTGGCGGTACAAGGCCGGGTTGAGGCGCGGCAACAACACAAACGTCAAGCTGTGCAGGAAGTACAACACGATCAACGCAAAGACCGCCACATTCAACGCCAATGCCAACTGCCCGCTCACCAGCAACAAGGCCGAAGCCGCCAGCGTCAGCGTCAAGCCCCACACCGGCGTGCCCGTGCGCGCGTTGACGGCCCCGCTCCAACGCGGCATCAAGCCATCGCGCGCCAAGATAAACATCAAGCGCGACGGCACCAGCATCGTCGAATTGAGCGACGTCGTCAGCGCCATAATCGCGCCGAAGCCCACGAACCACGCGGCCCCACCCGGCAAATAAATCGCCGCGACTTCGACCATCGGCGCATTGCTCACCCCCAAACGCGCGCCCGGCAAGACGCCGAACGCTACCACCGACATCAATACAAAAATCAGCGCCGTCAGCCCCAGCCCTTTCAAAAAGACCAGTGGCAATTTTTGCGTGCTGTCTTTGACCTCGCCTGCCGTTTGCGCCAGCGATTCAAAACCCGCGTAGGAAAAAAACAGCGGCGCGAGGCTCGCCAGAAAGCCGCTGAGGCCGTGCGCGACGAAAGGCTGGTAATTCGCCGGTCGAATGGCGAACAGTCCCGGCACGATCAGCACCACCAACGAACAGCCCAGCAACGCGCACATCGTCACCTGCAAGCGCCCGAACCAGCGCACGCCGACGCTGTGCACGAAGTAAAAGAACAGCAGGCTGACCAGCGCCAACGGCACGCGCTGCACGACGCTCAAACGTCCGCCAGAAGCCGCGATCAGATAATCCGCCAGTGAATTTGCTAGGAAGGCCAGCGCGCCGAGGTAGGAAATGATCTTCAACCACGCGCCGACAAAGGCCAGCCGGAAGTTGCCGAGCGTGCGCGACAGATGTGTGTATTCGCCGCCCGGTTCGCGGCCCAACGGCGTCGAAAGAAAAGCCGCATACGGCACCGAGGTCGCCAGCACCATCGGAAAGAGCACGATGTAACCGAGGATCACGCTCGGCCCCGTCAGCGCCCACGCGCGGCTGGTCACCGTGAAAATGCCCGCGCCGATCAAGATGCCGAGCAGTGCTGCATACGATTCCAGCGTGCCCAGATCGCGGCGCAAACGGCCAGCCAGTTGGGCCTCAGCCATTGCCACGCTCCATCAACTGATTGGATGGCAGGCTGGGATCAAGCACCTTCGCCGCGCTTTCGGCCCCCGCGACCGGCAGCGTCGCCGCGTCAATCAATCCGAGTTGCACGAGCACCGAAGCTTGATCCCAGTAAATGTGTTCGTGCGCCAGTTTCCCATCGCGGAAGTGAATGATGACGACCAGCGGGACTTTGACGTGCTTGCCCGTGGGCGCGACGCCCGGCAGCATCCAGTCCATCTTGAGCGTGTGCGTGAATTCAAAAACCATCTCGTCCACTACGCGGTCAACGCCGACGGTGCGCGAAACCGGCGTCATTGCAGTGTCGGGCGGCATTTGCGGGATGAAACGTTGCGAATAAAACGCGCGCAATTGTTCGTGCCCGACGCCGCCCGTCAGCACCGGCACGTGGTTGACGTAAGCATCCGCGACCATCGTCGCCAGCGTCGCCTCGGTGTCGCGCGTCTCGAATTCGTATTTGACGTGCTCTTCCCAGAGCGCCGACAGGTTGGCCGTGCCGCCGTTCAAATGCCGCGCGAAAAATTCCAGCGAACGCAGATTCGCCAGTTCAGCCGAAGCCGCGTCGTAATGCGCGCCGCCCACGCGCGCGAAGGCGTGATCCTGCCCGGCGTAATCGTGAATCGTGACGCGCGCATGCCCAGCCAGCGCCGCGTGAATCTTGGCTTGCGCTTCCGGCGAACAGTACGCATCTTTTTCCGCAATGTGCAGCAGCAAGTGACCGCTCAGGTTCGCAATTTCAGCCAGCGCGTTTTCAATGCCGACGCCGTAATAGCCGACGCTGCAATCTGTCTGGTAGCGCGTCGCAATCAAGTAAGCCAGCTTGCCGCCCAAACAAAACCCGACCGCGCCGACCTTGCCCGTGCAGGCCGGATGCGCGCGCAAGAAGGCCAGCGCCGCGCCCGCGTCGTCCACGGCTTTGGCCTCGTCCAGTCCCTGGTAAAGCTGAAAGGCGCGCTGCCATTCGGCTTCGGTCTGATCGGTCAATTGAATGCCCGGCTCCTGCCGCCAGAACAAATCGGGGCACAGCACCGTGAAGCCGCGCGCCGCGTACCAATCGGCGATGCGGCGCATGTCCTGGTTGACGCCGAAAATTTCCTGCAACAGCACAATGCCCGGCCCGCGTCCGCCGGGCGGCAAGGCCAGATAGGCGTCGAAGGCACCGCCGTCAAAAGCTTTGATGGTTGTCATAAAGGTTCCTTTGTGATTGTGAGAGGCGGGAAGTTACCACATCGGCATTACGCTTCACAGAGCGCGACGCGCAAGCGCGGACAGCTTTGTGGAGTGCTGCGGCTCGACGCAGCTTTCCGTTCGCACGCGGCCCGCGCGCTCCTATTACTCCCATCACTCCCATCATTGGGATTCAGACCGTCCGCACAGGCCGAAAAAATTCTCTCCGGCCTTAGCACTTTCCGTCACGGACGACGCCTTCATCGGTGAGGGCAGTTAAAGGCGTGCCGGAGAGGCGCGCAAACAATCGCTCTGCCCAAACTTTTCAAACCACATTTTCAAGGAGACACTCAAATGACAAAGCAAACAATCATCAATCGCATCACGCTGTTCGGTTGCTGTCTCGCGCTGGCCGTCTGTCTGACGCCCACGCTCACCTACGGACAGAGCAACGAAACCAGTCAGGCCCCGGCATCCCAGGACTTCGGGTTCCCGTGGTGGGGCCCCAATCCTGAGCCTAGAACCACCATTCGTCCCGTCGTGCTCTTCTCCAATCCCTCAGTCGTCGTGTCTGCCAGCGGGACGATGCTGGTGCGGACGCGCGACAACGTGTTTGCGACGCTGCACACGTCGGGGCTGATGCCGGGGACGGTCGTGACATTCTGGTGGGCGTTCTTCAACAGCCCGGGGAATTGCGCCACCCAGCCCTGCACGCCCGCCGATCTGGCCAACCCTGCGGTGTTCGGTTCAGTCGTCGCCGGTGGAGGCCGAATCATCGGTGCGGATGGCACAGCCAGTTTCAGCGTGTATCGCCAGGCCTTCGATACGACGGGCGTCTTCACCGGCCTGGGCACCGTGCAGGGGCTGCTGGAGCCGCTGCGAGCCCAGATTCACCTCGTCATACGCACCCACGGCCCAGCCATCACGGATGACCCGGATGCGCTGAGGCAACAACTCAGCCTGTTCAACGGCGGCTGCCCGCCCAACACCTGTGCCAACCTACAGGCCTCGATCCATCAGCCGTAGCACTGGCAGCCGTAGCACTGGCCGAAGCAGCATCGCGCGCGGCAGCAAGCGTGGCTCCCGGTGAGCACGGCTTCGGGAGCCACGCGCGCCGCCGCGTGCGGTAACGACTCAGCAAGGCAAATGAAACGGAGGCCAAAAATGAAGAATGGGAGTTTTGTTGCCTCAGCATTCCTGCTCTGGCTCGCGCTGTCTGGCCTGAACGCCCCGTTCAGCCACGCGCAAAACCTGCGCGCCGCTACGTCGTCTTCTTACATCGAACGCGGCAATGAATGGTTTGCCAAAGGCGAATACGCGCGCGCCGAAAGCGATTTCACGCTTGCCATCGCCACTGATCCGAGCCAGGCCAATGCGTATTACGACCGCGCCACCGTGCGCTTCCGGCTGGAAAACTTCACAGGCGCGTTGGCCGATTTCGACCGCGCGCTGCAACTCAATCCGCGCCTGGTCGAAGCCTATGTGAACCGCGGCGGGCTGCGTTACAAGCTGGGCGACCTGGCGGGCGCGATCAGCGACAGCAATCAAGCACTCGCACTCAATCCAAAGCTCGCCGCAGCCTGGGCCAATCGCGGACTGGCGCGCTTCTCCCTATAGCGCCAGCGCCTCGTGAAAGAGAGCATCCAGTTTTTTCCAGCGCTCAGGCGTCATTGGGTTCAACTTTGCTGATGGCGTGGCATCGCCAAACATTGGTCTTGCATCATCCGCACGTCTCTACCTTTCCCGGCGTTTCACTGACCCAGCTTCATAATCCAAATGTCGCCCATGATCCGCCCGCGCGAATAGAGCAGCTTCAGGCCGTCGCGCGAAATCTGCGGGTCTTCCAGGATGAGGCCGATCTCGGGAAAGTTAGTCACCTTCTCCGGCGCAGCCTGCCGCCAATTCTGCGCCGGGCCAGGCACACGCCAAATGTTTTTGTGGTCAAGCTGGAAGTAGAGCCACCGGCCAGAAGGTGAAACGAATGGATGATAATCCTGATGCGGTGTCTCGACGACAGTCCGCGCCTCTCCACCTTCGACCGGAATCGCGCGCAGGTCAGTATTGCCAGCTTTCAGAGTTTGATAAATCACCCATTTGCCGTCAGGGCTAGTGGTGAGGATCTGGACGATTTTCGGCTCATTGGTCAGACGGCGCGCGCTCCTGGCGGCCAACTCAAGCACATACAACTGCAGGTCGACCGGGGAAAAATAGACCAACGCGCGACTATCCGGCAGCCAGGCGCAGTTGCTAGCCTTTTCACTCACCAGGCGCGGGTTCGCTCCATCATCCGTCATCAGCCAGAGGCCATTGCTGGCCTGCGGCTCTTTCACCGGCTTGCGATTGAAAGCAATGCTATGGGCGTCAGGCGACCACCGCGGATAGGTGTCGTCAAAGTTCGGGTCGGCAGTCAATTGGACTGGCACTGCGCCGCGCTCTGTTTTCCAGAGACGCGAGCCAGCGCCCTGGCGAGATTCGAAGACCACTGTTTTGCCATCGGGAGAGAAGCTCTGAAAGTAACTCACCTTCCTGCCGCTCGTCATTGCCATCGGGTGATCCGAACGCGCGACCGGCTTCAGCATCGAAGGCCAGCGTTTCGACATTGAATGTGGTCTCGATCCCGGCAAAAGCAAGCTGCCGCCCGTCGCGCGAACTGGCGGCTTGCGCGTCCCGGCCCCGGCTTACGGTGAGCGGCTCGGCGGGGCCTGAGACTTTCCCTTCCGCGCTCGAAAACGGCGATTGCCAGAGCGAGAAGTTCTTGCCCGGCTCGGCGCTCGAATAGATGATGGCGCGTGAGTCGGCGCCCCAGCTCGGGCGCTGTCCTTTGGCAATGTATTTCGCCTCGCCGCTTTCAGTGTTCATCACCCAAATATCACGCAGGCCAAAAGCACCTAAACCGGCAGGGTCCGCTTCAAACACGATCCAGCGCTCATCGGCGGAATAGCTCGGATAGAGCAGGAAGCGCGGGTTAGGTTTGAGTTTCGGAACGATCTCGCGCGGCTCGCCCCCCTGCGCGACCACACGGTAAATCTTTTGATCGAACGCCGGGCCGCCCGTGTAGATGATGGCCGAGCCATCACGCGACCACGACGGGAAGTTGCCCCGCTCGGCGACCCGCCGGGCATTGCCTCCCAGCACTGGCATCACCCAAATGTCGCCGCCCATCAATGGCAAGTCATAGCCTTCGTAACGCAGATTCGATGAACTGTCGCGCGCCGAAACGAAAGCGATCTGTTGGCCATCGGGCGAATAGGCCGGCTGCACATCATCCGCCTTGTTTTCGCTGATATTGCGATAGGTGCCGCCGGAGATTTGCTGGATGTAGATCTCAAAGTCGCCCGTGCGATCCGAGACATAGGCGATAGTCTCGCCATTGGGTGCGAAGGTCGGTTCGCCTTCATAACCAGGGTCGGTGGTGAGGGGCGTGAGCGTGACATTCTCCAGCGAGACCCCGCGCGGCGGCGCGGCGACTGAGCGGCCCAGCCACCATCCGGCGCTGCCCGCGATAATTGATGCCGCGAGCAACAGCGCGCCGCTGGCTGCCCACTTGAGATTGAATATCGTGGCGCGCGTTTGACTGACAGGTGTCGTGTTCGCGCTCAGCAGCGTGTTCGACTCAAGCGCACGTTTGAGCCGCCGCAGATCAAGCTCGAAATCGCCCGCGTGCTGATAACGCTCGCTCACTTCTTTCGCCAACGCTTTGCCGAGAATCTCCCCGACCTCCACCGGCAAGCGTGGTTTCACTTCCAGCGCCGGGCGCGGCTCCGCGTTGATGATCGCGTGCAGCACGTCCACCGCCGACTGGCCCTGGAATGGCCGCTGCCCGGTCAACATTTCGTAAAGCACTACGCCTAGAGAGAAGATATCGGTGCGCTGATCGAGCGCGCGCCCTGCGGCTTGCTCCGGCGACATATAAGCTATCGTGCCGAGAATCACACCGGACTTAGTTCCGGCTTGCGCCGCCACGCTCAGATCGCTGGCCAGAGCTGAGGGCCGCTGCTTTTCAGCCAGCTTGGCCAAGCCGAAATCCAGAATCTTGAGTTGCGCGGCTGACGTGATCATCAGATTCTCCGGCTTGATGTCGCGGTGAAAAATGCCGGCTCCGTGCGCCGCCGCCAATCCCGCCGCGCATTGCGCGATCAATTCCAGCGCGCGCTTGAGCTCGACTTTCCCGCGCGCGAGCAGGTGACGCAGACTTTCGCCTTCGACGTACTCCATCGCAATGAAGTCGCGCGCGCCGTCCGAGCCGATGTCGTAAATGGTGATGATGTGAGAATGATTGAGCGCCGAGGCCGCGCGCGCTTCGCGCGTAAAGCGACGCTTGGCTTCCTCATCGGCGGCGAGACCGGCGGGCAGGAGCTTGAGCGCAACCTTGCGTCCGAGCCGCGTATCTTCGGCCAGATAGACCTCGCCCATCCCGCCCGTGCCGAGCAACGACAGCACCTGGTAATGGCTGATGCTGTGACCGATCAGCGAAGGGGTTTGCGGTTGGGCGGCCAACTCGGCAACTACGCCAACCACTTTCCCGGCGATGAAGCCGTCCGCCTGTTGGTGCGCGCGCAACAACGATTCGACCTCACGCCGCAACTCATCGTCGTTGCCGCAGACCCCGTCGAGGAAGGACGCACGCTCGTCAGGCGCAAGCTCCAACGCCGCGTGATAGAACTGGCCGATTTGTTGCCACCGATCAGGATTCATAGGCAGACTCCAGCGATTCAAGACTGCGCGAGGGCGGCCTGCGACAGCGCCATTTCGACCGGAGCAGGAAAGTCCGCGCGGAGGAAAAGGTCTTCAAAGTAGAGATAGTCTTCACCTGATTCGTCAATCACTCGCAACTGCCGATGCTTTGCCGCTTCGGGATCAGGCAAAACCTGATAGATTTTCAGCGGCTCAAGCGATTCAGGGTAGCCGCCGTGATTGAGGCAAATCGCAAAGCGCGGTGTTCCGTTGTTTTGATCAGCCATCTTGTTCAATCCAACGCCCGGTATTGTTCAGACGTTATCGGGCTACTCCTTCCGGTTCAATTCACGAAACAACCAAGCTTCGGCCAGGCTCCAATCGCGCCGGACGGTGCCGACCGAAACTTTCAGTGCTTCCGCCGTCTCTTCATTGCTCAGCCCGGCGAAAAAACGCAGTTCCACCACGCGGGCCTGACGCGGGTCCAATTTCTCCAACGCCTGCAACGCGTCGTCCAGCGCCACCAAATCCGCGCTCCGTTCCACCGCGACGTTGGCCGCTGCGGACAGCGAGACCTGTAGCTCGTCGCCGCCGCGTTTTTCGCGGTCGCGGGCGCGGGCGAAATCCACCAGGATGCGCCGCATGAGTTGCGCCGCCAGCCCGAAGAAATGCGCGCGGTTTTGCCATTCGACGTTCTGCCAGTCAATCAGCCGCAGCCAAGCCTCGTTGACCAACGCCGTGGTTTGCAGCAAGTGGCCGGCGCGTTCGCCCGCCATGTAGCGTTTGGCCAGACGATGCAATTCCGCGTGGACGAAGGGCGTGAGTCGTTCGAGCGCCGCCGCATCGCCCTGATTCCAGGCGACGAGCAGTTGGGTGATTTCGTGAGTTGAGGGAGTGTCCATCGAACCATTCACAGCGATGGCTTGTTTCATGCGATGTTGGACTGCCGCCCAATCCGCGTTCGATAACCGCCCAATCGTTGCCAGTATTTGCGCCTGCGGCAGCGTCACAAGAAAGGTGCGAAAGGCGCTGAGGCGACGCAGACCCGCCGCCGCCCAATCATTGAAAGCGTAATCCATCGGCGTAACAGCCGTCGCGTGGTTTGTCGTAATGGCGCCGAGTAACACATCGAGGCGATGGAGGTGGTAAGCGTCACTACGGCGGGACGGCGCTTGCCGCCTGTGATGCCGGGGAAATCGGCTACCGCTACTTCGCCCGCTTTCAGGGTTGCCATTGATCCCACTCCTTATCGCCTTTGTCATCCCACCAATCCGTCGCTTCAACGGCTGCGGCGAGCAGCGCGTGCCGCGTCTCCGCTTCAGATTCATGCGCGAGCCTTTGGCGCAGTTCTTTGCTCACCTGCTTCAACTCTTCAGGGCGAAGCTGGCTGAACGCCCCTACTAATTGCTCGACTGTCAGATTCACTGCTGGCATTTCACATTACCCCCGCAATTGTCGCTATCAAAATCGCACCAGCGCAGGCATCAAGCTGCGTTGAGGACTTCGCGCAACCGCCGAGCAACAACCTCAGCCTCACCCGGTTGCAGTTGCCACACGCCAATCGAAAACTCCTGCGTCGCTGCCGCCGCAGGTGATGAGCCGGGCGTGATTTCAATCGCGGGCGTGCCCTCGCGCATCTGTTTGCGCACGTCATCGGCCAGCAAATTGAACGCGGCTTTGTCCCATTTGAGGCGCACCGTCGGCACGTGATTGGCGACGGGCGGCACGTAGGTTTCGCCTTTGACGGCTTTATTCGCCGCTATTGCCTTATCAATGATCAGCTTGGCGCGGCGTTCCCATTCCTTCCATTCGGCGTCGGCGTCGCGTTTCAGATAAACTTCGAGCGCCGCCAGCATGCCGAGCATTTCTTCTTTGTTGACCTTCATCCCACGCCCAATCGTGTCACCGTTGGGCGCGGCATTTAGGCGCGCCGCTTCGATCAAATCCTTGCGACCGAGCAGCAACCCTGTGCTTTGCGGCGCGCGCAGCGCTTTGCCGCCTGAGAATGAGACCAGATCAAAGCCGAGTTTGATGTATTTCGACAAGTTCTCAGTTGGGGGCAGCACGTCGGCGGCATCGGCAAACGTCGGGATGCGGTGTTGTTTGCCGAGCGCGACGAACTGCTCCGCCTTGATCTTGCCTCTGGGTTCGGCGTCACAGAAAAAATGTAGCGTCGCGGTCTTGTTGTTGATGGCACGCTCCAACTCTTCCGCAGTTTCGACCTCGACAAACCTGATGCCGCAGTTGCGCACGGCGTGGTCATACCCATAGCGGTGTTTCTTCTGAATGATGACATCGGTCTTGGCGCCGGGCACCTCCGCCAGCGCGGGGATGCGTTTGATCAAGTCATCATTCTTGCCGGTGATGCAGGCGGCTGTTCCCAACGTCATCGCCGCGAACGCACCGGAAGTGACCAGCGCCGCTTCGCAACCAAGTAGTTCGGCGATGCGTTTCCCTAGGGCATCGTGCAGCTCGTTGAGCCTCACGAACTGTCTTGACGCATAGTTCATCGCCTCAATTACTTCAGGCCGCATCAATGACGCGGTCAAAGCCGAGTATGTTCCGGCGGCATTGATGAAGGGCTGCACGCCAAGCTCCTTGAAATAATCGCGGCTCGCCGGTTTGGCGGCGACGGCAAAGGCGTGATTGGCAAAGTAGCCGCCCACAACGGGCAGGCTCGACAGCCTTTGCAGAAAGTTGCGACGTGTGGACAAGGGTTGCCTTCCTTTCGGTTGAACAATCAAGAGTTGATGTTTGCAGGGTTGAAATCAGCGCGGCGCGAACTTACTCCCCGCTTCTTTCACCTGTCAAGATACACTTCACTTACGTTCGATGACGTTCTATTGCCGCAGCGGGCCGCTTCCGTATAATCACCGCACTATGGTCAAACCACTCCTATTCGCAAGCTTGCTTTTTCTGCATGTGTTCGCCGCTTTCCCCGAACGCAAAGTCATCGTGCCCGTCAACGCCGCCAAACCCGTCGGCCCGTACAGCCCCGGCATCAGCGCGGGCGAGTACCTGTATGTTTCGGGGCAAGGCGTACGTGATGCGCAAAGCAACGTGCCCGCCGGTGTCGCCGCCCAAGCCAAACAGTGCCTCGAAAACGTCAAGGCCATCGTCGAAGCGGGCGGCCTGACGCTGGAACACCTCGTGCACATGCAGCTTTATCTCGAACGTCTCAGCGATCTGCCCGAAGTCGAAAAGGTTTATGCCGGCTACTTTCCGAACAATCCGCCCGCGCGCGTGATTCTGGGCACGGCGAAGATGCCGACCGATACGCCGATTGAAATGACCGCCGTCGCCGTGCGCGATTTGAAGGCGAAGCAGGTTTTGACGCTGAAAAGCCTGAAACCCAGCTTTGAACCGCTAGGGCACGCCAGCGCCGCCGTGGCCGTGGGCCAGCGCATTTATCCATCGGCGGTTTACGGCAAAAACAAAGCCGAGGTGGAACAGAAGCTGGCGCGCGTGCTCGCCGAATTGAAAGCCACGGCTGTCATGCGCAACGAATACGGCGTCAAGGTTGACGCCGCGTTGCCGATGACGGCCTTGCCGGAAGGCGCACAGGCAGCGCTTTCCGTCATTGCCTTGCGCAACACGGGCGGAAAGCAACCGGCTGCGGATGTTTGTGTGGCGGATGGCGCAACCGTCTTCTGCCAAGTGCAAGCCGCCTGTGCCTGCGACGAATTGGATGTGCAGGGTGAAGTCAAAGCCGTCTTCAAGCTGCTGCAAACCGGCTTGGCGAAACACGGCGCAACGCTGGCGCACGCGGTCGCCACGAACGTTTATCTGGACGACATCACTGAGTTCAAGTTGATGAACGAGACGTATGCGAGCTTCTTTGCCGCCGCGCCGCCGACGCGCACGACGGTGCAGCCGTTTGCGAAAGCGGAGCGGGCACAGCGCGCGACGCCGTTGGTGCGGATTTCATTGGTCGCGGTGAAGGAGTGAGATGATTTATATCCTCTATTCACCCGCCTCGCGGCAACAGATCAGGGACATGCTTGCGGCTGATACCAAGACTGTGCGTGTGGTAGCAGACATTCGTCTGGGCATTCTGGCGGGCGGCGGTGAATTGCACGTTGATTGCGAAAATGAGCTATTGGCCGAAGGTTGTCAGCAAGAAGACCTTTGGGGAGTCAGTTGGAATCCAACTGAGCGAACGATTGAATACGATTCAGTCATCAACCTGCGCCCACGGCAAAAGAATTATTCGCCCTTGATTCAAGACCCGGCGGTGCGCGCGCGCGTCGCTGAAATCATCAACGATTTATTGGGAGGAATATGAGTAACGCAAAAGTACAAATGCAACCTGACCGTTGGGCTGCCTTACGTGAAAGTTTCATGCGCCATGCCTTGCCGTGGCGCTTGGGCGAGTTGTGCGCCGGCTTATCCAGCGCGCGTTCCTGGGCGAAACACGATAACTGCCAGCAAACGGTAAAAATGTATCTCGACGAATGCGCACATTTCATTGAGTGGCTGACGCCGGATATTCAACCGCCCTGGCAAACCGACTTGGCGGAGCTTAAGCAAGAGCTAGCTGACTGGCTCACCGATTGGCCTACGATTTGGGAAAACGCCGAGCAGCGTGATGCTATCGTGGCACAAGCGGGCGTTTGGTCGGACAAGTTTTTGCAGCACTCAGGACTGCTCGACCCGGAGATCAACCCGCGATGATTCATTTGCTTACCGCCAAAGCGACGCCCGAACAAATGGCGGAAATGCTTGTAGAATTGGGCGACTGTATCAAAGTCGCGGTAGACATTCGGCGTGAGATATTGGTCGGCGGCGGTGAGAAGCATGTGGATTGTGAGCAAGTTTTGCTCGACCACGGCTCAGCGCAAGAAAACCTGTGGGGCGCAACGTGGTGGGCCGGAGTAAACTTCATCACGCACGAATCAATGATCAACCTGCGCCCACAGCAAAGAAACTTCTCAATGATGATTCAGGATCAGGCGATCCGTGAGCGCGTTACGGAAATCATCCGGCATTTGTTGGAGAACGTATGACAAATCAAGTTGCGTTGGCGCCGGACAAACTACAGTCCCGGCAAGACAGATTTATGTCTCTCGCGTTGCCCGTCCGGCTCGGTGAGTTGGCCGAGTCGCTGGCTTTTGCGCGCAGCACCGCCGAGCATTCAGGGCACCCTAAATACCTGGAGCGAACACTGCGCGACTGCCTCAATTACATTGACTGGACAAGCGCGGAAGTCGCGGCCTGCACGCAAATAGAATTGGCGGAATTGC
The DNA here is from genome assembly GCA_043740245.1 of Acidobacteriota bacterium. Classification (GTDB taxonomy): domain Bacteria; phylum Acidobacteriota; class Blastocatellia; order RBC074; family RBC074; genus JACPYM01. The sequence goes on along the minus strand of JAYUCP010000109.1, from coordinate 16,183 downwards.
GTTCACGCTTGACCGGCTGGCTGGGCGACGCGCAGGCCATCTGGGATGACCCGGCGGGGCTGGCAACGCTGAAGGCGGCGCTGACGGAGTGGTCGCAAAAGATACTGGCGCGCTCCGGCCTAGCCGGCTACGACAACTGGCAAGTGGAATTTGATTACCCGCCTGGCATCCGTACGGCGGCGGAAGTGCTTGTATGATTCATTTACTCGCAGCAACACCAACCCCGCAACAACTCGCCGAAATGCTCGAAGAGTTGACCGACTACGTCAAACTTGCGGTAGACATCGAACGCGGCACAGTGGCGGGCGGCGGCGAGTTACACGCCGATTGCGAAGCCGTGCTGCTGGAAGACGGCAGCCGGCAAGAAGACATCTGGGGCGCGGACTGGCTGCCGCTCTTAAACGAAGTTCGTTACCACTCCTTCATCAACATCCGCCCCAGGCAAAACAATCCGTCTATGGAATTGCTCGATCCGGCCTTGCGCGCGCGCGTCTGCACAATCGTCAAAGCTGTGTTTGAAGGGGTCGAGACGTAATGAACCCCGCCGCTCTGAAAATTGATAAAGCCAAGCTCAAGGCGCGGCAGGAACGCTACCAGCGCGATCCTTTGCCAATCCAGCTTGGCAATCTGGCGTCCAATCTGGCTCGCCTCAAATCATTTGCGCAACGCCCGGAACTGAGCGAGGCCGCCCAACGCGTTGTATACGAGAGCAAACATTTCAGCGAATGGGCGGCGGGTGCTGCCGACCTCGCCACGCAAGTTGAGTTGCGCGCGCTCCAACGGCAACTCGCGCGCTGGCAATTGTGCTGGACGACGCTGTGGGACGATGCACAGCAACGCTTGGCGCTTGCCGCAACGGCTGAAACCTGGTCGCAACGAATGCTGGCGTGCTCTGGTTTGCTCACAACGGAACAGGGCTAGCCACAACCATCAACTACAAGCAAAGGAGAATGCCAGATGAATTCAGATCGCAGAAAGATGCTCAAGGCCGCCACCATCACCGCCGCCACGGCTGTCGCTGCCCCGGCAGCCAGCGCCGCCACACAAGCGGCGAAAAAGAAAGTCCATTATCCCGGCGGCAAGCAGCCCGACCGCAAACCAACTGATCCGCCGCCACTGTTTAACGGCGCAGTCTCATACGGCAACTTGCTTTTCATCGCGGGCAAGGGCGCGCATTACAAAGGCGACATCAAACAGCACACCAAGACCGTGCTGGATGAGATCGAGAAAGAGTTGGCCAACGCGGGCTCTTCGATGGACAAGGTGCTCAAGGCCAATGTCTATCTGGCCAACGCCGCCGATTACGCGGCGATGAACGAAGTCTTTCGCGGCCGCTTCGGCGCGGAACCGCCCGTGCGCACGACCATCGCGGCAGCCTGGGTGCCGGGCGATTCGCTGGTCGAGATTGACGTGGTTGCTTACATCTAACCGCCAACGTGAAGAAAGACGCGCTGCCATTCATTGAAGAGAACCTGCGCCATCCGCACGACGCTTATTTCAAAAGCCTGTTTGGGCGCACATCAACGGCGCGCCAGTTTTTCCGGCTATACCTGCCGCCGGAGATGGTGTGGGAACTTGATCTGCGCACGTTGGAGTTGGACAAGGATTCCTTTGTCAGCGAACGGCTGCGCGAGTATTTCTCCGACCTTGTCTATCGCGTGCGGCGCAAGGACGGCAACGCGGCGTTCATTCACCTGCTGCTCGAACACAAGAGCACGCCCGACCGCTGGACGGCGTTGCAACTGCTCGGCTACCAATTTGAATTGTGGGAACGGGCGAAAGAAAGTGGCGGCCCGCTACCGCTGATCGTGCCCGTGGTGCTTTATCACGGGCAGCGTCCCTGAAATGTGCCGCTCTCGTTTCGCGCGTTGGTGGCTGGGGCGGACGCGCCGCCGTGGCGCCGGTATGTGCCGGATTTCGAGTATCACCTGTGCGATCTGGCGCGCTTGCTGAAAGAACAACTCACCGGGACACCGGCGTTGCGCGCGGGCCTGTTGCTATTGAAAAATATCTTCGAACGGGACATGCGCGCGGCGTTGCGGCAAATCGCCGACGCCTTGCAAGAGAAAGCCAATCGGCAGAACCTGCTGCCGATGGCGGCTTACCTGGCTGCCACCAGAACTGAAACCGAAATGCGGGAATTCGCGCAGCAGGTGGCGCGCTATGCACCGAAATTGGAAGGAGTAGTTATGGAAACTTATGCTGAAACTTTACTCAAACGGGGAATGCAACAAGGAGTGGAACAGGGACGACAAGAAGCCGTGCTGGGTTATACCTTCCGTTTGCTCAGACGACGTTTGGGCGAGTTAAGTACGCGCGCGCAAGCAGAAGTCCGCCGCTTGTCGCCAGAACAATTACAACAACTTGGCGAGGATTCCGCTGACTTCAAACAAGCAGCCGATTTGAGCGCTTGGTTGAAAGTCTGCAAAGGAAATCAGGAATCATGAAAACTTATGGCGAAACCTTGTTCGAACGGAGCGTGCAACAAGGAGTGGAACAGGGACGACGTGAAGAGGCGGTGTTCTACACTCTCAATTTGCTCAACTCTCGTATTGGCGAGGTCAGCGTCCGCGCCCAAGCCAGAATTCGCCACCTCTCAATAGAACAATTGCATCAACTTGGTTTCGCTACAGGCGAATTCAACCAGGCATCCGACCTGACGGCTTGGTTGCGCACGCACAAGCACTAACTTCGCTGGAGGCTGAAACACATCATGGATCGCCGCACTTTCGTTCAATTCCTCGCCGCGTCGCCGCTCGTGACCGCGCTGCCGTCCGCAGACGAGCGCCAGCCGCGCTACCGTGTCGTCACGCCGCATCAAGCTCAAGGCGCGCTCGGCATGCCTGGCCCCTATCCCGGCCAGGTCGTCAAAGTGACTGCGGCCAACTGCGTGGACGAAACTACCGCCGCGACCAATGCTGAAGTCGTGCGCGAAATGATGGCGCGCGGGATGTGCGAACTGACGGGTGAGAAACAACCGCTGGCCGCCTGGCAGCGCTTTTTCTCGCCCGCCGATGTGGTCGGCATCAAGGTCAATTGCGGCGGCTATCCGTATTGCGTGTCCGATTACGACGTGGTCGCCGAAACGATTCGCAACCTGGTGGCCGTCGGCGTCAAGCCCGCGCAGATTTACATTTACGAGCGGTTTGAAAATCAACTCGCCGAAACGAATTACGCGCCGCGCGTGGCTGAGGGTGTGCGCATTCACGCCGCTGAACGCCAGAACCGCCGCGTTGACCAGCAGAATTACGACCCGCGCGTTTATGTCGAAGCCGACTTCTTTGGCGAAGATGACACGCGCTCGAACCTGATGAAGCTGGCCACCCAAACCGTCACGAAGATCATCAACATCCCGAATATGAAAGATCACGGCGCGGTGGGCGCGACCGGCTGCCTGAAAAACATCGCCTATGGCAGCTTCTCGAACGTCGCGCGCACGCATTTCCAGGGCATCTCGCATACGCTGTCGTTTGTCGGCACGCTGGCGGCGGTCGAACCGCTGCGGTCAAAAACGGTTTTGCAAATCATGGATGGCTTGCGCGGCGTCTGGCACGCGGGGCCGTTTGCGCGCACGCTGAAATACGTCTTCTTCCCCAAACAGCTTCTGTTCGGCACTGACCCGGTGGCGCTTGATCGTTTGCTGCTCGACATCATTGACGACGAACGCAAACGGCGCGGCGCGATCTCGATCTGGAACCGCGACGAAAAAACGCTGGACTTCAACAACGGCAAGCAGCGCGACGCAGACCCCAACACCAACATCATCATCCGCGAACCTGGCCACGTTGAATACGCGGGCAAACTGGGCCTGGGTGTGCACGAACTCGACCAGATTCGCGTTAAGGAGATTGCACTATGACGCCGAAAGAGACGGACAGTGCAGCCTCAGGTCGCTTGCGCTCACGCACCTTGTACAGTTCGCTGAGCGCTGCCGTGTTGCTGGCGCTGGTTGTTGGTACTGCGACAGCACAACGCAACAAGGCGACTACGCAACGTCTGCCAGTGCTCTACGACCCAGCCAAGCTGAGCGCCGCCGCGCTGCAAAAACGCGAAAAGTTGCTGGCGCCAAAGCTGGCAGGCCGCGCCAATGTCGCCTCGGCCACGCGCCGCCCGTGGATTGACGCGAATGGCTGGCGCATCACGCGCAATCCGGCGGGCAAGTTCTATTACGAGGCGCCGGCGGGCAAAGCCGCGCTGGCCTTGGCCGAAGCCTTTGCTTACAACGCGGACGCCGTCGTGAAAATTGATGAAGCCGATGTTGCCCAGGCTGAACTGATGCTCGTGTTTTTGCGCACACTGCCACCTGCCCCTTGGCCCGGCGTCGCCGACATCGGCGTCATTGACGACGGTTCGCTGGAACTCGGCGAAGTGCTGAACCTGCTCGTGCGGCGCAATCTGCTCTTCCGCCTCGTCAAAACGCCCGCGCCCGAATTGCGCCTGAACATCCAACTCGGCAGCAAAGAATTCCCGCGCGCCGCAGCCGCCGATCCCAACGAATTCGCGCTGCGCATCCGCCGCCAACTCACCGATGAGCAACGCTCGTTGCGACTGTATGGCACCGAGTTGGTGATCTGCCGCTTGCAAAGCGCTGGACAACACGCCCGCGTGCACTTGCTGAATTACAGCGGGCGTGAGCTGGAAGGCGTGCGCGTGCGCTTGCGCGGCGTCTTCAATTCGAGTTCGGCTTATGCGTTTGGCGTGCAGAAGGTGACGCTGGAAGATTTCGCGCTCGACGCGACCGGGACGGAATTCACGCTGGATCAATTGGGCGCGTACACCGTCGTGGATTTGAGCGCGGTGAAGTGAGACGCAGTGGATCGCCGCAAAAAAGCGCAAAAGCCACAAAAACAGCAATTCTGTTTTGCGGTCTTTGCGCCTTTTCGCGGCGGCGCTTGAAATGACTGAAAGGAAAATCCCATGAAAAAGTTCCTCGTGTTCACCCTGCTGGCGCTGCTGTTGTCCGGCTTTGCCACAACGCAACGCAAGTATGACTTGCTGCTCAAAAACGGCCACGTCATTGACCCCAAAAACAACCTCAGCGAAATCCGCGACGTCGCCATCGCCGCCGGCAAAATTGCTGCCGTCGAAAAGAACATCCCCGCCAACACGGCCACGCGCGTCGTGGACGCCACGGGCCTCTATGTCACGCCGGGCTTGGTGGACATTCACGTGCACGTTTATGCAGGCACCGGGATGAAGGCGCTGACCGGCGATCAGAGCGTTTATCCCGATCATTTCAGCTTCCGCGCTTGCACGACGACGATGGCGGACGCGGGCACGTCGGGCGCGGGCAACTTCGAGGACTTCAAGCAACGCATCATTGACCGCGCCAAAACGCACGTCTTCGCCTTCCTCAACATCGTCGGCCTGGGTATGGGCGGCGGCGCGGTCGAACAAAACACGGCAGACATGAATGCCCAAGCCGCCGCCGACATGGCGAAGAAGCATCCCGATGTCGTCGTGGGCTTCAAGACGGCACATTACGCCAAGCCCGATTGGACGGCGGTTGACCGCGTGCTGGAAGCGGGCCGCCTCGCCAATCTGCCGGTGATGGTGGATTACGGCCAGGTCGTGCCCGAACGCCCGCACGAAGAGTTCTACTTGAAAAAGCTGCGCCCCGGCGACATCTACACGCATATGTACCGCAAGTTCGACCCGACGATTGACGAGCACGGCAAGGTGCGCCCGTACCTCTTCGCGGCCAAAAAGCGCGGCATCATCTTTGACGTAGGCCACGGCGCGGGCAGCCTGGTGTGGCGCTATGCCGTGCCCGCGATGCAGCAGGGCTTCGTGCCCGATTCGATCTCGACCGATTTGCACACCGGCAGCATGAACGCGGGCATGAAAGACATCGTCAACGTGATGTCGAAGTTTTTGAATTTAGGTATGCCGCTCGATGAAGTGATTCTCAAATCCACTTGGAACCCGGCCAAAGAGATTCGCCGCGAAAAGTATGGTCATTTGAGTGTTGGTGCACCGGCGGATGTCGCGCTTTTCAAACTCGAACGCGGCGAGTTCGGCTTCATTGATTCGGACAAGTTCGTAATGAAGGGCAAGCAGCGGCTGGCGTGCGAGCTGACGTTGCTGGAGGGGAATGTGATGTGGGATTTGAATGGGCGCGGCAGCGATCCGTGGTCTTTGAAATAACGATGGGGAGAGTGGGAGAGTGGGGGACGGGAAGCAAGAAAAATCGCCCCGTCCCCTTGTCTCCCGCTCTCCCACTCCCTTTTCACTTCACCAGCTTCATCAAACCGAACGCTTCCGGCGTGTGGTAATTGTCGCTGTTGGTCGGTTGCCACGCGATGCGTTTGCGATTGGGCGGCGGCCCCTGGAAGCGGTAAAAATTGACGCGCAGTTCGTTGCCTGCTTTCGGCGCGCGCTTATCCAGCTTGTCGAAAGGGATGCGCATTGCGCCGTACCAGACTTTCTTTTCCTTGACGATTTGCGCTTTGACCTCGTAGCCGCTGTCCCAGCCGACGTTGTGATTGACAGGCGTTGAACCGCGATCAATGTCGAGATCAACCCATTCGCCTTGCGGTGAGACTTGGAATTCGGTGTAGCGTTTGATGTTGGCAAAATCGCTGCCGATAAAAGCTTCGGCCACGTCCCATTCCCAGAGCTTGTTGGTTTCAGTCGTGGTCGCGGGGTTGGCTTTCAAGAACAGTTCTTCGTAAGGGCAGATGAACAGCAGGTAGAGATTTTTGTCCGTCCAGCGCGCACGAATCTCGGTGCGATGGCCGGGCGTCAGTTCGCCGCGCGGGCCGCGTTCTGAAAAGACGCCTTTGACCGCTTTCCAAGCGGCATCATTCGGATCGGCCTTGAGCGCGAAATCACGCGCGGCGCGGCGGCTTTCAATCACAGCCGCAGATTGAGCCAGCGTAACGGGCGCCAGCATGCAGAACAGCAAAAACAGTTTGGGCAAAAGTTTCATCGGTGTGCTCCTGATGGTTTGCTTGTTGATGGGGTCGCGGTTGACGCCGCGCATCATCGCGCAAGCCGCGCGCAGCCACAAGCCGCCACAGCGTTACGAAGACAGCCGCGTCTCGATGGCCTGCGCTTACACGATCGTCGTTTATGGCGCTGACAACCCAACGCTGCGCGCGGCCGTCAACGCGGCCTTTGACGAAATTGACCGCCTTGACCGGCTGCTGAGCCATTACAAACCGGACAGCCCGCTCTCACGCCTGAACCGCAACGCCGCGCAACAACCGGTCACGACCGACGCCGAACTCTTTGACTTTCTCACCGAATGTTTGCGCTACAGCCGTGTCTCAGACGGCGCGTTCGACATCACGGTCGGCGCGTTGATGAAAGCCTGGGGTTTCTTTCGCGGCGAAGGGCGCATGCCCAGCGACGCCGAATTGGCAACCGCCCGCGCGCGCACCGGCTATCAAAACCTGCGCTTGAATCCAACCGACCGCACCGTCAGCTTTGCCACGCCCGGTCTCGAACTCGACCTCGGCGGCGTCGCCAAAGGCTACGCCGTAGACCGCGCCGTCGCCGTGCTCAAACAACACGGCCTGCGCAGCGCACTGGTCAGCGCCGGGGGCAGCACGATTTACGGCTTGGGCGCACCACCCGACGCGCCCAACGGCTGGGCGGTGCAAGTGCAAGACCCGCTCGACGCGCGCAAGACCGCGCTAGCCGTGCGGCTGAAAGACCGCGCGCTGTCGGTGTCGGGCAATTACGAAAAGTTTTTTGAACTGGGCGGCGTGCGCTATTCGCACATTATGGACCCGCGCACCGGACGGCCTGTGCCGAACATGCTTTCGGTCGCGGTGTTGACCTTCGACGGCACGGCAGGCGATGCCCTCGACAATGTGTTTTATGTGCAGGGCGTCGCGTGGAGCCGCGCGCATCTGGCCGAATGGCCAGGCACCGAGGTTTACTTTTTCTTGCCGCAAACGGGGGGCAATTGGGCGCTCACGCATTTGCCTGAATGACTTGTGGCAAACCTAAACAGCAAGTTGACTTCCCTGCACTGGGCAGCTAATTTGACGCCTCTTTCAAACCACTCATCACATTTATGGTCGCGCGTCGTTTCGTCATTTCCGGTTCCGTGCAAGGCGTAGGCTATCGCTACTTCGCCATGCGCGCCGCCGCCCACCATCAGGTGCTGGGCACCGTGCGCAACCTGCCCGATGGCCGCGTCGAAGTCGTGGCCGAAGGCGACCGCGAGGTGATGGACGAATTCAAAAGCGACCTGACGGCGGGCCCCACGTTCGCCGTCGTCTCTGACATCGAAGAGACCGATCTGCTGGTCACGGGCCGTTACCGCGACTTCCGCATTGACCATTGATTCGCCAAAAGGAGATTCCCAATTCATGTCCGCTGTTGATCCCGCCATCGAAAAAGAACTGAAAGCCCTGATCCGCGAAGTCCCCGACTTCCCCAAACCCGGCATACTGTTTTACGACATCACGACGCTGCTCAAACACCCAATGGGCCTGAAAACCGCGCTCGATCAAATGACGGCCAAATACCGTGGCCACGCGATTGATACGGTCATCGGCATCGAATCGCGCGGCTTTATCTTTGCGCCCTACATCGCCGCGCAACTCGGCGCGGGCTTCGTGCCGGTGCGCAAACCAAAAAAACTGCCGGCGGAAAAAGAGAGCGTCAGTTATGAATTGGAATACGGCACCGACACGCTGGAAATCCATAAAGACGCCGTCGGCAACGGCCACAACGTCATTATCGTAGACGACCTGCTCGCCACCGGCGGCACCGCCAAAGCCGTCACCCAACTGGTCGAGAAACTCGGCGGCAACGTCGTCGGCCTGTCCTTTATGGTCGAACTGGAATTTTTATCGGGCCGCGCGCGGCTGGCTGGTTATGATGTCTTCTCGCTGCTAAGATACGCCGCGTAGTTCGGCAGCACGCGCGCTTGTAGCTCAGGTGGATAGAGCGACTGCCTCCTAAGCAGTAGGCCGCTGGTTCGAGTCCAGCCAAGCGCATTTTCAAAATAGGTTGGCCCGGCGTCTTGCAAATACGCCGGGCCAACTCACCTTTTGACCCGCCTAAACCAAACGAGTGAGGTGGCAACAATGAGCGAATCATATGAATCCTTGCTGAGTGCCGTGCGCCAATTGCCTCTTGTGCAACAGCAGTTGCTGGCGCAAAAGCTGCTCGAACAAGACAACTCGCAAGCCGCGCCAATGCCGAATGCGCAAGCTGCTGCGTTGGAAGCCGTCGAAAAAACGCGCGGCACGCTGAAGGGGCTGGATCGCGAAACGATTATCTGGTTGGCCGAGGACGAAGAGCTTTGTGGATATTAAACTGCTGCCCGCCGGGGAATACGTCCTGGTAGACACCAACATTTTCATCTACCACCTCGGCAATCTATCCCTGGAATGCCAGCAACTGTTGCAACGCATCGCGCGTGGCGAACTCAACGCCTTCATCACAACCGTCATCTTGGCTGAGTTGCTGCACCGGCGCATGACGGCCGAAGCGGTGATGAAAGGACTGGTCTCGGCAGGGCAGCCTGTGAAGAAGTTGAAAGCCCACCCGCAAATCGTCTCGCAATTATCAGATTACATTGCCGACGTGCAGACGCTGCTCCAACTACCGGTACAGATCATTGAGGCTACCATCGGCGACATCCAAGCCAGTCACGCCTTGCGCAACGCACACGGCTTGCTGGTGAATGATTCGATCAATCTGGCTTGTGCCTTGCGCCTGGGGATTACCAGCATCGCCACGCACGATGCAGATTTTGGCCGCGTGCCGCATCTATCCGTTTGGGAACCAACAGACATCTGAACGCTGATGCCCAAGTCTTCTTTCACCTTCGCCTAGAAAATCACCCAACTCTGCAATCGTCGGCATCGTCACCACAGCCAGCTTTCCAGATGCTCGCAGCCTCAAACACATCATCATTCAAATGCGGATGCTGCGCGTAGAGGCGGTCAATCCTGCAAGCTGGCGCTGCAACGCGCGAAAAGGCCGCTTCCACTGGTATGGTGTTAAGGCTAGACGATTCAGTGTGATTATCGCTCTCAAGTTTATCCGCACTGACCTCCAGTCAGACCGCATTGTGATTAGACACGCTACTTAACGATTTGACTCAACTGTGGCCCCCCAAATGCACTACTGACCCGCGAAAGGAAACAGGTTATCGGTTGCAATTACGCACGCTGATATACCACAGGGGTAGCAAGATGATGAACATACAAAACCTAAAGAGATTCGCGTTTACCACGGCGTTTGGTCTGGGTCTGGTAGTTGCACCTGGCCTGTCGAGCTTATCCAGCGTGCAGGCACAAGACGGGCGCTACGGTCAGAACCGCCGGAATGACGATCAGAACGACCGCTGGAATCAGCGGCGAAATGGCCAAGTAGATCGCAATCGGAATGGCGTGGATGACCGGTATGAGAACAACAGAAATGCCGACCGCAATCGGAATGGTGTGGATGACCGGTATGAGAACAACCGTAATGCTGACCGTAATCGGAATGGTGTAAATGACCGTTACGAAAACAATGGTCGCAATGACAATCGTGGTTACGGGAATGATGGCTATTACGGGAATAACGGGAACTACGGCTACAACAGCGAAGAGCAGAAGGGCTACCGCGACGGGCTACAGCGAGGCCGCGAAGATGCCCAGAGTAATCGGCGGGCCGACCCGAACAACTCAAGCCACTTCCAGAAAGGTAGTCAGCCGTATCGTGAAGGCTTCCGCCGCGGTTTCTTCGAGAGCTTCCGGCAATACAGCAGCCGCAACAGGTGGTAAGGTTCGGCGCGCGGCGCGGTGCTCGCAAAAAAGCCACCCGTTAAAACGGGTGGCTTTTTTTATTTATCCCTGTTGTGGCGGGCGGAATAGCTTGGATAGCAGAACGCATCGGCGGCGAAAACCTCTGCGCGGTTAGGCACTCAAATCGGATTCACCACGCCCGCCTCGGTCGCACGGTTATTGCGCACCAGCGCCACCACGGCGACCACGGCCAGCAGCGGGATCAAACTGGCAGCGATCAAAATCGGCTCGAATGAGTAGCGATCCGAAATCACGCCGGTCAGGTAAATCGCGGTGATCGTGCCCAGCCCCGCGCCCGTGCCGCTCAGGCCGCTGACCGAAGCGACCGAACCAGTCGGATAAATATCCGCCGGCAGATTCAGCACCATCGTCGAGAGCGCCGCATAGGCCAGCGTCGAAATCGCAAAGCAGGCGACCAGCCAGAAATACGAAGTTGTAAACACAGTCGGAATCAACAGCGTCATGCCCAAGCCGCTGAGCACGACGACGAATTTGCGCGCCGCGCCCACTGACCAGCCACGTCCGATCAGCCAACTCGACAAACCGCCGCCCGCGAAGTTGCCGATGTCCGCCGCCATGAACGGCACCCAAAACGCGAGCAGGCTCTCTTCGAGTTTGTAGCCTTTGCTGACCAGATAAATCGCAAACCAATCGGTGATGAAAAACCAAACCGGATCGGTCAGCGTCTTGCCGATGATGATGCCCCAGGTCTGCGGCAGCGTGAGCAGCGTCCGGTAGCTGAGCCGCTGCCCACCGGTCGCCGTGCCCGTGTCGGCACGATTCGCCAGGATGTCGGCGCGCTCTTCTTCGGACAAACGCGGATGATCTTCGGGCCGATGATAAAAGGCGCGGAACAGCAGCAGCCACAAAAAGCCGAGCGCCCCCGTCACGATGAACGCGGGCCGCCAACTGCCAAAGGTGTGATAAGCCCACAACACCAGGAACGGAGCAATGGCGCCGCCAATCGAAGAGCCGCTGTCAAACAACGCCACGGCCCAGCCGCTTTCGCGTTTCGGGAACCATTCGCTGACGGCCTTGGTCGCACCGGGCCAGTTGGCCGATTCGCCTGCGCCCAACAAAAACCGAAAGGCCGCAAAGCTGCGCAAGCCCGTCGCCAGTGAGGTCAACAACGCCGCCACCGAATAAAACGTCACAGCCAAGCTCAACCCACGCCGCGTGCCGATGCGATCCAGCAAGCGCCCTGACGCGGTCTGGCCCAGCGCATAGGCAATGCGAAAGGCGATCAGCAACTGCGCATAATCGGTGTTGCGCCAGTGGTATTCGGTCTTGATGTAGGGCGCGAGCACGCTCAGCGTCTGGCGGTCAATGTAATTGATGACCGTCGAAAGAAAGAGCAAGCCGCCGATATACCAGCGCAGATGTTTGATCGGTGCAGCTTTCATTGAAGTTGTTGCGGTGATGAAGCGGAGAGCGTAAACCGCCGTTAAGCCGGTTGTGTTTGTTGCTTGAATTCTTTGCGGATCATTTGCGCGAGCGGGTTCCACGGGCGCAGTTGCGAGATGTAATCGAGCGCCTGTTCGATCCCTTTTTCGTGCACGAGTTTCTGCAATTCGCTGGCTTGCGGGTCATTGGCCGGGCTGAAGGCAAACGCTGCGGCGCAGCCTTTGATCAGGTTTGTCGCTTCAATGCCGTAACGATAGGCCAGCTTGACCGGGCCGATCAGCCGGTCATCCGCTTGCAGTTTGCGCACCGGGTCGCGGCCCACGCGCGCGATGGTGTCCATCAACGCGGCGTTGCAAAAACTGGCCAGAATCTCGTTGATCATCCCGGCGTAATGCAGCGAACGCCCGTGTTTCATCTGCAGCGCGTGTTGCGATTCGAGCATCGCGCCGACCACGGCGCGGTTGATCGCCTCATCGGCCATCGCTTCGTGAATGTAGGTGTAGCCTTTCAGATGGCCCAGATAGGCGCACACCGCGTGGCCGCAATTCAGAATGTAGAGCTTCTCTTCGATGGAGGCGGGAAAGTTATCCAGGCCCTTGAACGGCGGCAGCACCTCGAACTCGCGTTTGAGTTGCAGCGTGTCGAACAGCACATCGCCCGACACATCCGCCGTGATGACCTGCCGCCCGTGCTCGTCGGCTTCCTGCGACGAAACGATGCGGTCGGAAATCGCCGCGTTGAAGCCGACGCGATCCTGCACGTCTTGTGCGTATTGGAACGGCAGGTTGGTGAAGATCAGCCGTTCGAGTTGTGAACCGGCGTTCTTCAAATTCTCGCAGCAGAAAACATCCAGCGGCTGTTTGACGCCTGACTTGATACGGTAGAGCAACGCTTCGGCCAATTGCGGCGCGACCCACGGCAGATTGTCCGGGCGGACAGAGGTGTAAATCTGATCGGCGCTGCAAACTTCCTGCACGAACTCCTGACTCGGCGTTTTGACCGCCCGCACACCGCGCACTTCCAGTCGCGTCTCAATCGCGCCTTTCGTCAACACATCGAAGCCCAGCCGCGCAATCGAACTGACCAACTCATCGCGCCGCGCCGCAAAGACAAGCTCGTGCCCTTGCAACGCCAAGGCAATGCCCAGCGCACCCAAACCAACGCGGCCTGCTCCGATGATGATGATCTTCATAGTGGTCAGTGGTCAGCGGTCAGTGGCTATTGACCACTACCGTAACAACGCTTCCATCTTTGCCAGTAACTCTTCAAACACTAAATTGCGTTTGCTCAGAAAGTCGTCCGCCCCCGCCTGCAAAGCTTCGATCTTGTCTTCGAGGCCCTGGCGGCCACCGAGCAGGATGACGGGGGTATCCAGCTTCACTTTGCGCAGATCGCGGCAAACATCGAAGCCGGATTTGTGCGCGAGCAAGGCGTCCAACACCAACATGCTGAAATCGCGCTCTTTGTTCAGCACTTGCTCATAGGCGGTCTTGCCATCCTGCGTTTGTTCGACGACGTAGTTTTCGGCCTCCAACCCGCGCGCCAGCAAACTGGCCAGTTCACCATTGCCGATGGCGAGCAGCACGATTTGTGGCGCAGCCAGCATCGTCGTCGCCCCCATTTTCGCCAGCGGGCGCGACATCGTCAGATAGGCCGTTTTTGAAACGCCCGGCCCCACGTTCGTCATTGCGCCTTGCACATTGGCCAAGGCGCCAGCGGCCAGACGCACTTCGACGCGGCGCATTTCGCCGGTCGCGCCGAGTTTGGCGAAGATGCTTTGCGCCTGTTCCAAATGGGCGCGCGCCGATTCCAGCCGTCCGACGTGCGCGCGCAAATCGCCGAGCGCCGCTTCGCAGAGGGCCGTGCGGAACTGATCGCCGATGCTTTGAAAGATCGAGAGGCTCTGCGCAAAGCTGCGATTGGCTTCGGCAATCTGCTGTTGCGCGGCGTGCAAACTGCCGCGCACGTAAAGCACACGTCCAGCCAGACCGAGTTCGGGGTCGAGCGCGGTGATGGCTTCGGCGGCTTCGAGGCGCGTTTGGGCTTTGGCGAGATCGCCTTTTTCCAGATGCACCAGGGCCAATTCCAGTTCGAGCAGAATCTGCTCTTCAAACGCGCCCTTTTCGCGCGCGACGTGCAAGCCCTTCTCCAAGGTTTCGATGGCCTCGGCGCGTTGCCCGCGCGACATCAGCACGCGGCCCAAAATGCGTTGCGTGCGCGCGTAAGGCGAATTTCCGTGCCGCTGTACGGCAGCCTGGATGGCATTCCAAGCCGTCATCAGATCGCCTTGGTAAAGCTTCAATTCAGCCAGATCGGTCAGCGCGACGGCTTCGGCCTTGAGCAGTTTGTGTTGCTGCGCCAGTTGCAATCGCTCTTCAAACAACCGCAGCGCCGCGCCCCACGAACCCAGGCGCGTCAACACACGCGAAAGGCCGCTTTGCGCTTTGAGCAGCAAGCGGATGTTGCCGATGGCTTGAATCTGCTGGATGGCTTCCTGATAAACGGGCACGGCGTCTTTCAGTTTGGCTTCGGCATAGAGCACAAAGGCTTCCTGCACCTTTACGCGCGCGCGCAAGACCGGATCGGTCGTCGTTTCGGCCAGCCGCGAGGCGCGCAACCAGTGATAACGCGCGCCTTCAAAATCGCCTTCTTTCCAATCCACGCGGCCCAGCATGTATTGCAATTCGGCCAGCAAGCGCGCATTGCCCGCGCGCCGTGCCGCCAGCAACGCCTGCTGTAAATGCTGGCGCGCGTCGAATAATTCGCCGCTGCCGATCAACGCGCGCGCCAGTGCGGCATGCGCGTCGGCGCTGCCCGCCTCATCCGCCACCTGGCCGTAACAACTCAGGCTCTGCTGCAATGTGTCGAGCGCCAACTCGGCCTGCTTGGCCTCGCAATAGGTGCGCCCCAGCGTCAACAGCACCGACGCGCGAAACGGCAACGACAACGCGCCGAGGGTCGCCGCATCGGTGTATTTGTCGAGCAATTCGATGGCGCGCGTGGCATTGCCCTGGTTCAGGTGTTGTTCGGCCAATACGCAGCGCAAATTGGCCTCTTCGCGCGGGTCGGCGGGCATGGTGTCGAGCATGCGGCCCGACAGCGATTGAATCAGGCTTTGCGTCGTGCTGCGCGGATGTTTGGGTGAATGATCGGTTGCCGCATCGCTGGCAACGGCGTTGAGGAGTTTGAAATTGACTTCGGGCCCGCCGTGGCCAAAGCGCAGATGATCGCCGTCATTGAGCATCTGTTCGGCGACGCGCACGTGGTTGACATAACTGCCGTTGGCCGAACCCAGATCGCGCAGCAGGAAATCATCACCCAGCCGGATGACTTCGGCGTGCGCGCGCGACACCACGCCGTGCGGCAGACAAAGCGAATTTTCCGTCCCGCGTCCCACCGTGAAGCGCGGCGTTTCAAGTGAAAAGATTTTCGCGTCGGTGTCAGTCAGCAGGTGCAACTCGCCACGAGTATTCATCGGCGGTTTGTCTCCTCAGCGCGGTATGGATGTAGATGTAAAATCGGCGCGAAGTATACCAGAGTTATTTCGTGGCGGGTACCACACCGAACGCACCGGCCCAACTTACGCGGCGCGGGCGAAGACGGAACCGGAACCGCGCTAGCGCCTGGCAAGTCTGAGGTGGCGCTTGACACAGCTTTCCAATTTGTCGCGCAACCGGCAGGCCCGCACACGCAACCCGGCAATCGGGAGACCCAAGCGTTGGGCCAACGCCTGCCGGTTCTGAATCTTGTCGCGCCCGCTACCCTGATAGTACGCCACGATCAATTCGCGTTCGGCGGCGGCCAGTTTTTGCAGGCAGCTTTCCAGCCCGCGCAGCCGTTCCGCCCGAAGCTGTTCGGCTTCGGCCTCTTCCAGGATTTCCAAGGGGCTAAGCGGCCGCTGGCCGGCGGAGAGTGCTGCGCCGGCCAGCCCGACCTCGCTCACCGGACTCGCCAAGCGTTCGCGCCAGACATTGCGCGCCACGGCATAAAAATAATTGCGCGGGTTGGCCGTGAAGATT
>JAYUCP010000108.1:0-14745 GCA_043740245.1 Acidobacteriota bacterium | reverse complement strand
TCGAAAAGACCAGCGCCGAACCATCCGCCGTCAGCCGCGTCACGAAGGCATCGGCGCAGGCAAAATCCACGCACGCGCCGCCCGCGAAATTGGCTTGCGCCGCGTTGCGCGTCGGGAAATTGGCCGAACTGGTCGCGCCCGCCAGCGTGGCCCGACCCTGCGCATCCACGGCAATGCCGGTGCTGCATTCAAACTGGTTGCCGCCCAAGTAAGTCGAATAAAGCAACGCGCTGCCCGCCGGATTCAGCTTGGCGACGTAGGCGTCCGGGCAAGGGATAGGCTCGCCGTCAATGATGCAATTGCCGCCGCCGTAACTGGCCTGGAACGGTTTTTCCAGCGGCAGATCGGTCGAGCCGAAGGTCGCGCCGGTGACGTAGGCATTGCCCGCCGCGTCCACCGCGATGCCGGAACCGCTCTCAGCGCCGCTGCCGCCGAAGAAGGTCGAATAGACCAGCGCCGAACCGTCCGCATTCAGCTTGGCGATGAAGGCGTCGCCAAAGCCCGCGCCCTTTTTGATCGTGCCTTGCAACGGGCGCACGGTCGGGAAGTCGGTGGATTCGGTCGCGCCGGTGACGTAGGCATTGCCCGCGCCGTCCACCGCAATGCCACCCGCCGCGTCGAAGGAATTGCCGCCCAGATAGGTCGCATAGACCAGTGCATTGCCCGTCGGATTCAATTTGAAAACGACCGCATCCGGCGCGGCTTTTAGTCCGGCTTGCAAGGGCTTCTCGGTCGGGAAATCCGTGCTGTAGCTGTAGCCCGCGACATAGGCGTTGCCCGCCGCGTCCACCGCGATGTCTGAGGCAAAGTCGCCAATGTTCAAACCGGAGAGACGCACATCACGCGTGCCGCCCAGATAAGTCGAATAGGCCAGCACCGGATCAATCACCAGCGCGCGCGCCGCATCGTAAGCGCCGATTTCAAAGCCCACCTGTCCGGCTTCATCCAACACGTAACCGCCGCTGACCGGCTGCCGGACTCCTTGCGCTTCCTGATAAATTTCGGGTTTGTGCTGGCGCACCGGGCCGGCGGCGGTGTGCAGAATCAACGCACCCGCCGCGTCGAGTTCGAGCCTTTCTGCGCCGGTGAATTGCAGCTTGATCTGGCGCGTGTCGGCGCCGGGCGCAACGTTGAAGTCATACTCCAATTGCCGCGCCTGGCCGTGCCAGACCAGATCAATGCCGGGATAAACGGCGGCGGCCTTGACCCGCGCGTAGTGCGCCACGTTCGTGCGCCAGCGCGCGGGATCGTTGCCGGTGAGGTAATGGCTTTTGCCCGCCAGTTCAGCCAGACCGCTCAGTTGCGCGGCGGGGTTGGCGTTGACGGCGCGCAGTTTTACTTGGGCGACTTGCGGCGCTTTGGTTGCGCCATACGGCAACGACAAGACCGCTTCGTTGGCGTGCAGGCTGAGTTGATAGCCCGGCCCGCGCGCGCTGAAGCCCGCCGCGCTGCTTTCAAAATAGAGCGGCAATTGCGCGAGCAGCTTGGCCGCTGTGGACGGCGTGTTCACTGCGGGAAGCTGGGCGCGCGACGCGAGCGCCAATATGCTAAAAACGAGGAAGGTGTAACGCAGACGCTTTTTCATGGAGGCTCCTTCAAAAACGTACCGTAGGTTGTCCAACCTGCGGGTGACTTGGAATGAAAGTGTGCAGGTGGCCCGCAGACGGTTTGCGGCTGAAATGCTCCACAGGTTGGACAACCTTCGAGACAGCCGCGCGCCAAGCGACTATTTGATCCGCCGTCCGATGCCCGAAATTGCCACGCCCGGATCGGTGCCCATAAAGAAAATCGTGTCGCCGCCGTCCACCACGGTAAACACGTAGTTGATCTGATTGCCGAGCGAGTCGGTGTAAAAGCCCGTGCCCCGGCAATTGCTGTTGAGCGTGTAGGTGCCCTTGTCCACGCGCGGCGCGTACTGACCCATGAAGTTGATTGTGTCCGTGCCGTTGAAGACGCCGTTGTAGTTGTCATCCACCGAATGCGTGAACGCTCCGGCCAGCGTGACGAAGGGCAGATTGGGCAGGCTGCCTTCCAGTCGTCCGCCGTAATTGCCGAGCACGGTGCCGTTGTTGCAGCTTGGCGCGCGGCCCGGCTTGGCGATGCGGCGGCCGTAGCCGTTCAGCACGACGCCGGCATTGGTGTTGAGCAATTCGATCTGGTCGCCGCCGTCGGTGGCGATGAAGTTGTAGGTGACTTCCAGGTTGAGC
Source organism: Acidobacteriota bacterium (assembly GCA_043740245.1). Lineage (GTDB taxonomy): Bacteria > Acidobacteriota > Blastocatellia > RBC074 > RBC074 > JACPYM01. The sequence continues at coordinate 12,538 of JAYUCP010000108.1, read as the reverse complement.
GCGGCCACGGTGAATTTGCCGGCGCCGGTGCAATCTTCGTTGATGCGCCAGGTGCCGTTCGTGCCCGGCGCGGGGAAGCTTTGATTGCCGACGACGCCTTGCACGTCGGCGTCCATCGTGCCGTCGGGCCGATGCGTGAAGATTCCGTTGACCAGGAATGGCCCGACGCCGACTAACTGACCGGCCATGCGATAGCCATACGTGCCGCTGGCCGTGCCCGTCGTGCAGCGCGGCGCGCGGTGGCCAAAGGGGCCGTCTTGCGCGTGGACGTTGGACGTGGTGACGGCGCAGAGGCCGCCGAGCACGAGTGTCAAGCTTGCCGAAACAAACCAATGCATTTTGTTTTTCATGGTTTTCTCCTTTTTTTGGTGAAGGCGGGTTTGAGCGTTGCGCGCTGTCACGCGCGTCAACACCTTCAAAGCCGCCAGTTGTTGATCTTTTTCGCAGGTCGGCTGGCTATGATTTATTGTGCGCCAGAAACACGAGTAGCAACGTGACCGCCACGCCCAAGGCGGCGATGGCGATCCAGCCACCGGTCGTCAGATTGTTGCCTTTGACCTGCGCCACATCCGGGTAGGCCACTGTCGTGGCCGCGCCGGTTTTCAGATCTGTGACCGCGAACGAGACCTCGTTGACGGCGCTGACGTAGCCTTTCAATTTGGTCTTGTCGCGCAACTTGACCTCGACGCGCGTGTCCGGCCCGACGCCGAGTTTGGCAATGCCGGCTTTCACCTTGGCGGACAACTCCACATCTTTTTCCGCTTTGGTTTTAGCCGCCGCGTCGGGCGCGAGCGTCAATGAAAAGAGCAATGCGGCGATCAGCGTGAGTGAGAGCTTTTGTTTGAACATGGGTTTTCTCCGGGAGCGCACTGTGTTGATGGTGCCGCCAGCCAATTCCGTCATCTGTCGGAATTGCGTGGCGTCTTCCCTGCCAATGCGCCTGCACCCGTCCCGTTCAAACCCCGCATTGACAGCGAAAAATTGAGAGCAGCGGCTGGCACGCTGAATGCAAAATCCGCAGCCGTTGTCTTGGCTGACTTGCGGCGCTACAATCCGCGCCATTCGATCAGCCCAGCCAGCAAAGTTGTTCGCGGTACAGCAACGAAATCAGGGACGGCGTCCAGAGCGCCGTGCCGCCGTGGGAAAACGAAACGCAGCCAGCGACGAAACCAGTGGCGTCTCGCTTCCCAGGCAGAAACGATTCATTCATCGTTCCCATCCAGATAAAACGGGAAAGGGCAGCGGAAGCTGCCATGCCCGGCGCATTTTTTTTATGGTGCGGTACAGGGAGCGGTAGCGACCTGGTGACTCCGAGTTGTGTGAATTCGGAGTCACCAGGTCGCTACCGCTCCCTGTACCGCACCGCTGTGGGAGCAACCATGACGGCTGAACAGACGACCTCACCGCATCGCGTCTCGCAATTGTTGCTGGCCTGGGGCCAGGGCGACGCGGCGGCACTGGAACAATTGGCCCCGCTGGTAGACGGCGAATTGCGTCGCCTGGCCCACCATTACATGCACCAGCGCCCGCCCGATGCGCTGTTGCAAACCAGCGCGCTGGTCAACGAAGCCTGGCTGAAATTGATTGACTGGCAAAATTCCAGTTGGCAAAACCGCGCGCATTTTTTCGGCATGGCCGCCACGCTGATGCGCCAAATCCTGGTGGATGAGGCGCGCAATCGCCAATACCAAAAACGTCAAGGCTTGCACGTTTCGCTGAGCGCGGCTGAAAGCATCGCGTTGAATGAACGCCCCGATTTGCTGGCGCTGGATGATGCGTTGAATACGCTGGCCGCCTTCGATGCGCGCAAGAGCCGTGTCGTCGAATTGCGCTTCTTCGCCGGGTTGAATGTGGACGAGACGGCCGAGGTCTTGCGCGTCTCGCCGCGCACCGTCGCGCGCGATTGGGATTTCGCGCAGACCTGGCTCTACCTCGAATTGCGCAAGGGGGGCAGCAGCCATGCCTGATGCCGCGCACTGGCCGCGCATCGAAGAACTTTATAACAACGCGCTCGAATTGCCCGAAGCGGAGCGGGCCGCCTTCCTGGCGCGTGTTTGCGCAGGCGATGACGATGTGCGCCGCGAGGTCGAAACGCTGTTGGCCGCGCGCGGCGCAGCGCAAGATTTCCTCGCGCCGGCATTCACCGCACAGACCGTGGCGCAATTGCATGTGCCGACAGCGCAGCTCGGCGAAATGATTCAACAGTACAAAGTCCTCGCGTCGCTCGGCGCGGGCGGGATGGGCGAAGTCTTCCTGGCCGATGACACGCGCCTGCAACGCAAGGTCGCGCTCAAATTGCTGCCCGCGCAATTCGCGCAAGACGCCGCGCGCGTGCGCCGCTTCGAGCAGGAAGCGCGCGCCGTCTCGGCGCTCAATCATCCAAACATCATCACGCTGTTCGATCTGGGCCACTTTGAAGCGCAGTACTTCATGGCGACCGAGTTCATTGACGGGCGCACCTTGCGCGCGCGCTTGCAGGAATGCCCGCGCTTGCCCGTCGCCGAGGCCCTCGAACTGACGCAGCAAATCGCTGCCGCGCTGCAAGCCGCGCACGCCGCCGGTATCATTCACCGCGACATCAAGCCCGAAAACGTGATGCTGCGGCACGACGGCTATGTGAAGGTGCTCGATTTCGGTCTGGCGAAAGTCAGCGAACAGCCCGCGCCCAGCGAGAGCACGGGCGACAAAGCCTCGAGCCTGACTTCCGCCGGGATGGTGCTGGGCACGCTCAGTTACATGTCGCCCGAACAAGCGCGCGGCTTGGCCGTGGACGCGCGCACCGATGTCTTCAGCCTCGGCGTGGTGCTCTATGAAATGCTCGCCGGCGCGCGGCCTTTCACGGGCGCGACCACCAGCGACCTCATCGCTTCGATCTTGCGCTCCGACCCGCCGCCGCTGCCGCCGGAATTGCCCGCCGCGTTGCAAACGATTTTGCAGATGGCGCTCGCCAAAGAATGCGCTGAGCGTTATGCGTCGGTCAGCGAGTTTGCGCACGAATTGAAACAGCTTGCCGCAGAGTTGGTATTTCAAACGCGGCTGGCGGATGCGGGCAAGCGGCGGACTGATGAAGTAAAAGCTGAAACATCCGCGCCCGCTTTGTCACCGCTGCGGCGTCGTTGGGTGATGGTGACTGCGGCGGCGCTGCTCTTGTTGTTCGCGCTGTTCGCCCCGCAACGCCTGCGGCAACGCAATGCCGCGCCGCCCGCTGAAAACGCGCCCGTCAAAACGCTGGCCGTGTTGCCGTTCAAATTGCTGGGCAGCGCGGCGGGCGATGAATATCTAGGCTTGAGCATGGCCGACGCGCTCATCGTCAAGCTCAGCAATTTGCGCCAACTGACCGTGCGCCCAACCAGCGCTGTGCTCAAATATGAGCATGGCGTTACCGACGCGCGCGTGGCCGGACAGGCACTCAACGTGCAAGGCGTGCTGGCTGGGCGCATTCAAAAGGCCGGCGAAAACCTGCGCGTCACGGCGCAACTGGTGCGCGTCAGCGACCAAGCCATCCTGTGGACGGTTGAAGTCACGGGCAAGTCGGACAACCTGCTCACGCTCCAGGATGCTGTCTCAGCCCAAGTGACCCGCGCGCTAGGGCCGCAATTGACTGGCGAAGAGCAGCAACGGCTGTCCAGACGCGATACTGAGAATGCGGCGGCTCACCAGGCCTATATGTTGGGGCGTTACTTCTGGAATAAACGGAACACGGCGGCGTTCAAAAAAGCGCTGGAATACTTCGAGCAAGCCATCGCACAAGACCCCGGCTATGCGCTGGCCCACGCAGGGATCGCTGATATTTACGTGCTGGGTTATCTGCCCCTGCCGCCCGCGCAAGCGATGCCGCGCGCCAAGACGGCGGCCCTCAAAGCCCTGGAACTGGACAACACCCTGGCCGAAGCGCACGCCTCGTTGGCGACATATTACTACCGTTATGAGTTCGATTGGGCCAAGGCCGAGCAAGAGTATCAACTCACCCTGGCGCTCAGCCCGCACTATGCGACGGCCCACGGCTGGTACGGGATGTTCCTGGTTACCTTAGGGCGTTTTGAAGAAGGCTTGCGGGAACTCAAACAGGCGCAGACGCTGGATTCGCCCTCACTCATCATCAACCTCCAAATCGGGTTGGCCGCCTATTTCGCGCGGCGCTATGACCAGGCCGGCGAACAGTTCCGCCAGATCATCGCGATGGACCCAAATTTCAGGCCGGCGCGCGAATGCCTGATCCTGGTTTATGAGCGGCAACAGCAGTATGACGCCGCCAGTGCCGAATTAAGCAAGCTGCACGCCACCGCCGACGGCCTCACGGAAAAAGGGCGTGCATTGCAAGAAGCCTATGCCGCGGCAGGTTGGCAAGGATATTTGCAAAAGCGGCTCGAACAAGTGCAGGAGGATTCAAAGCGCGCGTATTTCGACCAACGTTATCTGGCGACGATTTATGCGGGACTCGGCCAGCCAGAACGGGCGCTGGAATGCCTCGAACGATCTTACGAAAATCGCGACGGCTCATTGGTCATGCTCAAAGTAGACCCGGCCTTCGACAGCTTGCGGACAGCGCCGCGCTTTCAGGCTTTGCTGCGGCAGATGGGATTGGACAAGTAACGATGAACCCGACGCAATGGCAACAAGCCGAAGAACTCTATAACGCCGCGCTCGACGTGGCGGAGACGGAGCGCGCCGCCTTCTTCGCGCGCGCCTGTGCGGACGGCGCAGTGCGCCGCGAAGTCGAATCGTTGCTGGCCGCGCGCAATGAAGCTGGCGGCTTTCTGTCGCAACCCGTGATCGAACGATCTCTGCTGAGTGGCGCGCAGCGGGCCGCGCTCAACGCGCGGCTGGGCAGCACCATCGGGCAATACCAATTGCTTTCCGTGCTCGGCGTCGGCGGCATGGGCGAAGTCTTCCTGGCCGCAGACACGCGCTTGCACCGGCAGGTCGCGCTCAAACTCTTGCCGCCGCATTTCAGCCGCGAGCCGGGCCGCGTGCGCCGCTTCGAGCAGGAAGCGCGCGCCACCACCGCGCTCAACCATCCGAACATCGTCACGCTTTACGACACGGGCCAGCACGAAGGGTCGTATTTTATCGTCAACGAATTCGTGGACGGCCAGACGCTGCGCGCGCACTTGAATGAACACGGGCCGCTCTCTGTCAGCGAGGCATTGAATATCGCGCAACAAATCGCCACGGCGCTCGCCGCCGCGCACGCCGCCGGCATCGTGCATCGGGACATCAAGCCTGAAAACGTGATGCTGCGGCGCGACGGCTTCGTCAAGGTGCTGGATTTCGGCTTGGCGAAACTGACTGGCGCCGCGCTTGAACCAGTTGCTGCCCAAGACGACACAAAGGATGAAGAGAATCCGCCATCCGCAATCCACAATCCGCAATCCCAAACGGCGGCTGGCGTCTTGCTGGGCACGATTCGCTATATGTCCCCCGAACAGGCGCGCGGCGGCACGGTGGATGCGCGGACAGATGTCTTCAGCCTGGGTGTGGTGCTTTATGAAATGCTGACCGGGCGCACGCCTTTTCGCCGCGAGACTGCAACCGAGACGTTGGCCGCGATTTTGGAGGCGGAGCCAAGTACTTTGCCGGAACACGCGCCCGCCGCGTTGCAATGCTTGGTGACAAGCGCGTTGCGCAAAGACCGTGCGCAGCGTTTGCAAACCACGGATGAGTTCGCTGCGGCGCTGCGCAATTTGGTGGAAGAAGCGCAATTCAGCGCGCGGCTGGCGGCTGAGCCGTGGTGGCATGGTTGGCGGCGACTGGCTGCCAGCTTGGCAATTGTGGTGGTGCTCTGGCTAGGCTGGCGTTATTGGGCGCAACGTAATTTGGTTGTGCCGGTCAACCTGGTTGAGTTGACGCATACCTTTGTAGGTGAGTGGAAACTTGATAAGGGCAGAACCAGTTCCGATTTGATCATTTCGCCGGATGATCAAATGATTGCGTTCACGCAAAACCTCAATGGGCGCGAAGAGATTTTTGTGAAGCCTTTGGCAGGCGGGACGCCACAGCGCCTGACGCACGACGAGTGGTTTGATCAGAATCCAATTTGGACACCGGAGGGGCAGGCCATCACCTATCGCTCAACTCACAACGAGCAGGTGGGATTTTGGCAGGTTCCTGTCAACGGTGTTGAAAGTAAGCAGATTGCGACGCTGCCGGCGGCGCTGGCCGAGCAGTTTCTCTATCTGATGTGCTGGTCGCGCGATGGGCGGCGGCTCTACTTCGTGGCCAAGGGCAATGTTCATACACTGGAACCGGCCACCGGCAAGTTCACGACCTTGACGAATTTTCCGGCCACTACACGCATTATCTACGCCGACCTTTCCACCGACGAGCAATGGCTTACCTATACTGAGGTCGTCGGAGGGGTGTTTCATGTTTTTGCGCTCAAGTTAGAGCAAGGCGTGCCCATCCAGTTGACGCACGGGAATGAGCATAACGGCAGTCCGGTTTGGCACCCTGATGGTAAACGCATCATTTACTCGGCGAAGCGCAATGGCATTGATCAGATCGCCGTGGTGACGCTTGAGAGCCGCGTGTCACAATTGCTGACGGCCAGCCCCGAAAGCCTCTCATTCATAGACATCACCCGCGATGGCCGTCGCATTCTTTATAGCACGAGCGGTCAAAGCGCGGATTTATTCCGCTACGATTTAGCCAGTAAAACTGAAACACGGCTGACGGCGTCGCAGCGTCAACTGGAATTGAATCCAAACGTTGCACCAGACGGTCGCTCAGTCATCTATCAACAGAAGCTGGCCGGGCAAGACCCCTGGGCGAGTTCGCTCTGGCGGCAGGCGACGCAAGGCGACGCCGCGCCCGTGCAATTGGCGGACAAAGTTGTTGATGCGCGCTGGTCGCCGCGCGGCGACCGCATCGCTTTCTTGCGTGATGCGCGGCCTTATGAGGCCTTGTGGACGATGAATCCCGATGGCTCGCAAGCCCGGCCCGTGGTGAACAGCCATGTCCTGGAAAGCGGCAAGAAAGATTTTCCCGTGCGCGGCGTTTTCCCCAACAACTACACCTGGTCGCCCGACGGTAACCAGTTGGCTTATCTCTCGTTCAAGTCGGGTCGCTTGGCGCTCTGGACGATTAGGGAAGACGGCACGAATGAACAGTTGATTCCGCCGTCTGCCGATGCCACCTACCGTGCCTTGTCGCCGCTGTTCGCGCCTGACAGCCGCCGCCTGGCTTATTTGCAATTAAGCACTGTCAAGGCCCATCCCAATCAACTCTGGCTGAGCGACGCCGGGCAACAGCACATGGTTTTTCAAACCGAAAAATCGTTGCGTCTGCTGGGCTGGTCAGCCGATGGCGGGGCGCTTTTCTTGACGACCTTTGCACGCGCCAGTGAGCGACAGAATGAACCTGTGCAAGTGTTGCGGCTCGCGTTGACGACAGGGCAAGCTGCCGAACTGGCGGCCTTCGCCAACGCCTATCCAACTTCCTTCCGGCTTGCACCCGATCAGCAGCACGTAGCCTTTTGCCAGCGTGTGCAGGAGCACGACGAACTCTGGCAACTGGCGCTGGTGACTGGGCAAGCCAAACTCATTCACACCAACGAAGACCCCTTCGTTTTCTTTGCTGAGATGGCTTGGGCGCCCGATGCGCGCACGCTTTATCTCAGTAAACAAACCAACGCAGTCGCCTTTGGGGCGATTGATAACTTCAGATAAAAGGAGCAACTCATGGCAGAACCTGGTTTGCGAAATTTGACGGTGCTTTACGGCAAGCTGGCGACCGGGCTGACAGCGGCTTCGCCCGATTTTGAAAAGAAAATGCGAAGTCTGGTTGTCACACACATCAAGCAAGTCGCCTTGCTAAACTCGCTGGAAGATGACAGCGACGGTTGCCCGGAAGGCCATATGAAATGTCCTGACGGTAGCTGTATGCCAATTGAGGTCGGCTGTGTTTCTTGAGCTTACGACTGGAAAAAAGTGATGCAGGCAGGGATCAGCTTTTGCCCTGCTGCCAAAAGCAAACAGCAAGGCCACGTCAAGGTTGATGTGTCCTTGCTGTTTCATTGTTGCTAGGCCGTATTGCTGCGGCTAGAATCGGTGGCGTTCCATTCTTGCCCATTCTTGTTTTGATCGGAGGAAACACGATGACTTCAGTTGCGGGGCTGGCGGTGGCCGAAGCCGTCATTGATGACAAAGACTACGAAATCGTAAATGGCGTTAAGGAGGTCAAAATGGCCGGAGCATTGCACGGGCGCACGATTATGCGCCTGGGATGGCGGTTGGCGATGCACGTCGAACAAAATCAGCTTGGCGATATATACAGCCCGGACACGACGTTTCTCATTGGCACAAATGAACGCTTGCCCGATCTGGCGTTTCTTGCCAAAGAGCGCATCCCCGCTGAAGGTGTGCCGTTTGGCAAATGGGGCATCCCGCCTGATCTGGCCGTTGAAGTCATCTCGCCCAACGATATTTACACCAACGTCAAAACCAAACTCAGCGACTATTTCAATGCCGGCGTGCGCGAGGTCTGGGTGGTCGAACCGGAAACCAAGCTGGTGACGGTTTACGAATCACTCACGCGCGACCGCATCCTGAGCGAAGACGATGAACTGACCAGCGCCTTGCTGCCTGGCTTCAAATGCCGCGTAGGCGATCTTTTCTGATTGATGGTAGGACGGACTTTAGTCTGTCCTGCCGCTACGGACAGACTAAAGTCCGTCCTACCGTCTCACAACCCGCCGCGCAAATACGCCAAAATGTCCGCCAGCGCTTGCCGATTTAACTGCTTCTCAAACCCATCCGGCATCAGCGAAAGCGCCGAGGCGCGGATGTTGGCGATGTTCGCGCGCAGGATCGTCACGTCGCCTTCCGCCCCGCCGCGCAAGGTCAGCGTGCCGGGCGTCTCGTTGCCCAGCACGCCGTCGTAAATGTGGCCGTCCTTGGTCGTCACGATGTAATTGACGAAGCGCGCTTCGATGGCCTTGCTGGGATTCAGTATCGAAGTAATCAACTCTTCTTTAGTCTTGTTGTTGATGCCCGAAAGGTCGGCGCCGATGCGGGCTTTCTCGCGTTGGGGCAGGTGGCACTTGGCGCAGTTGTCCTCGAAGTATTTCTTGCCGCGCGCAACATCACCCGTGAGTTTGGCGGCGTCCAGATAGGCCGTGACGACTTGGGCGCGGTCGCTCAACTCTTCTTTGAAAAACTTTTGCGCGCGTTCCGAGATGGCTTTGTCGGGATGGTCTACCAGGCGGGCGCGGGCCGCCGGATCAAAGGCCGTGCGTTCGACGCGTTCGTTTTCGGCGGCTTGCAGCAAGGCGCGCATCCATTCCTGATTGGTCAGCAGCGTGCTGAGCACCCGTTGCCGCGCATCGGGCAGGTAGCTTTTCCAGTTCGCCAGCAACAGCGGCGCGATGTTTTGCTCGTCGAAGGCGGCCAGCGATTCGATGGCGGCACTTTGCACGTCGGGCGTGTCGTGCGCGACCAGCAGCTTGGCCAGGATGGGTTGCACCGCCGCGAATTGGCCGCCGCGCAAGGCGCGCACGGCGACGACGCGCTTGGGCAAGGGCAACGCCGCGTTGGTGGCAGCGCTCGTGGCTTTGGCGACCAGCGCGCGCAATTCAAAGTAGCGCGCTAAATCCCAGGCGGCGGCCTGCACCTTGTCGTTGGCGTGCGTGAGGAAGGGCGCGAGCAAGGCTTCGGCCTGGGCGACGGGCAGATTTTTGACGCCTGCCAGTTTGATGCCTTTGGCCAAACCGGCCAGCGCGGCTTCGGGCTTTTGCAGCTTGCCGAGCGCGGCGAGGAAGCGCGTCAATTCGCCCGCGTCGTGTTTCGCGCCGATCAGTGCGGCCAGTTGCGCGAAGAGTTCGGCATTCTCCCAAGCGGGTTTCTTGCTGCGCAGTAAGGCAAAGAACTGCGAGGCTGAGTCAGCGGCTGAACTCAGGATCGCCAGCCGGAACCATTGATCGCCGCCGTGTTGCAGCGCCAAGTCGGCCAGCGCATTCAATGCGCGAGTATCTTTCAATTGGCCGAGCGTAAACGCCGCCTGGAATTGCACACGCAGTTCGCTGTCTTTCACTATTGCCAGCACGGCATCAGCCAGCGCCTTCGACTTCGGCAAAAACCTTTCTGCCAGCCGCAGCCCGTGTTCGCGCAGCCGCGCATCGCCGTCTTTCAACGCCCGCAACACCAGCGTTTCGTCCAATGCCGACAGGCCTTCCAGCGTCCACAGCGCGTGCAAGCGGCCCTGTGGCGTCGCGCTCTTTTCAGCCAATTCTTTCAAATACAGAAGCGCAGCCTTGTCTTGTCGCTCAACAATCAAGCGTTGCGCGGTGAAGCGGTGCCAGCCGTTCGGGTGTTCCAGCGTCTTGACCAGTTCAGCCACGCTCGCCGTGCCGAGGCTCACTTTTAGCCCGCGTTGCTGATTCGTTTTGTTCGGCGAGAGCCGCCAGATGCGGCCCAGTTTGTCGCCCGCGTAAAAGTCCATGCCTTTCTTCAATTCTTCGGGAATGGATTCGGGCGTTTCGATGAACAGGCGGTAGATGTCCAGCACATAGAGGTTGCCGTCGGGCGCGTTGGCGAAATTGCAGGGGCGGAACCAGACGTCGGTCGAAGCTAGAAACTCGGTGTTGTTTTGCGCGCGCGATGCTTTGAATGTCACGCCATCCGGCGTCAGCACATCGCGATGAATCAGGTTCGCGCTGACTTCGCCGGTGAAGACGTTGTTGCGATATTCGGCGGGAAAGTTGTCGCCGTTGTATACCGTGCCGCCGCTGGCGCCGCTGAAATAGCCGCCGACCTGCTCGACGCGGTTCAGGCCGTTTTCGTTGTAGCGTTGCTGGCGCAGCGCCGTGCGCTCTTTGCGCCACTCCTGCGGTTCGGTCAGCGGGAAGATTTGCGCCGACGGTTTGCCGTGATTGGATATGTCGAAGGCGTAAGCGGGCACTTCCAACAGCGGTGCGCGGCGGATGTAATTCATCGGCAAAATCACGTGGCGCAAATGCACGGTGTTTTGCGTGATGAACTGATTGCCGAAATCATCGAACGACGAACCGAATTGCGCAGGGCCGCTGGCGGCTTCGGCCACATCGCGCACGGGGTTGAAACGAAAGTCCGCGCCGCGAATCAACAGTGGTTCGCGCTCCGGGTGATTGGGCGCAGTCACCTTGCCATCGTTGCCGTTCTGCGCGGCGTAAAACCAGTTGTCCAGTCCGTAGCGCAAATTGGTGATGCGCGCTTCGGGATTGACCAGCGGGAAGCCGGTGTAAAGCACCTGGCGCACATCGGCGCGGCCATCGCCGTCGTTGTCCTTCATCCACAAAATGTCGGGCGCGGCAGTGACCAGCAAACCGCCCTTCCACGGATGCAGGCCGCTGACTTCGAGCACGTGATCGGCGAAGACGACGGCGTGTTCATACCTGCCATCGCCATCGCGGTCTTCCAGCAAGCGAATGCGCGAACGCGCGGGCGTGCCGGGCGGCGGGTCTTCGGGATAATCGAGCATCTCGGCGACATATAGTTTGCCGAATTCATCCCACGCCATTTCGGTCGGGCTCATGACTTGCGGCTCGCTGAGGAAGAGTTCGACGTTAAAAGCTTCGCTGAGCTTGAAGGTTTTCAATTCGTCCAGCACTTTTTGTGCTTGCGGGCCGTCGCCGGTTTTTGTTGTGGATTGGTTGCGGCAAGCGAGGAGCATTACGGCAGCGAGAGCAGCGGCCACAACGAACAGTTTGAGTGCGGATTGGCGGTTGCGAAAAAGATTCATTGCAGCAGGAAGAAGGGAACTGAAAGATGTGACTTCTTCCTGGGTGCGCACTGCTTCCAGCGTGCAGTCTCGGCAGCAGAGATTTTCCTTCCGGCAGGAATGCGTCTGACGCCAAGACTGCACGCTGGAAGCGGTGCGCACCCAGGCGGATTACTTCGCTTTCACTTTGATCACGAAGTAGGTGAAGACCTGGCCTTTTTCCACCAGCAATTGGTGCGGCATATCCGTTGGGATATGCACGACATCACCCGCGGCGAGGTTGCGCCGTTCACCGCCTTTGATCGCGTCGCCACGCGTTTCGCCGGGTTCGGTCTGTTTGGCGTTGACGACATCCCCGCCGATGACCAGCGTGGCCGCGCCGCTTTGCACGACGAAGTAATCATCCATCTGGGCGTGGACTTCGGCGATGCCGGCGGCTTCGCGGTGCGTGATGGAGACGTTGCTGGAACCGTAGTCAGCCAGTTTGATGCTGCCGATTTTATTCGGCCCGCTGACCTTTTCGCGCAACGGCTTTTCATAACCGCGCAATTCTTTGGCGCTCCAATAACCGAAGTTGGGTAAGTCGGCGGCGGCGCGGTGAGCCCGTGCGCCGCCTACGGCCAACACGCATAGGGCAAGCGTGAGCAACATACGATGCTTCATTTTGGGTGACTCCTTGTTTGTCAGGTTGAATCGCGATACGGCGTGGAAGCGCCGCGTGATTTAAGTGAAGGGTGTGCGTAACTCGACAAGCGAATAGATACGCGGATGACGCGGATGTAGCGGATTTCCGCAGATTCTTTTTCGGGTTGATCCGCGCTGATCCGCCGCATCCGCGTCATCC
>JAYUCP010000107.1:0-5935 GCA_043740245.1 Acidobacteriota bacterium | reverse complement strand
GCGTCTATTGGTTCGAGGTCGTCACGCACGGACGCACCGCCCACGGCAGCATGCCGTTTCTCGGCGTCAGCGCGATTGACCGGATGGCGCGCTTCATCGCGCAAATCGAATGCGAGCTAAAACCCGCCCTGGCCTTGCGCCAAACAAGCATGCCCGTCGAACCGCCGGGCGCACGCGCCGCAACCTTGAACATCAACGCGCTCGCGGGCGGCCAAGCACTCGACACGCCGCAAACGCCTTGCGTCGCCGATCTGTGCCGCGCGGTATTCGACCGGCGCTTTTTGCTGGAAGAAAATTTGGATGAAGTGCGCGGCGAGATTCACGCGCTGCTGGCCGAACAGCAACGGCGCGATGCCGAGTTTCGCTTTGAATTGAATGATCTGATGATCGTGCATCCGACCATGACCGCGCCGGATGCGCGTCTGGTCGAGACGATGGCGACAGCGATTCAATCGGCCATTGGCAAAACGCCGCCGCTGATCGCCAGCCCCGGCACTTACGATCAAAAACATTTCGCGCGCATCGCCGGTGTCGAACAATGCATCGCCTACGGCCCCGGCCTGCTCAACCTCGCGCATCAGCCCGATGAATACTGCGAGATCGAACATTTGCTCCAAGCCTGCAAAGCAATGGCGCTGGCGGCGCTGCGGCTGCTGGGGAAATAATGGATGGGGGCGGTGTGGGAGATATGGGAGGCATGGGAGGCATGGGAGATATGTGACTTTCGGACTTCACAAGACTTCACAAGACTTTTAGTTCGGTTTTTTGTTCAGCAACTCCTTCTTCCCTTCCTCACTGCTCACATCGAAGCGCGTGAACTTGCCGTAGGTGTAAGTCGTGCGGCTCGCCAGTTCCAAACGCGCCGCCGCCGTATCCCGGCCAACCATATGCGCAAACCACGAGAAGACAAACTGCTTCGGCACCAGGGTGCCGAATTCACTCGCTTGATAGCTTTGTTCCCAGCGGATCATCACCTGCGGTTGCGCCAGCGTTTGATAGTCGGCCACCAGCTCGGTTTCCTGTCGCCACAACTGCCCGGTCTGCGCATCCAACCACAGCTTGCCGCGATAGCGCGTCTTGACGCCGACGCGATTGCGCAAACCTGAAATGTCTTGCACCACGTCATCAGGGTCGGGCCCCCAAGTCGCGCGGCTGCCCGCCACTTGCTCGAATACAATCACCACCGTCTCACGCTCGCCAATGGTCTGGCGTCCGAACGGCAGCGCGCGCATTGACGGCCCCAGCGCCTTGAACAGCCGCCCCTCGGTAATCGTGTAGCCCCAAAAGCGCCGCCCGATGTCGTACTTCAACCATTCATCGTGCAGCTTGCTCATCTCGCCGCGCACGGTTTTGACTTTGCTGAGGTAATCGAACAGATCAACCATGCGTTCTTCAAAGCCATCCACCGGCTTGCCATCCACGCTGCGCACGTTGCGAAATTCGGCAATGCGGTTTTCCTCCTGCGCCGATTGATAAACCAGCAATTCGGCGACCACGGTGCGCTTCTGCCGCAGGTTGCCCTTGTCGTCGAAGACCTCCATCAGCTTGGTCTCTTCGGCGGTCAGGTTTTTGAAGACTTGTTCGTATTTGGCGGCTTCGGCGATGTGGCGCAGCAGCCAGGTTTCACCGTCGGCTTGCGCAAGGACTGCGGCGCACAGGCTGCCACCCAGCCAGCACACGAAAGAAAATCGCTTGAACCTCGCACACAACAACTTCATAGCCCTATACCTTCGTTTGTAATTCCAGCGCCTGCTCTAAATCTTTCACCAGGCGTTTCACGGCCTTGAACTTGGGTTCGCGTTCGAGCGCCTTTAGGAAACATTGCCGCGCCTCTTCATACCTTCCTTGCGCGCGCAGCACGAAGCCGAGATTGACGAAGGCTTCATCAACATCGCCTTCGAGGCATTCTGTTGCACGGCGATGGCATGCCTCGGCTTCTTCGAGCCAGCCCTGCTTTGTCAGCACTTTCCCGAGAAAACCCTGCGCGTCTGCGTCTTCAGGACAAGCTTCAATGCTTTTCCGATACCACTCAGCAGCACTCTTCAAATCTCCCTTTGACTTGTACATGTGTCCCATCTCAGCCAACGGCCAAGCGCGCACTGGCTTTTTCGAGAGGCGTTTGATTACGTATTGCAAGGCTAGCCGAGCCTCTCGATAGCGAGCCATTTGCCGGAGCGTGATCCCATAAAGCAGCCGGGCCGACAGATCATGCGGATAATGCCGCAGGTACTCTTTGCCTAACTCCACGTGATAGGCGTAGAGGCTCTTCTCATAAGCCGCCTCAAATTCCCTGAACAGCTTCTTCTGTACATTTTGTGTTTGCTTTAGGGTGCCCGCTTTGCTTGCTTGCCCAGCTTGCTGATTTACAACGGCTTGTCCGTGAGCAATTACCTTCTCTAAATCTTTCAATGCATATTTTGCATCCTTGTAGTTGGGATCAAGTTCGAGAGCTTTCAAACAGCATTGCCGGGCTTCTTCATATCTTCCCTGCACCCGCAATACCAACCCCAGATTGAGGAAGGCTTCATCAATATCGCCTTCAGGGCATTCGGTCGCGCAGCGGTAACACTCTTCAGCCTCTATGAGGAATCCTCGCGTTATCAACGTACCACCCAAAATAATACGGGATGGTGTTGTCTCCGGCTTGGCCTCAATCGCTTTCCGAAACCAGTTGGCAGCTTTTTTCAGGTTACCTTGTGCTCGGTAGAGTCTACCCATTTCAAACAACGCCATTTCCAGCCATTCTGGTTTGCTTTTGATGACGCGCTGCAATGCCAAGCGAGCCTCGTGATAACGAGCCAGCCGACGCAACGTGATCCCATACAACAGCCACGCAAACATGTGCCTCGGGTACTGTTTCAGATACTCCCTGCCCAATTCTTCGCTGCTGGCATAGAGTTCCTTATCAAAGGCCGCCTTAAATTCCTTGAACAGCTTCTTCCGCACATTTGGCTTTTGCATAAGTCACCCGCCGACCGAGCAAGTCATCACTTCCCCGCTTCCTTGCTTTGCTTCACCGGTTCCAGCCGCTTGTCTGCCAACTGCCGGTTGAACTGCGCCAACGCATCCTTCAGCGACATTACTCCAGTTTCAGACGCGCGTGGCGCAATTGCTCAAGTTCCGCTCTCAGCGGTTTCCAGTATTGCCGGTCAGCCTCTCGCTCGGCGCCTTCCTCTTGTTTGAGCGCCTCGTCCAAACCTGCTTGATCGCCTGCTACGGCAAACTTGAGCAGCGGCCGGCGCGCGCTCAGCTTGCGGCAGCGCGCGCGCTGCGCCGACGCAAGCTCAATCAATAACGAAGGAGTGCGCAATTCCAGCAACCAAAACTCCGTGCGCCGGCTGGCCGGCTGGTCGCGCTGGTTGAAGTAATCGGCTTCGACCAGTCGCCTGATCATCGGCCAATCCTTGTCGCGTTGTGTCTTCTTGGCTTTGACGAGATCGGGCAACGACAGCAACTCGTACGAAGTGCCATCGTCCGCCCGCAACGTCACGCGTCGTTGCCATAGCTTTGAAAACGCCTCTACGCCGCGCATTTTCGTCATCACGTCAATCCGCAATCCGTTCGCTTCCGCCGCGCCACAGCGGAAGTGAATCGCATGGCCCCGGCGCAGATACTGCGCTTCAAAAGGCGGAACGGCGATGACTTCAGCCTCAAGCTCCGCCAGGGCCGCGCGCAATCGGGAGAGGTTGGCCGGGCTGGCGAGAATCGCCAGGTCCAGATCGCGGCTAAACTCTGCCGCGCCGTACAACACGCAGGCCTGCCCGCCCATCAACAGGGCGCGAACTCGATGCTGCCGGATCGAAGAAAGGACTTTGTGTATCGGGTTCGGAATCAAGCGAGCCTCCCATCGCAAGGTACACTTCCCACAACTTTGACGATTCTCGCCAACGCTCCATGGGCGTCAGCAAGTACCACTCGGCCTGCTCTTCACCTACCAAATCTTCAGCCAAAATCATGGTCAGTCAATTGGCGCGCGCGCATCACCGGCGTGCATCTGCCAGTTCAGCGCGGCGTTGCTTGTTTTCCCCCATTGCTTGAAATTGCTTCCAGCCGCTTCTCACCCAACAGCTTGTTGAATTGCGCCAGATCATCTTTCAACACCACATCCAACCGCCCGCGCACTGCCGTCAACCGTTCCGACAATTCGCGGAACACCACATACGATTGCACGGTGGGCCGCCCATCGCCGGTTTCGATGCTGCGGCGCAGCGCGGCAATCTGGTTGTTGAGCTTGATCGGAAAGTTCAATGGGTCCTGGCCGCTGCGGTTGCGCACCTGGTAAATCTCTTCTTCAACGGCGCTCAGCTTGGCGGCCAGCGCGTCACCCGCGCTCTTCAACGTCGCGTCTTTCGCGCTGCGTTCGGCGATTTGTTTTTTCAACTCACGAATCAGCACGACCGTGTCGTTCGCCTCGCTGGTCTTGTCGCGCACCTGCACAGCCAGTTCGAACTGCTTCGCCAGATCGTCATCAGTGACGTTGGTCAGACGCGGGTCGCGTTTGATGGCGAAGCTTTGCGTTTGCGTTTGACCGTTGGCAGTCAGGCGGACTTGGTAGGTGCCGGGCACCGCCAACGGGCCGCTTTCAGCGCGCGCGCTCCAGAAAATCATCCCTTCAAACACCGATGCGCCGGGGTAGCGCAAATCCCAGGTGAAACGATTCGTCCCCGCTTTGCGCGCGGGCGGACGCGTGCGCGGCGGGCCGCCGCCTTCTTCATCAGCAGCCTCGGCGGCGGGTTTCTTCTTGTCGTCTTCCGCCGTGCCGGTGAACGTGCGGATGAGCGCGCCCTGCGCATCCAGAATTTCAAGCGTCACCTTGTCGGCGTCTTTTTTCAGATAGTAGTCCAGCGCCGCCTGATGCACGCCGCGATAGACCGTGCGCGGCTGAAACAGGTGCGCATCCGCCGCCGCCACCTGCGGTGACATCTGCCGCAACACGCCGATGTCATCCAGGATGTACATCGAACGCCCGTGCGTGGCGATCACCAGATCGTTCTCTTCGACCACGATGTCGCTGACTTGCGTGTCGGGCAGATTCAGCGCCAGCGCTTGCCAGTGCGCGCCGTCATCAAACGAAACGTAAATGCCGTGTTCGGTGCCGGCGTAAAGCAGGCCCGCGCGTTTGGTGTCTTCGCGCACGGCGTGCACGAAGTCGTTAGCGGGAATGCCGGTAACGATCTTCGTCCACGTCTTGCCGAAATTGTGCGTCTTGAAAATGTAGGGCGCGCGGTCATCGAGTTGATAACGTTTGGCCGCCAGATAAGCCGTGCCCGCCTGGTGCGGCGAAGCGTCAATCAAACTGATGCGGCTGAATTCGGGCAAGTCGGGCGGCGTGATCTTCGCCCAGTTCTTGCCGCCGTCGCGCGTGATGAAGGCCCAGCCATCATCCGAACCCGTCCAGATCGTGCTGGGTTCGCGCAACGATGGCGCGACGGTGAAAATGGTGCCGTAAATCTCCGGCCCGTTTTGATCCTTCGTGATCGGCCCGCCCGAATCGCCCAGCGTCTTCGGGTCGCCGCGCGTCAGGTCGGGACTGATGCGTTCCCAATTCAAACCGTCGTTGATCGTCCGCCACAAATGCTGCGACGAGGTGTAAATCACCTTCGGATCGAGCGGCGAAAAGACGATGGGGAAGGTCCACTGCCAGCGCTCTTTCAGATCCCTCGCGGGCATGCCGGAGAAGAATAGCGGATACACCTGGATGTCGCGAGTCGCGCCGGTGCGGCGATCGAAACGCGTCAGCAGCGCGCCCTGGCTGCCCGCGTAAAACAAATTCGGATTCGCCGGATGCGGCGCGATGTAGCCCGATTCGCCGCCGCCCACGGCGTACATCACCGCCGCCGTGCGCCCGCCGCCACCACCACCACGCCCGGCGGCGCCTTCGCTCGACACGCAGACGGTCGAATTGTCCTGCTGCGCGCCGCAAACGTGATACGGC
>JAYUCP010000106.1:0-36717 GCA_043740245.1 Acidobacteriota bacterium | reverse complement strand
GCATGCTGCGCACGATGGAATTGATCCTGGGCATCCCGCCGATGAGCCAGTACGACGCCGCCGCGACGCCGATGTTCAATGCCTTTACCGACAAGGCTGATTTGAAACCGTTCAAGCTGTTGCCGGCGCGCGTGGATTTGGCCGAACGCAATCCGGCCAATGCGCCCGGCGCACAACGTTCGGCGCAACTCGATTTCAGCCGGGAGGACGCCGCGCCCGACATCGAATTCAACGAGATCATCTGGAAGTCGGTGCGCGGCGCCAATTCGCAAATGCCCGCGCCGGTGCGTAGCGCGTTTGTGCGCGCGGTGGCGGATGACGATGACGAGCGGGAGGCGCGCGCGGAACGCCGGAGTGCAAGGCGCAAGCGTTAGCGCGGTGAAAAGCCGCGCGGGTATAATGCCCGCGAATTTCGTGGAGGTAACGTTATGGACGAACAAGTTTTTGAAGGCACTTGGGAAGAGTTAGCCGCGCACGCCGATCAATTCAACGGCAAGCAATTGCGGCTGACGGTGCTTGAAGCGCCGCCGCGCCAAAATTACCGGATGCTGGAAGTCATGCAGCGCATCGCCGAGCGTGATAAAGACCGCCCGCTGACTTCCGGTGACGACACGCAAAGGCTGTTACGCGAAGCCCGCGACGGAAAGATGTATGGCGCCGATTCCAGCAATTAGTCCGGGCGCGGTGGTCATTGATGCCAACGTCTTGATTGCCATTTACGCGCACGAACAAACCAAACTTAAGCTGGCTGAGACGGCGGTGGATGACTACGCCAAACGCAATT
Organism: Acidobacteriota bacterium; assembly: GCA_043740245.1. GTDB lineage: Bacteria > Acidobacteriota > Blastocatellia > RBC074 > RBC074 > JACPYM01. The sequence continues at coordinate 35,933 of JAYUCP010000106.1, read as the reverse complement.
GGCAGTTTTACGCGCCCGGCGTCATCGTCAGCGAAGTCCTCTACATTCTTTGTGGAAAGTTACAGAGCGCCGTGCTTACGCAGGCTGATCACGCCAAAGCCATCCAGGATTTTGCCGATCAGATGAACGTCATTTTGCCCCCGCCAAACGGCGACGGGGCGCTCATCCTGCGGGCTGAGGAATTGCGGCAAGGCTATGGTTGCAGCCATTCGGCTGACGGCTTGTACATCGCTCTGGCCGAAGCGTTGACACAACAAAGCCCTACCGAACTTTTGACTTTCGATTCGGGGCTGTCCAAGCAGGCGGCGAAGAATGCGCCGACGGTAAAGGTCAACCTGCTCATCCCTTGAATGTTCGCGCAGGCTGAGAGACACGGCAGACGCACTGATTCGCGGAGGAATCGTTATGGGTGAACAAGTTTTTGAAGGCACCTGGGAAGAGGTCGCCACACACGCCGATGAGTTCGCCGGCAAACATGTGCGGTTAACGGTGGTTGAAGAAACGCCGCCAGCGCCAAAGCCCAATTACGGGATGCTGGAAGCGTTGCGCCGGGCCGAGGAAATCCAACGGGGCATGCGTTTTACGGATGGCTCTGACACGCAACGCATGTTGCGCGAGGCGCGCGCCGGCGGCAGGTACGGCGATGAACCAACCGAGCGGGTATAATGCCCGCGAATTTCATGGAGGTAACGAGATGCTTGAGCAAGTTTTTGAAGGCACTTGGGAAGATTTAGCCGCGCACGCCGATGAATTCGAAGGCAAGCAATTGCGGTTGACAGTGGTTGAAAACCCGCCGCCGTCATCAATCCAAGCGCGATTGGAAGTGCTGCGCCAGATTGAGGAATTGCAGCGCGACATGCCAATGACGGACGGTTCCGATACGCAGCGCCGCTTGCGCGAGGCGCGGGCAGGAGCGATGTGGGGCTATGAACCAATCGAATAATTCGGCGCAAACCACCGGCGCGGTGGTAATGGATGCGAATGTCTTGATCGCGTTATGCGCGCGGGAGCAGGATAAATTCAGCAAAGCCAGGGCGGCGTTCAAAAGCTATCTGTCACAGGGCTGGCGTTATTACGCGCCTGGCGTACTGCTGGCCGAAACGCTTTATATTCTTTGCGGCAAACTGCAAGGCGGCGAATTGACCCCGGCCAGTCACGCGCGGGCGCTTCAGCTTTTGCAAAGATATTTGCTGCTGATTTCCCCGCCGCCCAGCGGGGATTTTTCTTTGGCCGCGCGCGCCGAAGCCATCCGGCAAAGCTATGGCTGTAGCCGCTCGGCGGATGGTATTTACATCGCTTTGGCTGAGGAGTTAGCGCAGCAAGGCGCAACCGAGCTTTTGACGTTCGATCAGGGAATGATGAATCAAGCGGCCAGGAATGCTCCGACCGTGAAGATCAATTTGCTGATTCCCTGAACTCACCCACAACCACTGAAGGACATCGTTATGACCAATCGTTTGTTCACCCACACCTGTCTGCTGAGTATTTGTCTGTTCACTCTGGCACTCACCGCAATTGCCCAAACCGCCGTCACCCTCAAACCGGGCCGCGCCCCGCAACAGCCGCTTGACGAGGAGTACACGCAAAAAATCCGCGAGTACACCACCGAGACCTTTTTCAATTCGCCGCTCACCGATTATCTGCCCGCGTCGAAAAGCGTCCCGACGCCCAAGGCCGTGCTTGGCGACGTGGCGGGCGCGCCGGGCAAGCTGCCCTATTCGCACGAGGTCTACCGCTACATGCGGATGCTCGAAACGGCCAGCAAGCGCGTCAAAGTCTTTTCCATCGGCACGACCGAAGAGGGCCGCGAGATGATCGCCGTCGCGGTTTCTTCGGAAGCCAACATGGCGAAGCTCGAAGCCAATCGCGCGCGGCTGGCAAAGCTGGCCGACCCGCGCACGATCAACCTCAATGACGACGAAGCCGAGAAGATCATCGCCGACACGGTGCCGGTGTATTACATGACCGGCACGATTCATTCGCCCGAAACCGGTTCGCCAACCGCGTTGATGGAATTGGCTTACCGGCTGGCCGTGGACGAGAGCGAATACATCCAGCACATCCGCAACCGCGTCATCACGCTGATCACGCCGGTGGTCGAGGTGGACGGGCGTGACCGGCAGGTGGACGTTTATAACTGGCACTTGGCGAATCCGGGGAAGAACTGGCCGAACCTGATTTATTGGGGCCATTACATCGCCCACGACAACAACCGCGATGCGATGTCGTTGACGTTGAAGCTGACGCAGAACGTGCTCAACACCTACACCAGTTGGCGCGCGCAAGTGCTGCACGACTTGCACGAATCGGTGGCGTATCTGTACGACAACACCGTGGGCGCGGAGCCGTACAACGCCTGGCTCGATCCGATTCTGACCAACGAATGGCACATGATCGGCTGGAACAACGTCGGCGAAATGACGAAGCTGGGGATGCCCGGCGTGTTCACTTACGGCACGTTCGATACCTGGTCGCCCAGCTATCTGATGTTCATCGCCGCGTCGCACAACGGCATCAGCCGCCTCTATGAAACCTTTGGCAACGGCGGCGCGGACACGGTCGAACGCACGCTCTCGCCCAACGAGTATTCGCGCACCTGGTACAAACAGAATCCGCCACTACCCAAAGCCAAATGGTCGCAGCGCAACAACAACAACTATCAGCAGACGGCGTTGCTCATCTCGCTCGCGCAGTTCGGCGCGAACGATAAATACTTCCTGCGCAACTTTTATCTGAAGAGCAAGAACTCGATTCTGAAGCCGAAGACAGCAGGCCCGGCGGCCTACATCTTCCCCGGCGACGATCCGCGTCCGGGCGGGCAGGCCGAATTGCTGCGCCTGTTGCAAATGCAGGGCTGCGAAGTGCACCGCGCCACGGCGGCCTTCAACGTCACGTTGCCGGCTAAGAAGAAACCCGCGCGGCCTGCGGCAGGCGCTGAGACCAGAGCCGGCGCCGATGGCAACGGCGGCAATGGCGGACAGGAAGCTGCCAAACAGGAACCTGGCAAGCCGGAACCCACGACGCGCCAATTCCCGGCGGGCAGTTATCTGGTGCGGATGGATCAGCCCTACAGCCGCATCGCCGATATGATGCTGGATTATCAGTACTGGTCGCCGAACGACCCGCAGCGCAACATCTACGACGACACGGCCTGGACCTTTGGCGAGTTGGGCAACGTGCAAGTCGTCCGCGTGACCGACATCAAAGCGCTCGACGCACCGATGGAGAAAGTCAGCGGCGAAGTCAAAGCGCCTGGCGGGATGATCGGCAAGGGCAACATCTTCGTCATCAATCACAACGCTGACAATGCGCTGGCGACTTTGCGTTATCGTTTCAGGGACGCGCAGTTCGAGGCCGCCGAGGAAGCCTTTGAGATCACCGGGCTAAAGTTCCGGCGCGGCTCTTTCATCATCCGCAGTGTCAACGAAACCGACTTGCGCAACGCCGCCGTCGAGCTTGGCTTAAAGGTCATGGCGGTGGCAGAAGCGCCCGCCGTCAAAACCCACGCGGTAAAAGCGGCGCGCGTGGCGCTGATGCACACCTGGCTGAGCACGCAGGACGAAGGCTGGTGGCGGCTGGAATTCGACCGGCGCGGCGTGCCCTTCGCATACATCAGCACGCAGGACGTGGCGGCGGATGCAAACCTGAACGCCAAATACGACGTGATTATTTTTGCCCCGGTGGGCCGCGCCAATCCGCAGCAGATCGTCAGCGGCATGCCCATGTTCGGCAATCCGCTGCCGTGGCGGAAGACCGATTTAACGCCCAATCTGGGCCGCACCGACGAGACCGACGACACGCGGCCGGGCTTGGGTTGGAGCGGTTTGCAGAACCTGCAAACCTTCGTGCAACGCGGCGGCTTGTTGATTACGGCGAACGACACGTCGAACTTCGCGGTCACGTTCGGCTTCACGCCCGGCGTCACGATTACGCCGCCGCAACGCTTGCGCGCGACGGGCACGGTGGTGCGCTCGAAGCTGGTGGATGCGGCCAGCCCGCTGGCCTACGGCTACAACGACAACCTGGCGATCTTCTGTTCCAGCGGGCCGATCTTCGCGTTGAGCAATACGATTGGCGGACGCGGCGGACGGCGCGCTGGCGGCGGCGAGGGCGGCGAGCGGCTGACGGGACGCGGCTCGCCGGATGATCCCGACGTGGTGCAGAACCGCGCGCCCGATGTGATTCCCGAAGAGCCGAAGGCCGAACCGTGGGAAGCGTTGCCGCTGACCGCCGAGCAATTGCGCAACGGCGTCAACGTCATCCCGCCGAGCGTGCGTCCGCGTGTGGTGTTGCGTTACGCCGACGCGCGCGAGTTGCTGGTGTCGGGCTTGCTCGAAGCGGGGACTGAAATCGCGCAGCGCGCCGCCGTGGTTGACGTGCCGTTTGGCAATGGGCACGTCGTGCTCTTCTCGAACAACCCGTTCTGGCGCGGCGAAACGCAGGGCAGCTACTTCCTGGTCTTCAATGCGATTTTGCATTTCGACAGTTTGAATGCGGGGCGGAAGCTGGCGGAGAAATGAGAGGAGCGCGCGGATGCCTGAACTCTGCCGGTTTTTCGGCGTCATCATTCGAATGTATGTGGAGGTCGGCGTGCCACACCACACGCCGCACTTCCACGCTTACTATCAGGATGAGGCTGCCGTTTACGGGCTGGCGCCGGTTGATTTAATCTCCGGCTCGCTGCCGCGCCGCCAGCATCGGCTGGTGGAAGCGTGGGCTGAGTTACATGAGGCGGAGTTGCTGGCCGATTGGCAGCGGCTGCAAGCCGGTCAGACGCCGTTGCCGATTGAGCCGCTATAGTAAGGAGGCAAAGATGATCCATCCAATCTACCGGGTGCGGGCATTTGAGATTGTCGCGCCCTACACGTTGCGTGTGCGGTTTGACGATGGCACGGCGCAGATCATCAACTTTCGTCCTGTGTTGGCGGGCGAATTGTACGGCCCGCTGGCAGAGTTGGCGCTCTTCAATCAAGTGCGGCTCGATCCCGAAGTCCAGACGCTGGTGTGGCCCAACGGCGCGGATTTCGATCCGGCAATTTTGCACGATTGGCCCAAACACGTTGCGGCGTTTACCACGCTGGCCCGTCAGTGGGGACTGGTTCCGGCCTGACCGAAAGGCACTTTCAATGCCCGTAAGAACATTAGTGAACACCGCAGCCTATTTGGCGGATTTTCCGGTGATGTAACCCAGCAGGGCGCTGGCAATCGTGGTAAGCAAGCCTAACGCAAGTTTGCCTTCGTCGTTGGCGAGGCTTTTCTTGGCGATGATCCAAACGCAAAGCAACACCACAATGACAATGATGCCGCTGGTCAGGCCGTACAAGATGAGTTCTTTGGCGCGTAGGTGCTTGGCTTCGGCTTCTTTGAGGCGGATTTCCGATTCACGTTTGAGCGGATCGTCGGTATTGACGCTGATGGAAATTTGCTGAGCCGGTTGTTTGACCAGTTCGTTGAGGTCGAATTTGTCGTTCGCCATTCATCAAACCGAAGGCGCGTTCACAATCCCGACTATTTCCGTGGCAAGCGGCTGGTCTCTCTCCGCGATGCCAAACTTTTTGCCCTGGCGGTTCGCATCTACCGCCACGTCCATCAGGGCAATCGCTTTCAGTAGCACATCGCTTTTCGTCCCACCGATGCTGGCGGCGAGGTTGTCGAGCAAGGCATTCAAGTCAGGCGAAATATCAAGATTGAAGCGGACCTTCGTCCTTTCCTGGTCTAAAGTTTTTGAGTTTTGCATGATGTTTAATGCATCCTTTCACAGCGATCATACTGAGAGCTTGTACAAAAGATCAACACGCTAATTTTCGATAAGCTGAATATGCGCCGCCGAACTTTTCTCACTCACACAAAATCCGCCAGCTTGGGCCTTGCGCTTTCATTGAAGGCCCCGGCTTTCATTCGCCAAGATAGCCAACGTCCACAACTCCCCTGCGGCGTGCAAAGCGGCGACGTCACGGCCAATAGCACAGGAGGCAGCGCCGTCATCTGGAGCCGCCCCGACCGCCCCGCACGGATGATTGTCGAATACGCCACGACCGAATCTTTCCAAAACGTTCAACGTCGTACCGGCCCCGCCGCGCTCGAAACCAGCGATTTCACCGCGCGTGTAGACCTGACCGGCTTGCCCGCCGGACAGCGGATTTTCTATCGTGTGCGCTTTCAGGATTTGGCTGAAAGCCGTGCGCTGAGTGAGCCAGTCACTGGCAGTTTCAACACGCCCGCGACGACCAAGCGTGATGTCAAACTGGTCTGGGGTGGCGATGTCTGCGGTCAGGGCTGGGGTATCAATCCCGGCTTCGGTGGAATGAAAATCTATGAGGCGATGCGCCAGTGGCAGCCCGATTTTTTCATTCATTCGGGCGATACGATTTATGCCGATGGCGTGATTCAGGCTGAAGTCAAACTCGATGACGGCACGATCTGGAAGAACCTGACGACGCCGGAAAAATCCAAGGTCGCCGAGACGCTGGCCGAATTTCATGGCAATCACCGCTATAACTTTCTCGATGAAAACTTCCGGCGCTTCAACGTCGCCGTGCCGATGCTCGCCGCATGGGACGATCACGAAGTCCGCAACAACTGGTTTCCAGGCCAAATCCTCGATGACCCGAAATACACAGTCAAAAGCGTAGACCTGTTGGCCGCCCGCGCCAAACGCGCCTTTCTGGATTACATGCCGCTGCGCTTTGATCCCGCTGATGCTGAGCGCGTCTATCGCGCCTACAACTACGGCCCGCTGCTCGACGTGCTGATGCTGGATGAGCGCAGCTATCGCGCGGCGAATGGCCCGAACCGGCAGCCGATGCAAAATGACGAAACGGTTTTCCTGGGCAGCGCGCAAATCAACTGGATCAAGCAACGCTTGCTGGCGTCGCGGGCCACGTGGAAGGTGATCGCCAGCGACATGCCCATCGGCCTGGTCGTGGGCGACGGCACGCGCAACGGGCAGCCCAATTTTGAAGCCTTCGCCAACGGCAACGGCCCGGCGCTGGGGCGCGAATTGGAAGTGGCCGAATTGCTGCGCTTCATCAAACAGCGCAAGATCAAAAACGTCGTGTGGGTCACGGCGGATGTGCATTACGCGGCGGCGCATTATTACGACCCGGCCAAAGCGCAATTCACCGACTTCAATCCGTTTTGGGAATTCGTCGCCGGGCCGCTCAACGCGGGCACGTTTGGGCCGGGCGCGCTCGACGACACCTTTGGCCCGCAGGTCAAATTCACCGGCATCCCCAAAGGCATGAAGCCGAACCGTTCGCCCAAAGATGGCTTTCAGTTTTTCGGTGGCGTGAAAATTGACGGCAAGACTGAGGCGCTGACGGTGAGCTTGCACGACATCGCGGGCAAGCAGTTGTACAGCGTGGAACTGCCCGCGCAACGCTAAATTTCAAATTTGAGATTGCAGATCGGGAGAAAAATGAAGATGACTGAAACAAACTGGCGCGGCAAAACAATTGCGTTGCTGACCGTGGCCCTGTTGGCGTTCGTTGCCATACAGCAACCGGATGACGTGCAGGCCTGGGGCGCAACCGGGCACGAATTGTCAGGTCGCGCCGCCGCGCTGAAATTGCCGCCGGAGATGCCGAAGTTCTTTCGCAAGGAAGTTGACCAGCTCAGCTATTTGAACCCGGAGCCGGATCGCTGGCGCGCGCGCGACGAATCGAATCTTGATCGCGGCATGGATAGCGCCGCCGCGCCTGATCATTTCGTGGATTTGGAATGGGTGCCCGAAGCGGCGTTCAGCGCGGTCAATCGCTATGACTTCACCGCCGAATTGCTGAAAGCCGGTAGAAAGCCTGTCAATGTTGGCTTCGTGCCGTATCGCATGCTCGAACTGTTTCAGACCATGCGCATCGAGTTCCGCTTGTGGCGCGCCGAAAAGGACGCGCGCAAACGGCGCTGGATCGAAGCGCGCATCCTGAACGACGCGGGCATCCTGGGGCATTACGTCAGCGACACGGCTAACCCGCACCACACGACGATCCATTACAACGGCTGGTCGGGCGACAACCCGAAGGGCTACGCCGTCTTTACCAACACGCCGAATATGGGCATTCACTACCGTTTTGAAGAGCAATACGTGCAGTCGCACATCAAGCTGGCCGATATGTTGCCGCTGATTGCCGGCGCGGCGCGCGTCATCGAAAAGCCGCGTGAGGCGTTGTGGGAACACATCCGCGTTTCGAACAAGCTGGTCGAACAGCTTTACATTTTGGATAAACAGGAAGCCTTCAACGACAAAACCGCCGGGGCCGAACACAAGAAATTTGTGAGCGAACGTTTGGCCACCGGCGCGCAAATGCTCCGCGATTTGTGGTGGACGGCGTGGGTAACCAGCGATCCGAAACTGACGCCGCCGGTGCCGCCGCGTCCCACCAACTGAATTCATCAGAAGCTGCCATGAAACATCCCGCTGTGTTAGACCGCCGCCGCGCCGCCCTGGCGGTGATTGATATGCAAGAGGCTTTCCGCCCGATGATTGCTGATTTCGCCGCACTGGCCCAGCGCATCGCTGTGACGGTGCAAGCCTGCCAGATTCTGGACGTCCCAATCATCGTGACCGAGCAATACCCCAAAGGCTTGGGCCGCACGGCGGCGGAAATCGTGGCGTACTTGCCAGCCGGAATAGTACAGTTGGAGAAGCTGACCTTCTCGGCCTGTGGCGTGCAGGAATTCGATCTGCAACTGCGCGAACACCACGCCGAACAGGTCATCGTCTGCGGCATCGAAGCGCACATCTGCGTCAGCCAGACGGCGCACGATCTGTTGCAACTCGGTTATCAGGTGCATCTGCTCAGCGATGCCGTGGCGGCGCGCTTGCCGCACAACCGCGAAGTTGCCATACAGAAACTGACGCGCAACGGCGCAATCATTTCTTCGGTGGAGTTGGCGCTGTTTGAATTGTGCGGCAGCGCGGGCACTCCAGAGTTCAAACAGGTACAAGAGTTGGTGAAGGGCTGATCTAAAACCGCTTCTCGACTTTTGGCTGGCCAAATTCTCCAAATGGTGAGGCGGTGAAATCAAAGCGACTACCACTCAGGTTGGTTGCTGGAAAGGCTGCTTGCAAGCAATGAACCGCGATGATTGTGGAAGTAATACAAAAAGCCGCTTGCGCGGCTTTTTGTATCTTACTAGGAAAGAATGGCTCCTCAGGTAGGACTCGAACCTACAACCCCCCGGTTAACAGCCGGGTGCTCTGCCATTGAGCTACTGAGGATCAAAACCTCATCAAATTTGAAGCGCGAAAATACAATACGAGTTTATCTCTGTCAACCGGCATTGTCGCTCAACCTGGCCCGGTTGACTTCGCCAATGACAGGCCTTAGAAAATGCGTGCAGCGCCAAACTGGTTGGCACGGGCTGAACTCGCAAGCAGCAATCGGCAAGAGATATTGAATCGGTCAGTGGGTTTGCAATGAGAGAAAAGCTGGCAATGTTGGCGCTGTTGGCGGTCGCCTTGGCTGCCTGCAACGGCGCTAAAAAATCTGACGAAGTGACATTGACAGATGGTGGCAAGCCCGCTGCGGCGAGCTATCACTTGAATGCTCCTTTGGGATTGGATTTGGACTCGGCCTCCTATTCGGTACCGAAAGAAAACCCTTTGACTGAAGCCAAACTCAAGTTGGGCAAACGGCTCTATTTTGAAAAGGCGCTCTCGTTTGACCACACACTCTCCTGCGCTTCGTGCCACTTGCCTGACAAAGGCTTTGCTGATCCGCGTCAATTTTCAATTGGCGTGAAGGGGCAAAAAGGCGGACGGCAAGCGCCCGCGCTCATCAATCGTGCTTTCAGCCGCAAGCAGTTTTGGGATGGCCGCGCGGCTTCATTGGAAGCGCAAGTATTCGGGCCGATCACCAACCCGATCGAGATGGCCCACCCAAACATAAAGAGTGTCGCCAGCCGCTTGGAAAAGGACGCCAGCTATCTGGCGGCGTTCAAGGAGGCCTTTCCCGCTGAGGGCGGGGCGATCAACGATGTGACGATTAGCCGCGCCATTGCCAGTTTTGAACGGACGATCATGTCTGGCAATAGTCCGTATGACCGTTTCACCCAGCTCAAGGATCAGACGGCAATGAATGCGTCGGCGCAACGTGGCTATCAGCTCTTTCTGGGCAAGGCCAATTGCGCGAGCTGCCACGTGGGCTTCAACTTCACCGACGAGAGCTATCACAATCTGGGTTTGGGGGTGAGTGCGAAAAAGCCTGATTTGGGCCGGTTTGCCATCAGCAAACTCGACGGACAACAAGGCGCGTTCAAGACGCCGACCCTGCGCGAAATTGCGAACACCGCGCCGTATATGAACGACGGCTCGCTGAAAACGTTGGAGGAGGTCGTCGAGTTTTATGACAAGGGCTGCCGCGACAACAAATGGCTGTCGGCGAAGATCAAGCCGTTGGGGCTGACAAACCTGGAGAAGCAGGACTTGGTTGAATTCCTAAAAGCGCTCTCGGGTGATGTGGTCTGGTATGGCAAAGACGCGGACGTGAAACGTGCCGCCGCCAAAGGTGCGCTGAATGATGGCAAAATGTGATGACAAGTCTGAGCGGTTTTCAAAATAAAAACGGCAGGCCATCTGACCTGCCGTTTTTTCGTATGGACCAGAGGAGGATCGAACTCCTGACCTCCGCATTGCGAACGCGGCGCTCTCCCAGCTGAGCTACTGGCCCCAAAACGTGCGTGATCTTAGCCGCTCGCTTTGGGGCTGTCAAGCTGGGGATTTGGCGTTGAATTGATGACAACGAAACAAGCGAAGGTGCCTATGAATACAGCGTTATTCGACGATTTGGACGCGGCCTTACACGTGGAAGAATTGGCTGTTCCGGCCGCCGATTCGCTGGAAAACATTCTGGCTGATCTGCGCCAAAGCCGGCTGTGCGGCGCGTGCCAGAACAATTGGCCGCTCGTCTTTGGCGAAGGCGCGGCCAGCGCCGAAGTGGTGTTGATCGGCGAAGGGCCGGGCGTGGATGACGCGGCGACGGGGCTACCGTTTCAGGGGCAGGCCGGTGTGTTGCTGAACAAGATGCTGGCGGCGATCAATCTGGCGCGCGTTGAATGTTATGTGTGCAATGTCATCAAACGCATCCCACCCGGCGCGCGCAACTTTTCAACCGCAGAGATCGAGGATTGCCGCCCGTTTCTTTTGCGCCAGATTTTGGCGGTGCGCCCGCGCGTCATCGTCGCGTTTGGCGCGTTGGCGGCGCAAACACTCTTGCGGTCGAAAAAGACGATTTCGGAATTGCGTGGGCGTCAATTCACGCTGCGGTTAAACGCTTACGAAGTGCCCATCGTGCCGACGTTCAACCCGGCCTATCTGTTGCGCGTGGCCGAAAAGAAGCGCGAGGCTTGGGAAGATTTGAAGCTCGTGCGCGAGTTGCTCAAACATTGAAACGCTGCTCACGCAGACGGTTTCTTGTTGTCTGTCTGTTTATCTTCCGTGCCCGCGGCCAGCACGAATTGTTCGCGCGCGGGCGCTTTGATGCCGAGTTGATCGAAGGCCAGTTTCGTGCGGCGGCGCAATTCGCGGGCGATTTCGGCCTGTTTGTTGGCGGCGGTTTTGACCGTCATGCGCAAGCCGATGCTCGCATGGGTGAGCCGTTCGACGCCGAGCATGGCTGGTTCTTCGATGATTTCGTCGGGGCGTTCTGTGCGCATCTGTCGCGCGGTGGCGAGCATGGCTTCCATCGCGTGGTCGGCGTCAGCGCTGTAATCAATTTCGAGGTCGAGCACGGCGCGCGACCAGTCTTTCGAGAAATTCGAGACTGTCGCAATTGTGCCGTTGGGAATCGTCGTCAACGAACCATCCAGCGCACGCAGCAGCGTCATGCGCAAAGTCAACCGTTCGACCACGCCGGTCGTTTCGCCAATCTTGATCGTGTCGCCGACGTTGTATTGGTCTTCGAGCAGGATCATAAAGCCGGCAAAAAAATCCCTGATCAGACTTTGCGCGCCGAAGCCGATGGCAATGCCGATGACGCCGGCGCTGGCCAGGATGGGCGTGACGTTGACGTTGAGGTGCCGCAACACCGCCATCAATCCGCTGAAAAAGATGACGCCTTGCGCGACGCCGCGAAAGATGACCGAGAGCGTTTGCGAACGGCGTTTGGCGGTGGTTTCGCCGCGTCCGGTGGCGCGGCGTTCGAACATCTCAAAGCCTGTGCGGATGAGTGCCGTGGCGAAGCGCGCCAGAAAGATCGTGACGACGACGTCAAAAATGAGGTTGACGCCGGTGTTGAGCAGCCATTCGCCCGCGTGTTCGCGCATCTGCTCCAAACGTTCGCCGATCGTTTGGATGTGCGGGCGCGTTTGCGGCAATAGGTAAACTAGAAAGAGCGCATACAACACCCAAACCGCCGTGCGCGCAGCGTTGCCGCACCAATCAATCAGCAAGGCGCGCAACGAGGGTTGCTCGCCTTGCGGTGTTGCGCGCCACACGAAGCGCCGCACCACACGGCGTTGCACGACGCCAATCAGCCAGTGCAACGCCCACGCCAGCGCGCCCGCCAAGCCAATCAACAGAATGGTCAGGAGTATCTCGTTGCTCACGCGCGCCAGTCTAAAAGCAAACGCCGAAACTTCAAAGCCGTGGGTAAAAGCATGGAGTTCAGTCTTTAGGCTGTCTGGGCGCGCCTAGCGCGCCAAACAAGCTAAAGCTTGAACTCCATGCTTTTCGTTCCGGGTTACGGGCTGACCGCAAAGCCGTTCGCCTTAACGAGCGTCTCGCCGGTGGGATTCGTGATGATGATGTTGCGCGCACTGGTCAGCGCCGAACTGGAGATCGTCACACGCACATTGAGCTGGGTTGGATTGAGATAGGTGGTCGCGGTGGTGATGCCGTTGCCGCTCATTTGCACCTGTGTGCCCGGCACAAAACCGGCGCCGCTGATGGTGATGGTCAGCGTCTTGCCGACTTTGCCAATCGAAGGCGTGACCGTCGTGACGCTCAGGCTGGCCGCATTGTTGGCCAGCACCGTCACTTTTTGCGCATTGGTCGTGGTGACACCGCCGCGCCCATCGCTGACGCGCAGCGCGATCAAGTGTTCGCCCAGCGGCAACTGCACTTCAGTGACCGGGCCGTTCGCAATCGCTGTCCCACGATCCAGCCAACTGAAACTGAGTTGATCGCCATCGGGATCGTTTGAGGCCGTGCCGTCCAACCGCACTAACGCCTGGCCGTTTTCTCCGGCGACCAGCGTTTCAGGCAGCCGGTTCGCCACGGCCACCGGCGGTTGATTGTTTGTATTGTTATTGTTGGCCACCGCGACGGTGAAAGCGTTGCTGGTACTGTTCCCGCCGCGTCCATCGGCGGCGTTGAGGCGCAGCGTGTAAAGCGCAACGGTGTCGCCCGCTGGCGGCGCGATGCGCAAGGTGGCGGTGCGTTGAGCCGGGTTGGCTTTGCTCAGCGTGATGAATGCCGGTGCATTTTCCAGCGTGAAAGTCACCGGATCGCCATCCGCATCGCTGGCGCGGATTTCGATTTCAAGCACCTGGCCGCGCGCGACCGTCTGGTTGGGAATAGCTTCGATAACTGGCGCACGGTTGCTGGTCACGTCGTTGACGCGGATGGTAAAGGCCGCGCTTTGGGTCTTGCCGCCCTTGGTGTCTTCGGCCTGCACGCGCACGTTGTCGAATGTGCCCGCCGTCGTCGGCGCAAGCCGCAACGTCGCCGTGCGCTGGGCCGGATTGGCGTTGACGAGGCTGGCGAAGCCGGGCGCGTTGAGCAAGCTGAAGCTCACCGGGTCGCCGTCTTCGTCGGTGGCGCTCAACGGCACATCCAGCGTCTGGCCGCGCGTGACGGTTTGATCGTTGAGCGCTGTCGTGATGACGGGCGCGCGATTCGCGGGGCCAGCCGGCGTCAGTTTGCGCACACGCAGGTTGCCGGCGTCGCCGATGAAGACGCTGCCATCCGCCGCGACTTCAACGCTTGAGGGCAGGTTGAGTTTGGCTTGCTCGGCCGGGCCGCCATCGCCGTCGAAACCCGCCACGCCGCTGCCCGCGCTGGTTTTGATGAAGCGGCTCGCGCCATCCACACGGCGCAAACGGTGATTGCCCTGATCCACGATGTAAAGGTTGCCGTTGCCATCCACGCCCACGTCGGTGGGATTGTTGAATTGCGCGCTCGTCGCCGGGCCGTCATCGCCGCCGAAACTTTGCGTGCCGTCGCCCGCGACGGTCGAGATGGTTTTGCTGAGCGCATCCACGCGGCGAATGCGCTGATTGGCGCGGTCGGCGATGTACAGATTGCCTTGCGCGTCGAACGCCAAACCCGTCGGGTTGTTCAAGCTGGCCTGATTCGCCGGGCCATTGTCGCCGCCGAAACCCGCGCCGCCATTGCCCGCGTAGGTCGTGATGAGGCCGGTCGCGGCGTCTACGCGGCGTATGCGGTGATTGGCCATGTCCGCGATATACACGTTGCCTTGCGCGTCCACCGCCAATGCGCCGGGCCGATTCAAGCGCGCCGAAGTCGCCGAACCGAAATCGCCCACGTTGCCGCCGACGCCATTCAACGAACCGGCGAAATGCGCGATGCGCCCGTCGGTATTGATCTTGCGCACGCGGTGAAAAACCGAATCGGAGATATAGATGTTGCCCTGTGCATCTTGCGTATTCACAGCCACGGCCACGCCGCCAGTCGCGCCGAAGCTGGCAAAAATCGCCGGGCCGTTGTCGCCGCTGTTGGCATTGGCGCCGTTGCCCGCGGCAGTGCGAATGACGCCGGGCGTTGCGCCCGACAGAAAGACGCGGCGCATGTTGCGGCTCTGCGCGTCCACGATCAGCAACTGATTGTCTTTGTCGAAGCCCAGCGCCGTGGTCGAACGCAACGCCGCATTGATGGCGGCGTCGCCATCGCCGCTGAAACCATACGCGCCATTGCCCGCGACGGTCGAGATGGTGAAGGCCGCAACACCGCCGCCAGGGCCGCCGCTGGGCGTGACCGTGACGCGGAACGTAGCGCGCGCCACATTGCCGCGCGTGTCGCGGGCGGTGAGATTGACTGTCGTCACGCCGACGGGGAAAAGCGCGCCGGACACGGGTTCCGCCGTGACCGCGACGTTGCCGTCCACCAAATCCGTCGCGGCCGGCAAGATAAACGTCACATTCGCGCCGCTCGCTGAAGCGGCTGGCGTTGTGACATCCGCTGGAACGTTGGCAAAAGCCGGTGGCGTGGTGTCTTGCACGACCACGGTCTGCGCCGGCGTTGAAAACGTGCCGCCGCGATTGTCAGAAACGGTGAGGCGCAGGTTGTGTGTGCCGCTGCTCAAAATCACCGTGGCCGTCGCACTCGTGGCGATCTGCGTGTTGCCGTCGAACCAGGCGAAGGTGATTGGGTCGCCGTCAGGATCGCTGCCGTTGCCGCTAAGCGCGGCTTGTCCGCCCGTGGCCGAAGCCGCTTCAAGCGGCGTGGTGAGCGTGTTGGCGCTCGCTGTCGGCGGGCGGTTGTTGGGCGAAGGTTCGGTGACGGTGACATTGAACGAGGCACTGTTAGTCACGCCGCCTTTGCCGTCACTGGCCTGAATTTGCAGGTTGTTGAACGTGCCCGTTTCGGTGGGCGCGAGCCGCAACGTCGCCGTGCGTTGCGGCGGGTTGACATTGATGAGCGTGGCGAAAGCGGGCGCGTTCTGCAACGTGAAGCCCACGCTGTCGCCGTCTTCGTCGGTGGCGCTCACCGGCAATTCCAGCGTTTGTCCTTTGACCAGCGTTTGATTGCCGATGTTCGACGCGAAAACCGGCGCGTGATTGCCCGCGACCGCGTTGTTGTTGGCGATCAGGCGCACGCGCGCATTGGCGCTGTCACCGACATACAGATTGCCTTGCGCGTCCAGTGCCAGGCTGGACGGCATGCTGAATTGCGCTTGCAACGCCGGGCCGCCATCGCCGCCGAAGCCTTGCGCGCCGGTGCCTGCAATGGTCTTGATGATTTGACTGCCCGCGTTGACGCGGCGCACGCGGTGGTTGCCTTGCTCGACGATGTACAGATTGTTGTTGCCATCCACGGCGACATCGCTGGGGTTGCTGAGCAGCGCTTGCGCGGCCGGGCCGTCATCGCCGCTGAAGCCTTGCGCGCCCGTGCCCACGACGCTGCTGATGTTTTTGGTCACGGCATCCACGCGGCGTATGCGCTGGTTGTTGCGGTCGGCGATGAACAGATTGCCTTGCGCGTCGAAGGCCAGGCCCGCTGGATTATTCAAACTCGCCAGCGTCGCCGCGCCGCCATCGCCGCTAAAACTCGCCGAACCATTGCCCGCATAAGTCGTGATGGTGGTGTTGCTGATGTCTATACGGCGTATGCGGTGGTTGCCCGCATCGGCGATGTAAACGTTGCCTTGCGCATCCAGCGCGATGGCTGTCGGACGCGAGAGCCGCGCCGCCGTGGCCGCGCCGTTATCGCCTTGCGAACCGGAAACGCCCGTGGGCGAACCGGCGAAATGCGCGATGCGCCCGTCCGCAGCGTTGACGCGGCGCACGCGATGAAAGTTGGTGTCGGTCACATACAGATTGCCTTGCGCATCCACCGCCACGCCGCCGGGTGCGCCAAAGCTGGCGTAAATGCCCAGGTTGCCATCGCCGCTGTTGGCGTTCGCGCCGTTGCCCGCGACCGAACGGATGACGCCTTGCGGATTCACCGACCGCACGGTGCGGCTCTGTCCATCTACAAACAACACATTGTTGGCGCGATCAACGCGTAAGGCGCGGGCTTCGCGCAACGTCGCGTTGGTGGCTGGGCCGTTATCGCCGCTGTAGCCGGAATTGCCGTTGCCCGCCAGCGTCGTGATGTTGCCGAACACCGCTTCGGGCGCGGGCCCGCCGCCACCACCGCCTTGATTGACGGTGATGCGAAACGAAGCGCGGCCAGTGTTGTTGCGCGAATCCTTCGCCGTGAAATTGACGACCGTCGTGCCCAGCGTGAAGAGCGAACCAGAGGGCGGATCAGCCGTCACCGCGACCGGGCCATCTACCGCGTCAGTCGCCGTTGGCAGCGTGAACGTCACGGTGGCGCCGTTGGCTGAAGTCGCAGGCGTCGTGACATCCGCCGGGACGTTGGCAAAGACGGGCGGCGCGGTGTCTTGCACCACGACGGTCTGTGGCGTGGTCGTGGCGTTGGCATCTTTGGCGTCGGTCGCGCGCAGCGTGATGCTGTGCGCACCGAAAGCGAGCGTGACCGTCGCGGTGGCCGTCGCGGCGATGCGCGTCGCGCCATCGAACCATTGGTAAGTGACGGGGTCGCCATCGGGGTCGGTGGCGGAACCAACCAGCGTGACCTGGCGGCCCGCGGGCGAAGTGGCTTCGAGCGGCGAACCGAGGGCTTGCGCTGTAACGCTGGGCGCGCGGTTCACATCGCTGACCGTGACGGTGAAGCTTTTGGTATCGCTGGCGTCGCCATCATTGGCGACGACGGAGATTTGATAGACGCCCGCATCGTTGAATCCGGGCGCGAGTTGCAACGCCGCCGTGCCATTGCTGGCGGGCGTGAAGGTGGCAAAGTTGGGTTTGTTGTTGAGCGTCAGCGTCAGCGGATCGTTGTTGCCATCGGTGGCGCTGAGGTTGAGCATCTGTGTTTGCCCTTCGTTCAGCGTGACGTTGCTAAGCGCGGCCAGCACGGGCGGCTGGTTGGGCGTTTGCACCAGCATGCGTATGCGGTTGTTGTTGCAGTCGGTGAACAGCAGCGTGTTGTCGGGCAGCGCCAGCAAACTGACGGTGTATTGAATATCGAAGTTGCCGGTCGGATTCGGAAAATCCATGCGCGCCCGATTGGCCGAACCGCCGTCGCCGCCGAAACCGCGTTCGCCCGTGCCCGCCAGCACGCTGACCGTGCCGAGCGCATCGTTGGGCGCGACGATGCGCATGATCTGATTGGTGCCCGCGTTGCTGACATAAATGTTCCCGGCGCTATCGGTGACGACGTCGCGCGGACGGTTGAGGCCGCGCGGCTGATCGGCAAGCGTGACAAAGGTCGTGCCCGACTGGCGCAACACGCGGTTGGCTTTGGTATCGGCAATCAGCAGGCGGCCTTGCGAATCAAAGGCAATGCCGGTCGCGCCGTTGGTGCTGAACGGGATGGATTCGCCATCTGTGCCCGGCACGCGCAAGCTCTGAATCACGCCCGTCGCGCCATCCACGATGCGTATGCGGTTGCTGCCCTGATCGGCGATGTAAATGTTGCCTTGCGCGTTGACGGCGACGTCGGTTGGAAAGATGACGGCGCGGCTGGCCGGGCCGCCATCGCCGATGTTGCCGTTGGTGCCGTAGCCTGAATTGGGCACCACGTCGTTGACGCCCACCAGGTCTTTGATCTGGCCGGGCGGCACGCCGACGCGGTTGGACGGATTGCCGGGGAAAAGGGTGACCTCGGCGTTCGTGGTATTCAGAAAGCGGATGTGGCCGCTGCGGCGTCCGCTGACGGTGTTGGGCGGTTTGATCAGTGCGCCGTATTGCGAATCCACAATGTAGAGGCCATTGCTGACGGCGAAGAGCCCTTGCGGCGATTCAAGATTCGCCGTGTTGATGCGGTCATCGGTGCGTTGGATGGTGGCCCTGTCGTTGAGCGTGACGATGTGGCCGGGTTGCACGGTGCGTGCCCAAGCCGTGCCGCCAAACAGCGTGATGGGCGTCGCGCCGCGATTGACAAAGCGCAACAGGCTGATCGGCGACGGCGTCGTGTCGGCGATAAACAGATTGCCTTGCGCGTCCACGGCAATGCCGGTGGGCCCTTGCAACTCCGAACTCGTCGCCGGGATGTTGTCATACGGCCCTTCCTGTCCGTTGCCGGCCACGGTGTTGATTTGTTTGGCGCCGATGTTGACGCCCGCGACGGTGACGGGCGCGTTGCTCAAATTGGCATAGCGCGCGCGCCGGAACAGAAAGTCTGGAATGAACAAGCCGTTGGCATCGGCGGCAAAGGTCACGCTGCGCTGATCGGTGCTGCTCGGTATCGTCACGTTGGCCGCGAGCGCCAAACCGCCGTCGCCGCAAGTGGGCCGGTTGACCTGATCGCAAACCGTGGCGCTCAAATCGCCCACCACGGCGGTCACCGTGCCGTTGGCATCCACACGCGCGTATTGCTGGCGGTTGCCGAGCGCCACATAGAGCGTGCCGTTGGGCGCGAGCGTCAAGCCGGTCGGGAAGTCCAGCCGCGTGGCGATAGAGGTGATCGTGCCCGCGTTGTCAATTTTGCGAAGCGCGCCGGGATTGCGCCGCGCGTCACCGCCCTCGGCGATCAGCAAATTGCCGGCACTGTCAACGATCATTCCCAACGGGCTGACAATGCGCGCTTCGGTCGCCGGGCCATTGTCGCCATTGCCTGTGCCGGGTTCGCCGCCGCCGGCATAAACGCTCTCTTGCCCGGTCGCGCCGTCCAACCGCCAGATCACTTTGGTGGTCGAATTGATGGTCAGAGTGCTGACGTAAAAGAAATCGCGCGTTTGCGGTTTGAAGGCCAACGCGCGCAATTCGGGCCGCGCAATCGAATAGACCTGTCCGATCATGCCCGGCGCAGTCGTCACGCCAAAGTATGTCAGACTCTGTGTGCCGACGTTGATCACGCGAATCGAATTGACCAACGGCGTGCACAGATACACGGCGTTCCCCGACGGGTCAACGACCAGTCCCGTCACCAGCGACAAATCCGATTCGCGCGCCTTGCCGAGTTCCGGCGCCGCCCCGCTGCCCGCCACCAAACCAATTTGTCCCGGCGGAATCGTCGCGCCCGCCAGCGTGACTGGGTTGGCCGCAGTGTTGACGAAGCGCAACAGGCTGCTGTTGTTGACCTCATCCACCACATAAAACCCGCGTCCCAACGGGTCGAGCGCCGTGGCCGAGGGGTAAACCATCGGCGCTTCGCGCGGCGGCACGTTGTTCGAAAAGCCGCCGCCCGCCACTGTCGAAATGATCGTGCGCGCGCCCACGCCGCCTTGCACCGGCACGGCCAGACCGAACGCCAGACTGGCCACTTGCCACAGCGCTGCGCTCAAGCCAGCCAGCAAGACCAGCAGCGGCAACCTGTGGTTGAAAAGATTGTAAGGTGCGGAGGTGTGTGGACGCAGGTGAGGGAAACGATTCATGAATAACTCCGGACAGCTAACGGGCAACGCCTGATGCAGGCGGGGAAAATGAGTAAATATCTGGGCGGGGCAAAACTTCGGGGTACGTTTCGCGGGGCGGGGTTGCTTGGGTTTTCAGGGGCTTAGTTGCCGTGCCGGTTGTTCCGTTCGCTTCAAGGCGGCTGAACCGGCCCGTATGTTCTCATCCAAACACGGCTTCGCTTTAGTAACTACGCGGCTTGGGCTAGCGATGAAACCGCCAGGCTACGGCTAAGCGCGCTCGCCAGCGCGGCTTTTTCCTCCACGCTCAAGCCCAGATCGTCAATGCCTGCGCGCGCGCGCGCGACTTGTTGAAAAGCCAGGACTAGCCCTGCCGGGTCTTCCTCGCTTTCGGCCAACGCCACGCGCAGATAGGCAGCAGCCTCCGCCGCGCTTTCGCTGAAATTCTTTTTCAGCCAATCATCAAGGGTCATGAACTCATTCACGGCTTTACTCGCTTTTGATAATCTTCCCAGTAGGCCTGGGCGTTTTTGATGTCCGCGTTTTGCGTGGCTTTGCTTCCGCCGCACAACAGCAAAACAAGTTGTTGGCCTGCAAAAGCGCAATAGAGACGATAGCCTGGCCCGTAATCAATTCGTAGCTCGTAAACGCCGCCGCCGACCGACTTGTAATCGCCTGGATTACCGCGCAACAAGCGGTTCAAGCGTTTTTCGATACGCGCCAACGCCTCTTCACCGCGCAAACCGGCGCGCCAAACATCAAGCGGACACGTGCCATCTGCCATTGCATAGATAATAACCCGCTTGGGTTGGCCGTCAAACATACTTTACCGCTTACGTTGTGCGGGCCGGACTTTGAGTTAGCCGGGCACATGGCATTTTACGGGATGCGTTAAACGAACTGTGCGCCCTCACCTAAGCTTTCGCCAAACGCCAATTCAACACATTCACGTCCAACCACGTTATGAATGCATTTTGGCCTGTAGGAAAAGCGGCATCATGGGCAACTCCATTGTGGAGCAGGGGTCTGAGGCGCCACAACGGCGGCCATTCAAGCGCATGTCGTCGGGGCAAGTCAAGTCATGTTTCTGCTTGATTCTATGACCTTTGGACAAACGCAAGATTAATTTTCAGGCGCGTCAAAAGGCTTAGCGGTAGCCGTAAAACTGACCAGGTGGTGGCTCACCTGCAACAGCCCGTGCCGATACCTGAAACCTGCTGCGCCGCGTCAGTGACCCAGCTACGAATTCCATACTCAAAATGTCAATCGCATCTGCAATTCCAGACGGCGATTGTTCGCGGCTTCCGAGAAGATGAAACCGCCGCTGCCCGCCGGCTGGTTGGCCTGTCCGAAAAGCGGCGAGGTGATGTTACCGATGATCGGACCAGGGTTGGTGTGATTGAGCAGATTGCGCACCGACATCGAAATGTTCAGGCTGTAGCGGCGGCCTGCCTGTGCGGATGTTGCGCCGCCTTGCGGCCCTCCCCCTGTGTTGAAGACGCCCGGCGCCGGACGTCCATCGCCGCCGGGCCCGCGTTGCGGCGCGGCGGCGCCAGCGGCTCGCTCGCCGCCGAAATCAATGATCTTGGCGACGCGCAGATTCACCATCACCTGGCCGGGGCCGCGTCCGTAATTGCGCGGCAAAATCTTCTCGTCCGTTGTTGGGTTCGGATCGAGCAAGCCGTACTTGGTGCGGATCAGTCCCGGCTTGTTCGGATCAATTGGAATGCCGGGGCGGGCATTGAAGAGTGTCGTGCCATACAGATCGCGCCCGACCGTGATGTCGAATGGCGGCCCCGCATCCAGCGTCAAAAACGGGCTGAGCCGCACGTTCCACTTCAGGTTGAAGGTGCCGTTGAGCGAAAAACGCTGCCGCACGTCCGTCGCTGCCGGGCCGTATTCACCAGTGAAGTCATACGGCTTCGCGGGAAAGGTGCCGACGCCGTCCGTATCGCTTAGCGCGCGATTGAGCACATACGAGCCGGTGAACGACACGTTCTTGTTGAGGCGCGCGTTGACGTTCGTAATCAATTGATGCTGCTTGTAGCGGCCTGATGACTCCGCCTGAAAAACCGGCCCCCTTTTGCCGAGCGGAAACACGCCGCTGCCCGAAACCGCTGGATTGTACGTGCCCGGCAAAGGCGCATTGAGGTCTTGCGAGCGCAGCAGATGCAGCCCGTGCGAATTGGCATAAGTCACCGCGATGGTCGTGTTGAATGGCAATTGGCGCTCGACGCTGATGGCGGTTTGCATGATGTAGGGCGCGCGCAACGTGGCGCTGATTTGCTGAATCGTCTGCGTTGGCTGTAATCCGGCCAGCGCCGAGAGCGCCGGAATCGTCGGGAAGAAATCCGGGTTCGTCACAACGTACTGTTGTTGCACGACGCCGTTGTAACGCAGCGCGGTCAAGGTGTTTGACAGCGCAAAGCGGTCGTAGAAAGTTCCGAAGCCCACGCGAACGACGGTCTTCGGGCGCGCGTTCTTGCCTCCGCCTCCGGGTGCCCAGGCCAGCCCGATGCGCGGCGCAACATCACGCCAGTCGTGAAGGTTGGTTTGCGTTTCGTAGCGCAAGCCCAAGCTCAAAGTCAGATTTGGCCGCACGCGCCAATCGTCGCCCACGAACACTCCAACGTCGAACTGACTGGCCGATAGCGCAGGATTGCCCGCGTTGAGGCTGAACTGCGTGGCACCGCCGCCCAGCTCGCGGATGCGCGCCGCCGTGTAGCTCAAACGCTGAAAGAGCAGTGTGCGACGATAGCGTTCAATAGAAGTGATCTGTGCCAGCACAACTTTGCCTGCTGAATCAAGCACGGGCTGGTTATTCGCATCCAGCACAGGCGCGCTGCCGCCGCCGAAGGTGAACGTGCCGCCGAAATTTTGCGGCGAGATGTTATCCACCGTCTCGCCGCGCAGCCGCACGCCGAATTTCCGGTAATGCTGTTTGCGCGCGACCGATGTGTAGTTCTGAAATTCGTAGCCGTTCTGCTTGTTGAATGCATGCCCGATTTGCGCCCCGCCACCATTGAATGAGCCAAGCACCTGAATCGCAGGGCTGAGCGTATTGGCAATCGTTTCGCCATCGCTGCGCAGAAATTGGAAGCGCGTCTCATTGATGACGCTCGCGCTCAGGATCGCGGTCTCAGTAAGTTGAATCGTGTGATTGTCGCCGAGCACCTGAAAGCCGCGCGAGGCCAGATTGAAGCTGCCGAGGCCGGCTTCGCGCACATCGAAGTGCGTGAAAACATAACGCAGTGTCAGCGTGTTGCGATCATTGAGCTGAAAATCCAGGCGCGGGTTGACCGAGATACGGCGCTGCGGCGACCGGGGCGTGTCCGTGAACGGATTGATCACGCTGAGCGTTTGCGGGTCGAGCGTGATCGCGTTGACGATGGAGCCGTTGTCCACTGCATCGCGCCGCACATCGAGAAAATAAGATGAACGTTTGCTGAGCGGGCCGCTCAGATTTCCGCCGTATTCGTGCAGCAGGAACGGCGCTTTCTTCAGCGCGTAAGGATTGCGCGAATTCCAGAAGTGATGGGCGAAGTTGTAGAAGACCGAACCGCGTAACTTGTCCGTCCCCGGCTTGGTGAAGACCTCTATGCGCCCAAAACCGAGCCGATCATATTCTGGCGAGAAAGGATTCTGGTTGATGCGAATCTCACGGATGGATTCCTTCGAGGGAAGCTGGCCGCCGCTGAATCCGTCAATAAAAATCGCCGCGCCGCCCGGCCCGGCGGAAGGCCCGGCCAGCGCCTGCAAGTCCGCCTGCAAATCCTCCGGGTTGTCGCCCAGCGCTTTCAGATCGTCGCCACGCAACACGACCGCGCTGGCATTATTCGTGGATTCGGTGCTGACGGTTGGCGTCGCGCCCTCTTCGACGTTCACTTTCTGTTCGGCCAACACCACGCTCAATTGCAGGTTCAGCGTCTGGCTGCCGGACTTCAGGTTGATCGTCACTGGCTCCAGCAGCGCGAGGCTCGGCGCTGTTGCTGTCACCGAATAATCACCCGGCGGCAGTTCAGTGAACGCATATCCGCCCCGCTCATCCGTCGTCGTGGTCTTGACCAGTCCTGAAGGCCCGTTGAGCGTGACTTTGGCCTTGGGAACGACAGCGCCGTTTTGATCCAGCGCTTGCCCGCGCAAGGCACCCGTTTGGGCGAAAGCTGCCGCCGAAACGATCAGGCAGACAATAAGACAATAAATAAATCGCATTCAGATTTCTCCTAAACAATGTTGCCAGTGGAGCGCAAAACCTTTCCGCGCCTCTTCAACCACGGCCTGCCTGCGACTATACTTCAGCGTATGAAGACCATAAAGACATTGCTGCTCATTCTTTGCTGTGCGTCCTTTGCGCTGGCGCAAGGGAATGCCACGGCTCCCGGCCAGGCGGTTCGCCCCGTCGGCGTGATTCTCACGCTTGATCCCGCTGCCCATTCGCTCACGATCAAGACGGACGCCGGGCCGGAAATGACCATCGCTTTTGAAACAGACTCGCGCTTTCTGCGCGTCGCTCCGGGTGCCAAAGACCTCGAAAATGCGGCGACGCTTGCCGTCTCTGACCTTGCTGTGGGAGACCGCATTTTGGTACGTGGCCGCAGCGGCGCTACACCTAGCACGTTTGTCGCTACCAGCATCATCGTGATGAGCAAAACTGACCTCGCCCAAAAGCACGCCGCCGAGCGCGCCGAATGGGAAAAACGCGGCATTGCTGGCGTCATTACCGCGCTGGACGCTGCGGCCAAAGAGATCAAAATCAATTTGTCAGCGAACGCCAGTGCTAACCCGCTGGTGATTGCCTTTGCGCCCAACGCCGTGCTACGTCGTTATGCGCCGAATTCAGTTAAGTTCAGCGATGCGCAACCCAGCCGCTTTGAGGAACTGAAGGTCGGCGACCAGATCAGAGCGTTGGGAAATGCGAATGAAGACCGTTCGCGCTACCTTGCCGAAGAGTTAGTCGCCGGTTCATTTCGCACGCTTGCCGCGACGGTCGTGTCTGTGGACGCAGCGCAGAATACGCTCCAACTCACTGACCTGAGCGCCAACAAACGCATTCAAGCGCAGGTCACTGCCGATTCTCTTGCGCGTCGCTTGCCGACAGAGATCGTGCAAATGCTGGCCGCGCGCAATCAGCCAGGCAATGCCTCCGGTCAGCCCAAAGACTTGCGGCCACTCATTGAAAAGCTACTGCCGCTAAGCCTGGCTACCTTGAAGGCCGGGGATGCCGTCATCCTTTCGTTTGCTCCGGGTGCGGACGCAGCGCGCATCATAGCCATCACACTGCTGACCGGAATCGAGCCTTTGCTCAAGCCGACAGGCAAAGGCGGACAAGCAGTGAATCTCGGTTCGTGGAACCTCGACCTGAACCTCGGAGTACCATAAATCTTTACAACCCCAGAATCGGTTGCAAGCGCTTCACCACATCCTCTACGCGACTCGCCGCTTTACCGTAATCGAGCGTCATGGGCTTGAAGGAGTTGAGCGGCGGAATGTTCTTCGGCCCTTCGACTCTGGTATGCAGCAGAATCTGTACGGCTTCTGACTGCGCTAACGCGCGCTCGACTTCGACTGAAATCAGGTAATCAAGCAGCTTCTTCCCCGCTTCTGCGTGCGGCGCGCCCGCGATCAGCGAAACCATATTCGGCATCAGCGCCGCGTCTTTACCTCCAGGTCATCGAAGTGGATCACCGAATCGGCCTTGTCCACACGCCCACTTTGCCCGCCTCGGTAAAGGTAGTGTCTTCGACTTCGTAGAGCTTCGCGCCGTTCAGGTAAACGGTGAAGAGCTTGCCCGCGACGGTCACGCGCAACGTGTTCCATTGCAGCAGCGGCACCTTCACCTTTTTGCCGTAGGTCTTGCCCTCGCCCTTGAGCGGCAGGTCTTCGCGCTTGCCGTTTTGCACCTTGTAAAGCACGACGTTGTCTTCGAGCGCATTGGCGCGGACGACGTAGTAGTTGTCCTTGTCGCGGTAACGCCAAACGAGGCCGCCGCCTTGATCGCCTTTGCCAGAGATGGCCCTGAGCTTCACGCTGATGTCGGCATCCTTCGTCGTGAGCTTGTCGTAAACGCAAACCGGAAAGCGGTAACTCGTCGCATCGGCGTCGGTCTGCGCCAGCACGTTGCCCTGCACCGCGTCGTTTTTCACCACCAGCCAGACACCTGCCTTGCCTTGTCCGGTCAACGCCGTGGTGAAGTTGCTCGGCGGCGCACCGGCTTTGTCCTGATTGAAATCCAGCTTCGTCTGTGCGGCACTGGGCGTTGCCACAGCCAATTCGTCAATCAGGCTTTGCACTTGTTTCACGAGGTAAGCGCGCGCCGCCGGATAGTTCTGGCCGACCGAGGGCGTGTCATTCCACTCCATCAGCTTACCTGCTGCGGCCTCCTTGTCAGGCAAAGCACAACCTAAGGTGACGACCGCCGAAGCCGCGTCCAAATCTTTTTTCGTGACCAGTTGCGGCTTCCAGCCGCGCGTATCAATCCCGTCATCTTTGAGTCCTTTCACCGCTGCCGCCGCAAGCGTGGGTTCAGGGTTGGTGCCGCGAAAGACCGCGCGGTATTGCAGCCCGCGCTCTTTCGCCAGCTTGTCGAAGTACGCGGCAGCGATCACGCTTTTTGCCGCGCCATGTTCGCAAATGAAAAGAATGGTGGGCGGCGCTTCAGCCACGGCTGGCTCTTTTGCGTTTGCCCGAACGTGATGACGGACAGGCACAACGCCGCGACCAGCGTGAATAGACTTGGCAACAATGACAGACGCATATAGACCCTCCTGATTAGTCATGACGAACTGCTCCGCAAGCACGCTAAAAACGCAACGTATATTGCAGCTTCCCAGCCAGCTTCGTGCCTGCCGCGCGAAAGTTGTAGCCGCCGCGTTCGTTTTGCAACCAGCCCTGATTGAAGACGACGAACAGATCGTTGCCGGGTTTGAGAATCCAGCGCACGCGGCTTTGCCAGCCGAGGTTGCGCGATTCGTTGTCGAACTGAATCAGGTTCGACATGGTCAGGAACGGCGAAAAGGCGTAATCGGCGCGCAAGCTGTAAACGCGCGCGACGAAGCGGCCTTCTTTCAGACGCGCAAAAGTCTGCTCGCTTTGCGCCGCGAGCCGAAAGTGTGGCGCGAATTTATAGGTGAACTCAGTCGAGATTTGATCGGCGTGGCCCGAATAGAAACCGCCGAACCACCACGTCTGCGAATCATTTCAAAGTCACCCGGTTCGGACAAGTCGAGCTTGAGTTGCCGGGCGCGTTCGACCACGGATTTGGCGAGGGGATGACGGAACAGGGGTCGGCCGCCGCCGCCAGCATCAGCAGTTGCTCTTCCGTTAGTTTTGAGTCAAGCGGATAAACTCCACCACCTGCGGCTGTCCGATGGTCAACGTGCCGGTCTTCTCAAAGACCATCACATCGCCCTTGGCGAGCAACTCTAGGTAGCCGCTGCCTTTCACCAGAATGCCGCTCCGGGCGGCACACACGATAGCGGTAATCATCTGCATGAAATTTCTTCTCGAAAGATTTAACTCCTGGCTTGCTCGCGCTCGAACCACCGGTAAAGCGTTGGCAGGATGAGCAGCGTCAGCAAAGTTGACGTGATCTGCCCGCCGATGACCACGGTCGCCAGCGGCCGCTGCACTTCCGCGCCGGCCGAAGTCGCAATCGCCAGCGGGATGAAGCCGAGGCTGGCGACGAGCGCCGTCATCAGCACGGGCCGCAAGCGCGTCATCGCGCCTTCGTTCACCGCGTCGGCGACCGACTTGCCTGCCTCGCGAAGTTTATCAATGTAGCTGACCATGACGACGCCGTTCAGCACCGCGACGCCAAAGAGCGCGATGAACCCGACGCCCGCAAAAATCAGGATGGCGACCACCAACGTCCAGAAATAAACTTCCTTGCCGTAACCGAACGGATGGGCCGCGTCGGGCGGCTTGTTGCTCAGGCGGATGCCCATCAGCAACAGCGCGCCATTGCCGGTGTCCACAGCGAGTGGATGCCTTCTGAAAGCATCGCCGAGTTGCCGGTGACCCAGGCTGCAATAAATTTGGTGATGGCGATGGCGAGGTTGCCGCCCATCGCCGCGTAGATTACTTTCTTTGGCCCAGAGGCCATTTCGTTTGCTCTCCTTCAATCTCAATCCTGAAGACGGACGCGCAGCAACTTGACGGAATTCAGGAAGACGAGAATGTCCGGCCCCAGGTGAATCATCGCCGCCTGAATCGGCCCGATCCAACCCAGCAAGGCCGCCGTGATGCCGAGGACGTGAACCACGCCGACGCCCACAAAGATGTTCTCCTGTATGGTTCGATAAGCGCGCCGCGCCAGTGCGCGCGCCAGCACGATCTTGGACAGGTCGTCGGTCATCAGGGCGATGTCAGCCGCTTCGATGGCGGCTTGCGTGCCGCGTGCGCCCATTGCGATGCCGACTTGCGCCCGCGCCAATGCGGGCGCGTCGTTCACGCCGTCGCCGACCATCGCTACTTGATGACCCTGACCCTGTAGGTCGGCAATGGCCTTCACCTTGTCTTCAGGCAGCAAGTCCGCGCGCACTTCGTCAACGCCTAATTCCGCCGCGACCCGTTGCGCGATGCGTTCGTTGTCGCCCGTCAGCATGACGACCCGCTTGACGCCGGTGGCTTTCAGTTTTGCGACCGCTTCTTTTGCGCCGGGGCGTATCTGATCGGCGATTTCCAACGTGCCGACGGCTTGTCCGTCCACCGCCACATAAACCGTCGTTCCTGCGCCATCGGATTGGGGAGCTTGAACATTATTTTCTTTCAGCAACGCTTCATTGCCGACGATCACCGCCTGACCGTTGACGGTCGCCTTCACGCCGCGCCCGCGAATCATTTCAAAATCGTCCGGCTCCGGCACCTCGAGGTTGAGTTGCCGGGCGCGCTCGACAACGGCTTTGGCGAGAGGATGACCGGAACGGCGGTCGGCTGCCGCTGCCAGCGTCAGCAGTTGCTCTTGCGTCATTGAGTCATACGGTTTGATTTCCACCACCTGCGGATGCCCGCTAGTCAGCGTGCCCGTCTTGTCAAAGACCATCACGTCGGCTTTGGCAAGTAATTCAAGATAGATGCCGCCTTTGACCAGAATGCCATTTTGGGCGGCGCGCGCAATCGCAGCGATCATCACCAGCGGCGTTGCCAATCCGAGTTCAGCCGGAGAGGTGAAAATAAGCAGCGTGACGATCATGCGCAGATCGCGCGTGATGAGATAAACGATGATCAGAAAAATAAAGACGACGGGAATGAGCCACGCGGAAACTTTATCGGCGAGCTTCTGGACCGGCGCTTGTTCGTCTTCGGCGTGTTCGACCAGCGCAATGATGCGCGCGAACATCGTGTCCTGCCCCAGCTTGTCCGTCCTGATGTCCAGCGCTCCCGACTCAACCACCGTTCCCGCCAGCACCGATGCGTCAACGTCTTTTTCCAACGGCAGGCTCTCGCCGGAGATGGACGCTTCGTTGACTGTGCCCTGCCCGCCGACCACCGTGCCGTCCACGGGAATCTTTTCGCCGCCACGCACCAGCACGATGTCGCCGACTTTCAATTCGGCGACGGGCACCGTGCGCTCTGCGCCATTGTTGCGCACCAGCGCAGTCTGCGGCACGGAACCGATCAACGCTTTGATTGAGGCGCGCGCCCGGTCGGTATTCAAATCGGCGATGAACTCAGCGATCAGAATGATGTCCATCAGCACCGCCGCCGCTACATACTCGCCACCGATCAAGGCGATGACGGTCGCCACCGTGACAAAGATTTCAGTGCCGATTTTGCGCTCGTGGATGAGATCGAGCACGCCAGTTTTCACGAGCGGATAAAGGCCGATGGCAATGGCAATCAAGTGGATGGGCAGCGGCAAGACGCCCTGCCAGTAGAGCAGCGTAATCACGCCGACGAAGATGATGCGCGCGATTTCAATCCATCGCTCACGCGTGAGCAGCGCGCGCAAGGAAGGCTGGTGGTTTTCGGCAGGGTTCATAGTTGTGTCCAATTGGGCTTACTGCTTTCAACCTGTGCTGCGTCAGAGCGCCGCTTCATCCCTCTCACCGGTCTGAACGCGCACGGCGGTTTCGACATCCCAGACAAAAACTTTGCCGTCGCCGTCATTGCCGGTGTGTGCGTGCGCGACCAGCGTGTTGATAATTGACTCGACCAGCTCATCCGGCGCGACGATCTCGATTCGCGCTTTCGGATGAAACGGGTCGTAGTGGGGAGCACGCTGTTCTTGCGGACTCTGTTTGCGCCCAAAGCCGCGCGCCTCCACGACGGTCATGCCGGGAAAGTTCTCCATTGCTTCGAGCGCATCAGTGACTTTGTTCAGCATGAAGGGCTGTACCATTGCGGTGATCATCTTCATCGAAATCTCCTCCTCTTGTTGCCCGCGCGTTTCAACAGCGCGCGCCCGAACTACGCAGGGCAATGTGATGACTACTCAACCCGCTCGCGCTCGAACCAGCGGTAGAGCGTCGGCAGAATAAGCAGCGTCAGCAACGTTGACGTAATCAGCCCGCCGATGACCACGGTCGCCAGCGGTCGCTGCACTTCAGCGCCCGCCGAAGTCGCAATCGCCATTGGGATGAAGCCGAGACTGGCGACGAGCGCCGTCATCAGTACGGGTCGCAAGCGCGTCAGCGCGCCTTCGCTCACCGCGTCCGCGACCGACTTGCCTTCCTCGCGAAGTTTATTGATGTAGCTGACCATGACCACGCCGTTGAGCACCGCAACGCCGAAGAGCGCGATGAACCCGACGCCCGCCGAAATCGAGAACGGCATCCCGCGCAAGGCCAGCGCGAAGATGCCGCCGACAATGGCGAACGGGATGCCGGAGTAAATCAGAATCGCCTGCCTGACCGAACCGAACGTCGAGAAGAGCAGAATGAAAATCAAAAAGAGCGCAATCGGCACGACGATCAGCAGCCGCGCCGAAGCTCGTTGCAGGTTCTCGAACTGTCCGCCGTAAGTCAGATAGTAACCGGCGGGAACCTGCACTTCTTTGCCGATCACTTGCTGCGCTTCTTTGACGAAGCTGCCGATGTCGCGCCCGCGCACGTTCGCTTCGACCACCACGCGACGCCGTGTCTGCTCGCGCGAAATCTGCCCCGGCCCTTCGACGAGCGAGATGTCGGCGATTTCCGCAAGCGGGATGCGCGCGCCGCTCGGAGCCGAAACCTGTAGGTTCTTAATCGCTTCGACATCGCGGCTCGATTGTTCACCGAGGCGGACGACCAGGTTGAACCGCTTCTCTCCTTCAAACACCTGCCCGGCGGGTTTTCCGGCGACGATGGATTCGATAAGGTCGTTCACGTCGCGGACGTTGATGCCGTAGCGCGCAATCCTGGCGCGGTCAGGCGTGATCTGAAGCTGCGGCAACCCGGCCACCTGCTCGACCTTGACATCCGCCGCACCGGATACACGTTTGACGACACGGGCGATCTGATCGGCTGTGTCACTAAGCGTATCGAGATCGTCGCCGAACACCTTGATGGCAACATCGGAGCGCACGCCGGCGATCAACTCCGACATCCGCATTTCAATCGGCTGCGAGAAGCCGAAGACCAGATCAGGCGCGTCCTGCTCCAGGGCTTCCGCCATCTTATTGACCAATTCATTTCTATTGTGCGCGGTCGTCCACTGCGAAGGCGGCTTCAACGCGACGTACATATCGGCGAGGTCAACGCTCATCGGATCAATGGTCACTTCGGCGCGCCCGACCTTCGAGACGACTTTGGTCACTTCGGGAAACTTCAGCAGCACTTTCTGCGCCTGAACGTGCGAGCGGATGGCCTGCTGGAGCGAGACGCTGGGGAGCGAGCGCGCTTCGAGAACGAGCATGCCCTCGTCGAGACGCGGGATGAACTCAGAGCCGAGAAACGGGAAGAGCACTAAGCTCCCGATGACGAGCGCGGCGGCGAGGGCAATGGCCGGCGTGTGGCGGCGCGTCATGAAGCCGAGCGCCGGGCGATACCACCGCTTGGCTTGGCGGACAAGGAAGCTTTCTTCTTCCGAGACCTGCCCGCGCAGGATGAATGTCAGCGCCGCTGGCACATAAGTCAGCGAAAGGATCAGCGAGCCGATCAGCGCGAAGATGACCGTCAGCGCCATCGGCTTGAACATTTTGCCTTCGATGCCGGTCAGGGAAAGGATCGGCAGATAGACGATCATAATAATCATGACGGCGAAGACGACGGGGCGGCCAACCTCCGTGCAGGCTTCGAGGATGGTGCGCTCGGGCGGCTCCTTCAATCCGGCGTGCTGGGCTTCGGCGCGGCGGCGCACAGCGTTCTCGACCATCACCACCGCGCCGTCCACGATCAATCCGAAGTCGAGCGCACCCAGACTCATCAAATTCCCTGATACACCGAACAGCCGCATCAGGATCACCGCGAAGAGCATCGAGAGCGGGATGATCGTCGCCACCAGCAACGCTCCGCGCCAGTTACCCAGCAGCAGGATGAGCACGATGATGACCAGGATCGCGCCTTCAATCAGGTTCCAGGAAACCGTCTTGATCGTGCGGTTGACCAAATCCGTGCGGTCATAAAAAGGCTCGACGCTGACGCCTTTCGGCAGTGTCTTCTTGATCTCTTCAACGCGCGCGGTCACGCGCTCAATGACCGAACGCGAGTTCTCATCCTTGAGCATAATGGCGATGCCGGTGACGATCTCACCGACCCCGTCGGCAACGCCCGCGCCCTGCCTGAGCGTTGCCCCCGTCACCACTTCGCCTACATCGCGCACGAAAACGGGGACGCCGTCTTTGCCGGTCTTGACGATGATCTGGCTGATGTCATCGGCGGTTTGCGCCAGACCGATGCCGCGCAGCAGATACTGCTCCGAACCGTGCTCGATGTAAGCGCCCCCGGCGTTGGCGTTGTTGTTCTCGACGGATTCCAGCACCTGGCGAATCGTCAGCCCGTAGGATTGCAGCTTCGCCGGATCGAGACGGACTTGATACTGCTTCTCCAATCCGCCCAGGCTGCCGACCTCGGTGATGCCGGGCACGCCGAGCAGTTGCCGCCGCACCATCCAATCCTGCACCGTGCGCAAACTGGTCGGGTCCTGGCCGCTGCCCGGCGCGCCCTTGACTTCGTACTGGTAGATTTCGCCGAGGCCGGTTGAGATTGGCCCCATTTGCGGGACGCCGATTGAGGCGGGGATTTGTTCGCGCGCCTGGGCCAGCCGTTCGCCGACCAGTTGGCGGGCGAAATAGATGCTCACCGAGTCGTCGAACAC
The DNA here is from genome assembly GCA_043740245.1 of Acidobacteriota bacterium. Lineage (GTDB taxonomy): Bacteria > Acidobacteriota > Blastocatellia > RBC074 > RBC074 > JACPYM01. The sequence continues at coordinate 2,664 of JAYUCP010000106.1, read as the reverse complement.
CACGGTCACAAAAGACAAGCCGACCTTCGAGACCGAGCGAATCTCCTCGACGTTGGGCAAGCCACTCATTGCTACTTCGACGGGGAACGTAATCTGCCGCTCGATTTCCAGCGGCGCGAGACTTGGCGCGGGCGTCAGGATGATGACCTGCACGTTCGTCACGTCAGGCACCGCGTCAATCGGCAGTCGCTGGAAGCTGTACACACCGGCCCCGATTAAAATCACCACCACGAGCAGGATGAGAAGGCGTTGCGAAACGGCAAAGCGGATAAGCCCGCTGATCATAGAATTATTACCCCAATATGTTTTTCTGAGCCGCGCCCCAATCTGTGGCCCAACTATTCCTCTTCCAGTTCACCTCGCAAGAGGCGCGTTTTGAGCGTGAAGCTGCCTTTGGTCACGACGCCGTCACCGGCATTCAGCCCGCTCAGCACGCGCAGGTAACCTTCTGTCTCGCCGCCAAGCTGCACATCGCGCACCTCGTATTTTCCCGCCTGACCCTCTTTGGGGATAAAGACGATTGCGCGCTCGCCGATGCGCTGCACGGCGGCGGATGCCACCATCAACTCGTCGCCCGCCGTCGCGCTCGTGCCAGTCTGGAACCTGACTTCGGCGAACATCCCGACCTTGAGCCGTTCGCGCGGATTGGCGACATTGATGCGCACGTGCGCGGTGCGCGTCCCTTCATCCAGCTTCGGATCAATGTAACTGACGCGCCCCGCGATGCCGTCCGGGCCGAGCGCGGCGGCATGCACTTCGGCGGGAGTCCCGACGCGCAACAGATTGATCTGCACTTCGGGGACGTTGGCGACGACCCAGACAGTCGAGATGTTGGCGATGGTGAATATCGAGGTGCCAGCCGTGATGCCAGCGCCCTGATTAACCAGACGTTCTGTCACGTTGCCTGAGGCAGGAGCCTTGAGCGACACCAGCGAAGTGTTGCGCTCGTGATCGTCCGGCTCGTCCCCGGTGGGCACAGGCGCGCCCATCGCCCGCAATTGATCGCGCACGTGCGCCACGTCAACGCGCGTGGTGTCAACCGCGGCGCGCGCCTCCGCCACTTCTTTGTTCAGCGAGATGTTGCCCTGAAAATCGTATTCGGCCTTCGCCGAGTTGTAGACGGCTTCGGCGGCGATCAGGTCTTTGCCCGCGCCCGCGCCGATTTCGATCAAACGGCGGGTGCGTTTCAAGGTCGCATCGGCTTCATCGAGTTTCGCCTTGGCTTGCAGCAAGCCGACGCGGTTCTCAGCCCGCTGCACGCGCGCGAAGTTCCGCTCGGCGATTTCGAGGCGCGTATGCGCGTCGTGGAATTTGCCGCGCAGTTCGGCGATCTCCGGGCTGGAGATGACCGCGAGCACCGCTCCGGCGGCCACCCGGTCGCCCAGCGCGACGTTGACGCGCTCGACGCGCCCCGAAACCAGCGGCGTCACCTGCTGCGTCTGTTGCTGATTGGCTTCGACCGTGCCGGTGACGCGCATCATCGCGCCGCCCGCGCGCAGCTTGACCTCTTCGAGTTCGATGCCCGCCGTCTTGACGGCTTCGGCTGAGAGCATGACTTCGTTGGCCGCCATTGCTTTACTTTCCTTCGGCGCGCCGGTATCCGCTGTAGTGGGCTTGCCACCGCGCGGCCACAGCAGCCAGCCGGCCAGCGCCAGCAGCACACAGCCGATGACGATGGGAATGGTGTAATTGCGCCTGAGCGCCGTCTCGTCAGGTTCAACCGGTTCATACTCTCGTGAGCCTCGGTTTTGTTTTAAGTCCATTTAATTGCTCTCCCTTTCGGTGCGCCTTCTTTCGTGGGACAAGATGACATCTTGTCCCACAGCGGGAAGTTACCCCTTAACGCGCCCTTGTCATCATTTGTTTTCCTTGGTTACTCACTTGGCAGTAAGCGGCGCGCCGATAGCCGACTGTAAATCGGCGCGCGCGCGGTAACGTTCAGTCAGCGCTTCGGTGAAATCGCGCTGCGAATCCACCAGGCGGCGTTGTTCGGCCAGCAGGTCGGTGACGCGATAAGCGCCGATCTGATAAGCGGCGCGAATGGTTTGGATGTTCTGGTTCGAGCGTTCGATCACGCCTCGCTCAAAAGTGGCGAGCGCCGCTTGCGCCGCCTGATAGCGCGTATAAGTGCTGGTGACTTCGGCGCGCACCACGGCTTCGGCGAACTCGCGCCGCCGCTGCGCCTGCGCAATGGTCGCCGCCGCTTCGGCCTGCCCGCCCTGATTTTTGTTGAAGAGCGGCAAGCCGAAGGAGACGCCGAACGTCACGCGCCGGCTGTAATTCGGCACCGGCACGAGCGGCACGGGCAGGTCGGTGAGCGTGCGATCAAAAGTGTAGCGGGTGAAGACCGTCGCATCCGGCGTCGCCTGTGCGCGGGCGAGCCGCAAGCCGGCCTGCGCGGCTTCTTCATTCAAGCGGGCAAGCCGCAAGTCGGGGCGCGAGCGCAGCGCGATCTCGACTGCCGCTTCGACCGAAGCGGGCGGGGCGGGCAAGACGAGCGTGGCAAGGTCTTCGCGCAGTCGCAACGTTTCGTCGGGCGGAATGCCCGCGCGACTCTTCAGCAGTATCAACGCGGCCTGCAAGCGTCCCTCGATCAGCGCGCGCCGCGAACGCAGGCGCTCAACTTCGACCTGCAACAGGTTCAATTCGAGCGGCGCGGTCTCG